>DJXF01000111.1 GCA_002449635.1 Clostridiales bacterium UBA7011 | reverse complement strand
CTCACGCACATAGCGCTGAGACTGCACGCTGAACGATGCCATGCGATGGCGTGTGATCTGCGCGAGAAGCGAACGGGAGACCCCCTCGATTGCAAACGTGAAGGAAGCGTGTTCGATCGGACTTTCATGCCCAATCTCCGTCAGCATGGTCAGATAAGATTTGGTTTTTTCCTCATCCAGCCCATCGAGCAGGGTATTCACATCGGCAGCCGAGTAACAGGTCTTGGCCGCAGCGGAGATCAGCTGCTCCGGAGACGGTGTATAGGCAATCAGCTTTACATTCATTTGTTTCCTCCCGTTATTTTTGATTTTATCACTGTCAGCAGAAATTTTGGCAGTGCAGTCATGCGTTTTGCGCGCCAGGGTTCTTTTTTCAGGCGATAGAACCATTCCAGCCCGTGATTGACATAAAAATCCGGTGCGCGCTCCACAACTCCTGCATAGACATCGAGCGAACCGCCCAAACCGCAAAGCAGCGTGCCATCGAGCTCATTGAAATGCTGTTCCATAAAAAATTCCTGCTTGGGCGCACCGAGACAGACCAGAATCACGTCGGAATGACCTGCGGCATTGATATCGCGTATCGCCTCCGCGTCATCCTTGAAATATCCGTTGCGGCAGCCGGTGATGACCAGGCCGGGATATCTCTGCTTCAAATTTTCCGCGGCCTGTTCCGCGACGCCGGGCTTTGCGCCAAACAGAAACAGCCCGCGTCCTTCCTTTGCCATCTCCTCAATCAGAGAAGCAGCAAATTCGATACCGGCAACCTTCTCCTTCAATGGCTTTTTGAGAATTTTCGCCGCATGAACAATTCCAATGCCGTCCGGAAGAACGAGAACCGCGGCATTGAGCAGCTGCTTCAGCTTCGCATCCGAACGCGCCATGTATACAATTTCGGAATTCGGCGTGACAACATAACCCCTTTTTCCCTCGCGGATCTGCGTCATTGCGCGGCTGACCGCTTCCTGCCTCGTAATCGGGTCGAACTGCACGCCCAAAATAGATACTCTATTCAAACAAAACTCCTCCTCTGCGGAGTACTTAATACTATCTGTTAATTATACCATCTTTAGGGAAGCGGTTCAACCGAAAACCGGCAGAACCGCGTGTTTTTCGCACAAAAAACTTCCCTTTCTTCATCAGAAAAAAGGGAAGCTTGATTGCACTTACAGGGTCACTCTGCGGAAAGTCTTCTTGCCCTTGCGGATAATCATTCCGTCATCAGCGAAGGCATCTGCACCGAATGCGGCATAGACGTCGGTCACCTTATCACCGTTGACAGTCAGACCGCCCTGCTGAATCACGCGGCGCGCTTCGCCCTTGGACTTGACCAGTTCAGCCTTGACCAGCAGATCGAGAACAGCAATGCTGCCATCCGTCAGATCATCAGCCGTCAGTGCGGTAGTCGGCATATTCTCAGACGATGCACCGCCGGAGAATACGGCCTTTGCGGCGGAAAGCGCCTTTTCGGCCTCTTCCTTTCCATGTACCATTGCGGTGATTTCGTACGCCAGACGTTCCTTCGCGCGGTTCAGACCGGCGCCCTCGAGCGTCTCATACTCCGCAATTTCATCGAGTGTCATAAAGGTCAGCATTTTCATGACGCGAATGACATCGGCATCATCAATGTTTCTCCAATACTGGAAGAAATCATACGGAGAGGTCTTTGCCGGGTCGAGCCAGACAGCACCCTTCTCTGTCTTGCCCATCTTCTTGCCCTCAGAGGTGGTGAGCAGCGTAAAGGTAAGACCATAGGCATCGTCCTTGCCGTCGACGCGGCGAATGAGATCAGCGCCGTTGATGATATTGGACCACTGGTCATCGCCGCCCAGCTCCAGATGACAATCCTGTGTGCGGTACAGATGCAGGAAGTCGTAGCTCTGCAGCAGCATATAGTTGAATTCGATGAAGCTCAGTCCCTTTTCCAGACGAGTCTTGAAGCATTCCGCCGTCAGCATACGGTTGACCGAGAAATGAATGCCAACTTCACGCAGGAAATCCATATAATTGAACTTCAAAATCCAGTCAGCGTTGTTGACCATCATCGCCTTGCCCTCGCCGAAGTCGACGAGACGGCGCATCTGGCGGCGGAAGCACTCCGCATTGTAGTCAATTTCCTCGCGTGTCAGCATTTTTCGCATATCGGTCTTGCCGGTGGGATCGCCGATCATCGTCGTGCCGCCGCCAATCAGGGCAATCGGACGGTGTCCTGCCTGCTGCAGGCGGGACATGATGACCAGCTGCAGGAAATGGCCGACATGCAGGGAATCCGCCGTTGCATCAAAGCCGATGTAGAACGTGGTCTGATGGTTGTCCAACAGATCGCGTACCTTCTCCTCATTGGTGCACTGCGCAATCAGACCGCGTGCCTGCAATTCCTCGTAAACTTGAGACATCGTACTAATCCTTTCTTATATCTGTAATTTTGGCCGTGTATGAAGGACAAAGCCAATGATTTACTGTTGTTTGCTGTGTGCCGCGCGTTCCAGAAGCTCCTGTGCGTTGCGCATCGAAAGCTCTGTAATCGCATCGCCGGATATCATGCGCGCAAGCTCTGCGGCGCGCGCTTCCCCCTCCAGAGGGCACACATCGGTATAGGTATATTCCTCCGAAACCGACTTTTGAATGAGCAGATGGTGGTCGCCCATGGCAGCCAGCTGCGGCAAATGCGTCACGCAGAGCGTCTGTTTGCGGCGGGAAATCTCCCCCAGTTTGACCGCAATTTTCTGCGCCGCCCGTCCGCTGACGCCGGTGTCAATTTCGTCAAAAATAAGTGTACCAACATCCTCAGACTGTGTCAACACATTTTTGATCGCCAGCATAATGCGGGAAAGCTCGCCGCCGGATGCAATTTTCGACAGCGGCTTGACCGGCTCGCCGGGATTTGTAGAGATCAGAAAGCGGACTTCATCCATTCCGCGCGGGTTGAGCTTTGTCTGCGGGGAAACGGAAATCGAAAGGCGAACCTTTGCCATATCCAGATCCGCAAGCTGCTGCACGATTTCCGCCTCGAGCTCCAGCGCCGCTTCGCGCCGCTGTCTTGACAGCTCCGCCGCGATTTCGCGCGCCGCTGCGAGCGTCTGCCGATACTCGGCAACAAGCTCCTCCTTGCGGTCATCTGCATTTTCCAGATCTTCCAGCTCGGATGCCGCGCTGTCACAATATGCGAGCACTTCCTCCACCGTCGCACCGTATTTGCGGCGCAGACGATAAATGACATCCAGCCGCGCCTCGACGCTGTCGCGCTCCTGCTCGGAAAAATCGACGCGGGACGCCAGATCGGTCACCGTTTCCGCCAAATCCTCTGCCAGGTAGCGCAGCTCCTCCGCTTTTTTCGCCGTACTGTTGAGCTCAGCGGACAGCGCAGAGATGTCCGCCAGTTCCTCAGAGGCCTGTACCAGCAGATCGCAGGCGCCGTCTGTATTTTCATCGCCGGACAGCATCATCGCCGCATTTTGCAGCGCATACGCCAGCTTGCCCGCATTGTCAAAAAACTGCCGGCGCTCGTTCAGCTCCTCTTCTTCTCCCGGACGCAGCTCCGCCGCTGCGATTTCGTCGAACTGATAGCGCAGCATGTCAATGCGCTGCGCGCGGTACTGTTCGCTCTTTTCCAGCTCGCGGATTTTGCTGCGCAAAGAAAACAACCGCGCATACAGCGGCCGGAATTGCTCGAGCAGCGGTTCGCATTCGCAAAAGCTGTCGAGAAAATCGATGTGGAATTCCTCCTGCATCAGCTTTTGTCCGTCATGCTGTCCGTGGATATTGATGAGATACGGACTGAGTGTCTTGAGCACAGACGCGGGCACCGGGCGCATGTTGACGCGGCAGACACTGCGTCCCTCGGCAGACAGCTCCCGCTGAATGCGCACCGTGCCGTCCTCCTCGGTATCCAGACCAAGTTCCTCCAGCTGATGCTTTAATTCGGGGGAAATCTGCTCAAAAACCGCGCTGACAAAGCCTTTTCGGGCGCCGTTTCGAATCAGCTCGCGGCTCGTGCGCTGTCCCATGATTGCGCCGATGGAATCAATGATGATGGATTTGCCCGCACCGGTTTCGCCGGTCAGAACGGTAAATCCCGGCTGAAGGACGATGTCCGCCTGCTCAATGATGGCAATATTTTCGATGTGAAGCAGGCTCAGCATATGTGTTCTCCTTTTTTATTTCAGCATATTTTTGGTATCTTCGCAAAATTCAACCGCGCTGTCATTGTCACGCATGACGATGAACACGGTGTCATCACCGCTGAGCGTGCCGACAACCTTGGGAATGCGCATGGCATCAATCGCCATCGCCGCGGCCGACGCGAGCGCCGGGAGGGTCTTAATCACCACCATGTTCTGCGCACAATCGACGCTCGTGACACATTCGCGGAAAATATTCTGCAGTCTGCCCACAAAGCTCGTCTCTGCCTCCTGCGTGGATGTGGCATAGCGGTACCGTCCGCTGGGCGAAAGCACCTTAATCAGGCGAAGGTCCTTGATGTCGCGCGATACGGTCGCCTGTGTCGTGTCATAGCCGAGCGCGCGCAGACGGGCGGACAGCTCCTCCTGTGTTTCAATTTCATTGTGTTCAATCAGCTCCAGTATTTTGGCCTGACGCTGAAACTTCATAACTGCTCCCTTTCTCCGTTCAGCTGCGCTCGTTTGTGAGTTTTTCGCTCAGCAGGGAATAAAAGCTCTTTCCTTTGACGCGCAGAAGCCGCGTGCAAAACGGCGCCTTGCGTACAAACACCCGATCTCCATCCGTCAGCTGAAAACCGCGGCGTCCGTCGCATGACACAAAGATGGTTGCATCGTTAAAAAAGCGCGGACTGATACAGATTTCCCGATGCGGGGAAAACAAATAGGAGCGCGGATGCACGCCGTGCGCACAGATCGGCACGACAGAAATATTTTCCGCAGACGGCTCAATGACCGGTCCGCCTGCGGCGAGTGAATACGCCGTACTGCCGGTGGGCGTCGCAATAATCACGCCATCGCCGTGCAGCGAGCACACCGCTTCGCGGTCACACAGAACGTCCAGCAGACTGATGCGAAAAATCGAACCGGTTTTGATAATCGCTTCATTGAGCGCGATCGTGCGATAGACGATTTCGCGCCCGCGGAGCACCTCGACATCGAGCATCATGCGCGAATCTATGGTGTATTCGCCCTGAAAAACGCGCTCAATCTGACGCAGCTCGGGAAACTCCAGCTCACTCAGAAAACCGACGTGTCCGAGGTTGACACCGAGAATCGGGACATGATGCGGCGCGGCATGCTGTGCCATTGCCAGAATCGTGCCGTCTCCGCCGAGCACGATAATAAAATCCGCTTCGATCATCGCTTTTTGCAGCGGATACACGAGGAACCCCTCTGTTTTGATGCCGATATTCAGTGCTTCTTCTGCCAGAATCACCTGTGCGCCGAACTCACGGACGAGCTCAGCGGTCTGGCGGACAGCGTATGCCATCCCGTTTTTTCCGGTATTCGGCCAGATCAGAACCTTCCGGATCGGACGTCTTCTGTCCTGCCTATTCGTCATGCTTTGCAAGTGCTCCATGCGCCTCCATCGTCAAAGCGGCGGGGTCAAGCTCGCCGTCCTCGCCGTCCTTTCCCAGATATCCGAGAAATTCAATATTTCCCTCCGGTCCTCTGATGGGAGAGAACGTCATATGATAGACATGAAAACCGGCACTGTGCGCGTTTTCGATAAACGCCTCCAATACCTCACGGTGAATTTCCGGCTCACGCACAACGCCCTTTTTTCCGACCTTGCCCTTTCCCGCCTCAAACTGCGGTTTAATCAGGCAGGCAATCCGTCCATGCTCGCTCAGCAGCTGAGCCACGACCGGCAGAACCAGCCGGAGCGAAATGAACGACACATCGATAACCGCCAGCTCCGGCACTTCACCGTCCAGCATATCCGGCGTGACATATCGGATGTTGGTACGCTCCATGCACACGACGCGGGGGTCCTGGCGCAGCTTCCATGCAAGCTGTCCGTAGCCCACATCAATCGAAAAAACCTTACGCGCGCCGCGCGAGAGCAGGCAGTCGGTAAATCCTCCGGTGGAGGCGCCGATATCGAGCACACACAGACCGGTCGGGTCAATCTGAAAGAAATTGAGCGCCTTTTCGATCTTCAGACCGCCGCGGCTGACAAAGGCGTTTGTCTTGCCGCGAATCTCAATCTCGGCATCCTCCGGAATACTCATGCCCGCCTTATCCGCTTTTTGGTTGTTGACATAGACGATACCGCTCATGATAATGGCTTTCGCACGCTCACGTGACGGCACCATGCCCTTCTCAAACAGAAGAACATCCAGTCTTTTCTTCATGCTGCATGGCCTCCAGACAAGTTTCGGCAATTCCCTTGCCGTCCAAATGATAGTATTCATAAATGCGGGGGACTGCTCCCTGCGGGGCAAATGTGCTGCCCGTATTGCACAGGCGAATCCATCGCGGGGTTATGCCGCGCCGCGCCAGCTGTTCGGCGAGCTCCTGCCCCATGCTTCCCGCATGAACTACATCTTCCGCGACGCAAACGCGCCCGCAACTGCATATTTTTTCAAATAATTCTTCAGAAAATCCGTCTGTCAAGTTGTTGAGCTTTACAACAGAAACAGACAAGCCGGACTGCTCCAGCCGCTGCGCCGCATCCAGCGCTTCGTTAATCAGGATGCCGTAAGAGACAAGAACAGCATCTGTTCCCTCACGGAGACAGACATCTGAGCTGTCACTGTGATCCTCACGATAGGCACCCTCGCCGCCGCGCGGGTAGCGCAGTGCAATCGGACCATCCGTGTGCGAAACGGCGCGCCGCAGCATACTGCGCAGCTCCGCATAGTTGGACGGAGCGAGCAGCGTCATGTTTGGAATCTGCCGCAGAAATCCGACATCGAAAACACCGTTGTGTGTTGCGCCGTCCTCTCCGACAATACCGGCGCGGTCAATCGCCAGAATCAGCGGTACGCAGTCAATGGCAACATCGTGAATCAGCTGGTCATATGCGCGCTGCAAAAATGTGGAATACAGTGCGCAGACCGGGCGAAGCCCCTGTTTCGCCATTCCCGCTCCCATAGCAACCGCGTGCTCTTCTGCAATGCCGACATCGAAAAACCGCTCCGGAAAGCTGCCTGCGAAACGGGACAGTCCCGTGCCCGACGGCATTGCCGCCGTGATTGCGCAGATTTTCGGATTGTCGTGTGCGAGCCGCACCAGCTCCGCGCCAAATACGCCCGAAAAATTGGAAGACGGTTTTTTCACCGGAAGTCCGGTCTCTACATCAAATTTCGACACGCCGTGGTACTTTTCCGGTCTTTGCTCGGCAAACGAATATCCTCTTCCCTTTTTCGTCATCGCGTGAATGATGACCGGACGTTTCATGCGTTTGGCAAGCTCCAAAAGCTGACAGACCGCAAGAATATCATGTCCGTCTACCGGTCCCAGATAGGTAAAGCCCATCTGCTCAAACATGGAACTGGGCAGAACGACAGATTTCACTGCCTGCTTTGATTTTGAAATGAAATTCGCTGCGCCGTCGCCGCCGGGCACATGATCGAGCGCGGATTTTACGCCCTTTTTCACGCGCAGGTACTGCGGACGCACGCGCAGGCGGCGCAAATGCCGGCTCATCGCGCCGACATTTTTGTCAATCGACATATTGTTGTCGTTGAGCACGATGATGAGCGGCTCCCTGCTCGCGCCGGCGGAGTTGAGCGCCTCATACGCCATGCCTCCGGTCAGCGCGCCGTCTCCGATTACGGCAACTACCGAATAGTTTTTCCCGAGCAGCGTGCGCGCATGCGCCATGCCCAGCGCAACCGAAACCGAGCCGGACGCATGTCCGGTGATGCAGGCGTCATGCGGTGACTCCGACGGCTTCAAAAAGCCGGAAATTCCGCCAAACTGACGCAAATTGTCGAACGCATCGCGCCGTCCTGTGAGCAGCTTATGCGTATAGCACTGATGTCCGACGTCGAAAATCAGCCGGTCCTCCGCTGTATTCAGACAGCGGTGAAGGGCAACGGTCAGCTCTACAATGCCCAAATTGGAAGCGAGATGTCCGCCGGTGCGGGATACATGCTCCAGCAAAAACTGACGGATCTCCGCGCAGAGTTCGTCGAGATTCTCCTTCGAAAGCGATCCGAGTATCGAGGGAAGGTCTTCCCGATCCAAGAGGCCGTACCTGATTTGATTTTGTTTTTCCATATCCCCGAATCCAATCTCTTTTTCAGGCAATTTGCCTGCTTATTTTTTCCACGAAAAAAAGGCCATCAGCCGGCCTACCAGAAAAACAATATCCTCACTGCGTGATATACCGAGTGTTTTTCCGATTGCCTTGCCGCCGATTGTCAGCGAAGCCACACATCCGGTGATGACGAGTGACAGGATAATCGAACGCAGATCCACCGCATCATGTGTCAAATGTGTGATGATTACGGCGCTGGTTGCACCGGAAATGATACCGGAAATATCGCCGACGACATCGTTGCAAAAGCTGCCGACCTTTTCCGCATTTCGTGTGATCCAGATTGCCTGCCGTGCGCCCGGCACCTTGCGCGCAGCCATCGAGTGAAACCGCTTTTCCGACGAAGCCGTGGCAGCGACGCCCACAATGTCAAAAACTATGCCGATTGCAATAAATGCAAGCAAAATAATAAACGCAATGATGTTGCCCACATGGGCAAGCGCCTGTTTGGAGCAATAGGACATGATAACAGAAAGCGCAAATGCAATGAGACTGATTGTCAGAATCCAGCGAATGTTGACATTATCGTTCTGTTTGCTCTTTTGCTTTGATTTTACTCTTTTTTTGGTCTTACCGGAGCTGCTGTCCAAGCGATCTGCCCTCCATCCGGTTGTCTGGTTCATTCAAAATAAAGTGGTGGCAGCAGACGAAGTAAATCTTACGGCTTGAGGTTCGGTTGGATTTCCCCGCAGACGACCTGCCGTTACCAGTCAGGCGGTTTCCCATTATGGTCTGTGCCGGGCGTCACCGTCACCGGGACCGAATTGCCACTTAGTCCGTACTGCAATCCTCCGTCTGCCCAATTACGACAGTCTAGGCGTTTTCCGCGGCAGCTCCCCACGTTCTTAGCCTCTTTTGCAGACAGGGTTTCACGGATCAGTACAGGTGATGTCATGGCCGTGACGATCGACCTGCGGACACCCGATTCACCCTCCCCACTCAAGGCAGGCTACACTGCACACAGCGTCATTGCACCCGGAGGCACGGTCGCACCGCATTGCAGGTTTTTATCCTGCGCCGTAAAGCATCCATCAATCCGAAGATGTATAGGTGCTCCACAGAAGCAGGTCTCCACGGAAACAGGGTCGTGATTTCATGCCATTGAAAGACGCCCTGAAACCTTAACCCCCAGCATCCACCCCAAACTGGGCGTAAGAAGCAAACACCAGGGACTTCATCGATATGCCCGTCTACGGATTTTTAGGCCCGTCTTAGGAACGAGAGGCGCTGACTAGAATACTGCGCCACCGCTCATAATGTACCATATTGTTTGTAAATTTTCAAGTTCCCGCAAAATATATTTACAATTTATTTGGGAAAGGTTGCGAACAATACCGCATCGTTCTGCATGGTCCGTTTCTGCGTCCAAAGCAGAAATACGTCAGCTCTTTCTGGATGCAAGGGACATCGCCAGTTCGGGCAGCATGCCCGTGTCAGAGAAGGGCTTCAGCGCCGCGGATGCCTGTTCCGACAGCTCATCCACAAGGGCATGGCAGCGCTCCAGTCCGAGCAGAGACGGATAGGTGCTCTTTCCGTTTTCCGCATCCGAGCCGATCGGCTTGCCGAGAGCTGCCTCGTCGCCCTCAATATCGAGAATATCGTCCTGAATCTGAAACGCCAGTCCGATGCAGCGCGCATACTCCAGCGCGGCCGCTTCCTGCTCTGCCGTGGCGCCGCCGATCAGGCAGCCGAGCTGTGCGGCGGCACAGATCAAGGCGCCCGTCTTCAGCTCCTGCAATGTGCGCAGCTGCTCCCGCGAAATCGGATGTTCCTCCGCCTGCATATCCAGAATCTGACCGCCGATCATGCCGTCCATGCCGGACGCACGGGAAAGCACGCGAACCGCGCGCAGCTGTACTTCTGCCGGAACACGGAGCGTATTGGCCGGATCAGATGCTGTTTCAAACGCGAGATTGAGCAAACCGTCACCTGCGAGCACTGCGATCGCTTCGCCGTAAACCTTGTGATTGGTGGGCTTGCCGCGGCGCAGATCGTCATCATCCATGCACGGCAAATCGTCATGGATGAGGGAGTAGGTGTGAATCATCTCGAGCGCACAGGCGAACGGCAGTGCGGCTTCAATATGGCCGCCACTCAGACGGCAGAATTCCAGCACAAGCGCGGGACGCAGCCGTTTTCCGCCCGCCATCGCTGAATAGCGGCACGCTTCATACACAATACCCTGTCCGCTGTCCTTCTGCGGACGCAGATAATCCGACAGTTTTGCTTCTACGAGCGCGCTGTACGATGTCAGACGTTCGTTGAGTGTCATGATTCCACCTCCTGTATATCAAACGGCACTTCTGTTTCTTCACCGTTCTGTTCGGTTACCATTGTCACCTTCTGTTCGGCGCGGTCAAGCAGACCGGACAGGTAGGCGGAGAGCTTCGTCCCCTCCTCGAACAGTTCCATACTTTTATCCAGCGGAGCTTCTCCCTCCTCCAGCTTTGATACAATTTCCTCCAGACGTTTCATCGCCTGTTCAAAGGTCATTTCCTCCATCATTTCCGCACTCCTCTCAGCACTTTTGGCTGACCTGTTTTACCGTACACACAGCGCCGCCTTCGGCAAAGCGCACCATAATCTCATCATCCTGATGAAGCTTCTCACTGCTCGAGATCACCTCGTTGTCCTTTGTCACGACGGAATACCCGCGTGCGAGAACCTTGAGCGGACTATAGGCGTCCAGATATGCCGCCTGCCGCACAAACGCCTGCCGATGTGCCGCCAGCTGCTGCTGCATCACTGCCGTCAGCTGACCGGTCACATGCCCCAGCGCATACCGCCGGTCCTGAATATATCCAATCGGTGTGCGCAGCCTGCGGCGTTTATCCAAGGCCGTCAGCTCCGTCCGCTTGCTCTGCAGGACTGTGCCGATTGCGGCGAGCAGTGCACTGTCCGCACTGCGCAGAAAACGCCGGATCTCTGCCGTATCCGGCACGCAGATCTCCGCCGCATTGGACGGCGTGGAGGCGCGCGCATCCGCGGCAAAATCCGATATCGTCACATCCGGTTCGTGTCCGACAGCGGAAATGACCGGAATGTCCGATGCTGCGATGGCGCGCGCGACAATTTCCTCATTAAACGCCCAGAGATCTTCCAGCGAGCCGCCGCCTCGTCCTGTGATGATGACATCCGCCTCTCCGCGCCGATTGACTGCGGCAATCGCGCCGGCAATGTCTGCCGCTGCCCCTGCGCCCTGTACGAGCACAGGATAAATCTGTACCTGTGCCAACGGATAGCGCCGATGCAGAATGCGCAGCATATCGCGCACCGCGGCGCCTGTCGGGGACGTGACAATGGCAATTTTCTGCGGCAGACGCGGCAGCGGCTTTTTGCGCGATGCGTCAAACAGCCCTTCCTCGTACAGCTTTTGTTTGAGCTGTTCAAACGCGATGGTCAGTGCGCCGATTCCGTCGGGCATCATATCGGCGACGTACATCTGATACTGCCCATATTTCGGGTAGCTGCTGATGCGCCCGCGCGCAATCACCTTCATGCCGTTTTCCGGACGAAAGCGCAGCCGCGAGGCATCCGAACGGAACATGACCGCCGAGAGCACGCCATCCTTGTCCTTGAGCGTAAAATACCGGTGACCGGAGGAATGCGCCTTATAATTTGAGATTTCTCCCTGCACATAGATGCTGCGGAACAGCTCGTGCTCCTCCAGCATCCGTTTAATCGCCTGATTAACCTGAGAAACCGTAAAAATTGTCTGTTGTTTCATAGCAATTCTCCGCTGAGAACAGCCGCCAGCACCGCAGCGCCGACCGCATTGTCGCCGGACAGCGTCGGCTCGGCAAATTTTGCGCCAAACGCATCGTGCATGCGCTGCTGCAGCCTCCGGTTGGACATGACGCCGCCCGCGCAAAGCACGGGCAGACCGGTCTGTTCCACCGCCTGCCGCGTTGCGTCCATCACAGCGCTCCCGACAATGTCAATCGCATACCGCGCCACGGTTTCGCGCGACGCACCGTTTCGATGCAGCTGTTCAATTTTATTCTGCGCGCCGGACAGCGAAAAGCGGCAGCGGGATACTTTTGGCCGGAACGGACGTTCCGGCTGTGTGCAGGCATCTGCCAGCTGTTCCAGCTGTGCGCCGGACGGAAAGGCCAGACCCAGCAGCTTCCCTGCCCGGTCAATCAGCTGACCCGCGGCCAAATCCTCCGTGCCGCCGAGAATCGATGCAGAAAAAAGCGCACCCTCCGGCTGAACCTGCAACAGCTCTGTCGTTCCGCCTGACAGGTGCCATGCGAGAAACGGTTCGCGCAGCAAATGCAGCGCATCCGCCGACAGGGCCGCCGCTGCCAGATGTCCCTGCTGATGCGAAACCTCGTAAAACGGAATGCCGCGTGCATGCGCGATGCTGCGCGCCAAACCTGCTCCCGCAAGAAAGCACGGCATATAGGAACCCTCCACCGCGCGCGGCCGCGTGCTCGCCGCCACCGCAGTCAGTTGTTCGCCAAAGCCGGATTCCAGCTGCGCAATGCGCTCCGGCAGCTGCTGCACATGCTGAAACAGTGCGTCGCTCTGCCGCAGACCGATGCGCCCCGCAGGAACCTCGAGCAGCCGTCCGGCATTGTGCCATTCTCCGCTTTCGCTGTCAAACAACGCGGCTGAGGTGCGGTAATTGGAGGTGTCTACGCCAAAAAACCGTCCCATTACTCCGCCTGCTCGCGCGCAGCCGCGCCCAGTATGCCGTTGATAAACGATGCCGACTCATTCGACTCGTATTTTTTCGCCAGTTCCACCGCCTCGTTGATCGCCGTTCCTACCGGTACATCATCTGCATAGCGCATCTCGTACAGCGCGAGGCGCAGCACAGATACCGTCATATGGGACAGGCGGCTCATTCTCCAGTTTTTCGAATGCTTCTCGATCACCGCATCCACATCCGCGCGGTGTTCACTGACTCCCATAACGGTGCGGCGAACATATTCCTTCTGTTTTTCTGTCAGCTCACCCGCATACAGCGCGACATCGCCCGCCAGCGATTCCATCACCGACTGTTCCAGACGATCTGCCACCATTTCCTCGTCGCTGAATTCCTTAAAGCTCAGCTCAAAAATCATATGCAGTGCAATTTCTCTCGCTTCTTTTCTTCCCACAGACGTACCTCCGTATTGATATTGCCGCAGCCGGCACAACTTTTATACAATCATTTTTGCATCATTATACACTACAATTCGAAAAAAATAAACCCTGAACACCGCGGTCAGGGTTTATTTTACAAGTTTCTGCAATCACTGGACAGAATCGGCAGCCGGAGCCGTCACAGCGGTCTCGAACGAAATACCGCCGACATTGACGTTCACCACCGATGTGCGCATACCGGTCATCGACTGAATCGACGAACGAACTGCACGCTGAACCTTTTCGCAAACCTCGCAGATGTTGAAGCCGTACTGCGCGAGCAGGCTGACCTCTACCTCTACTAGATTGCCGTGGAACACAACCTTTACGCCCTTCGCAAGGCTCTTTTTGCCCAAAAACTCCGCAACATTCGTGCCGATGCCGGAATACAGATTTCCGACGCCCTCAACCTCGGATGCAGCGATGGCGGCAATGGATGCGATGACGTCTTCCGAGATCCGGACACTGCCCTGGTCGCTGTCGGAAGTCCAATATTCCTTGCTGTCTGCCATAGGTATCACACTCCTTACGAAGTGATTATATCATACCGCGCGGCATTTGGAAATAACAAATTCAAAATTCTCCGGTTATTTCGCCTCGCTGAGCCGGATTGCAGAGGGCTCCGCTCCTGTTTCCGCGACAATGAGTTCGGAGATCGCAGCGGCATCCGACGCAGTCAATCCGCCCTTTTTCGGTGAGACAACCGCACGAATTGCGTCCTCTGAGATATAGACTACAGCATCGGCATAGCCCTTTGACCGGATCTGGCTCTCAATACGTTCCTCCTTTACCATGTCACCGGCGATACCCGTAATTTTGGCGCTCGCTTCCTTTTTGGCATCCTCGGACGCGTCTGCACTTGCCGCCGTCTCCCGCAGCATCGACAGGGCTTCATCGCGCGCGGTCTGGCGGGACAGGCGCGCCTGCGCAAAGTAGTCGTTGTCCGCCGCAGCCGCTGTGCTGCCGGCCGTACCGCTGGTTGTGCGGCTGTCCTCCGCCTTTCCGGAGCCTGCCGCAGCCGCGGTTTCTTTGTCCACAGCCGTCACCTCACCATAGACATGACCGGAGGCCTGACTCGCCTGATTGGCAACCGTTAACTCGTCCGGCGTCTGAAAATAGCTCCAGTTGAGATAGACCGCCACACACAGCATCAGACCGATGACGCCGTACACCGCGCCGCGTTTTCGCAAAGATTTCATATACAATTCCTCCTATTGGCTCATTTTGGAAATAGAAATGTGATCGCTTGTGATACCGCAAAGTGCGGATACCGCCCGAATAATCTGTAAGCGAACCGCATCGCTGTCCGCCCCGTCGCATAAAATCACCGCACCGCGAAAGGTCGGATACTTGCTTTTGATGAGCACGGGCGATTCCCCGTACGTGCCGTCAGACAACACGGACACCGCACTCTGAAAGCTTTCGCTCTCACTGTCTGTACCCCCGCCTGTCGTCTGACTGGAACGGTTGACTTCTGTGGCGTAAACCGATTCCTCACCTGCCTCCAGGGACAGCAGGACACGCACACGGCCTGCGCCCTCAATCGCTGACAGACTTTCCTCGATATCCCGCTGAAATTCCGCGAGGTCGAAGTCTGACTGCTGTGCGCTGTCTGTTTCCTGCACCTGCTTTCGCTTGTCAGGGGACTGCGCCGTCACCAGCAGGACTGCACCCAGCAGAATCACCGCGATAAAATATTTATATTTCTCCCACAGGCGAATCAGTCCTGTTTGCCAGTTTTTCATAAATCAGATCACTCCACCAATACAGCGTCCTCAGAAATGCCGAGCTGCGCCGAAATCTGCCGGCGAAGCGCATCTGCTGCGCCGGCTTCCGCCTTTTCCCTGAGGCGGACAGACACCGCGGTGATGGATACCACTCCGTCCTCTCCGATGTCTGCAGATGTCTGTGCGGTGCAGGAAAGTCCGTTTTGCGCCGCACATGTGACAACATATTGCGCGGCCTGTGCCTCCACCTGCTCGCGCACCGCCTGCCGGTACACATCCGCCGCGTCCTGCTGTACAGGAGTCTCGTGCTGCGGCAGATGGGCGGACAGCAGCCTTTCCGGCAGCACGCGGCGCAGCGGAATCACAAGCGACAGAATCAGCATCAGACCGACACCGAGCCGCACAACTTCCTTTAATGCGCCGTTCGGCGTGAGGGAAAGTGCCACCGCCCCGAACAGAGATGCCGCCGTCAGACATAAGATCAGCTGCCGCATCAACGCAATCATGTCACCATCACCACCGCACACACCAGCTCAAAAAAGACAATCGCGGAACAGCTGCCCAGCATACCGAGAATCAGTCCGATGCTGTTTGTAATACCATCGAGCAGTCTCGCCAGTGTGGGCGGACAAATTGTCGAGAGCAGCGCCGTACCCGCGCGAAAGATCAAATAGCTGATACTGAGCCGCAAAAACGGCACCAGACAGATTGCCGCAACACACAGCATGCCGAACAGACCGAGCGAATTTTTCAGCACGACCGCGCCGGAAAGAACGGTGTCCGCCGCACCGGACAGAATACCGCCGACCACAGGCACGGAACCGGACAGCGCAAATTTTGTCGCCTTCACCGCACTGGCATCCAGTCCGTGACTGACCGTGCCGGAAATAGTGAGATAGGAAAAAAATGCGGTGAGCAGCAGCTTGAGCGCACCGACCGTCAGCCAGCGCAGAAAAGCGGCGAGCCGAGACAGCATATCGTTGCTGATGGCGGCATTTACTGTAATCATCGCCACATAAGCAGATACCAGCGGCATCATCAGACCGGTAATCAGCGAGACACACACATCGAGCGCATACATCGTTCCGCCGCCGGCGAGTGCTGCAGTGGTCGGCGCGCCGGTCAGCGTGAGCGCCGTCATGAGGACAGGCAGCATGGATTTGGAAAAAACCTGAAGCTGCTCGGCTGTCTGGATGCACAGTCCCATCAGCCCGGACAAATCGCGGAACACCACCGCTGTGATGCCGAGCGCGCCCGCCATACTGAGAATAATCGGCGGCACACCGGTCGTCTTGGAAAAGCTGCCGGCAAAGCTGCACAGGATGAGCACAACCGCGACACGCGTGACGGTCGCCGCCGCGCGCTGTACGGCACCTCCCTGCTCCCGCGCAGTCCGCCGCAGCATGGTGTACAAATTCTGCGCAAGATCGCCGTCTCCATCCATTCCGGAGATCAGCGACTGCGTTTCACCCGTCAGCGCGCCCTGCAGCGACGCCTGTGCCGCAGTTTTTTGTTCGGCAAACACATCTGCCGCCTGTGCCGGTGTCCACAGCAGCAGACACAGCAGTACCATCACGGCCTGTTTCATGTTTTCTCCTCTTTTTTACATCAGCATGGTCTCAAGCAGGGAAAACACCTGCTGCATGAGCGGAATGCACACCGCCACAGCGGCAATAGTTCCGGCCAGCTCCAGCTTGGTACCCAGCGCGGCTTCGCCTGCGTCGCGGCAGACCTGTGCGGTGATGTGCACCACCGTCGCAATGCCGACGGCCTTGATGACAGGCAGATAGATTTCTCCCGAAATGCCCGCCGCTGTGAGAAAGCCGGACAGGGCACGAAAAATCTGTCCCACCGGGTCGAGCACCGCCAACAGCACGACAAGTCCGCAGGTCAGTGCCGTCAGCACCCCGAACACAGGAGACAGCGGACGGAGAAAGGCCGCAAACAGCGCGCCGCAAAGCGCCGCAGCCGCGAGTTTTACAATCAATTCCATCTGTCAGAACCCAAATACACTTTTTATCATTGAAAACAATTCGCTGATCTTTTGTACAATCAGCATCATGACCACGATCAGTCCGGCAAGTGTCGTCATCATCGCCTGCTCCTCCCTGCCGGAACGGACAAGCAGCTGGTTGAGCACCGCGACAAGAATACCGACTGCCGCAATCCGGAAAATCAGTTCTACTTCCATAGGCAGATATCAAAGCAGAACGAGCACGAGCAGAATGCCCGCCGCAACACAGCAGGTGCGGTAGACCATTCCCTTGCTCTTCAGCTCCGCCGACGCAATTTCCAGCTGACGGCTCAGACGGGAGCGCGCGTAATCAATGCTGCGCTGCTGTGCCTTCAGGTCGTATTTCCCGATAAACTCCGACAGGTCGCAGAGAATGGCGATATCCTCCTCGTTCAGCCCCGCCTCCTGTCCGCAGTCGCGGAACGCTTTCATCCATTTGAATGTCAGCGACAGACTGTCATCCCGCTCCATACTGTCCTGCATCGTGCGGAAAATGAGTGCAATCTGCGGTCGGGAATCCGCTGCAAGCTTTTTCACAAGCTCCGGTACGCTTGTCAGATGATACGACAGCTCCCCTGCAATGACATCGAGGACGGAAATCAAATCTCCGAGCACCGTGACATGACTTCTGAACTGCCGCCGCTGCGACACGCCGATTCCTGCAAACGAACCGATAATCAATACAATTCCAATCATTTTCAGCATTCCTGTTCTCCTTCCTTTACTGCCGAACCAGACTGACCTGGCGGTCAGCTCCGATGCAGAAAATATGAGAAAAAATTTGTGCCTCCATCAGTCCGCGATACAGCGGACGCAGGAGAAAATCCTCCAGATTCCATGCGTGTGCCGACGCCAGAACGGCTGTGCCGCAATGCGCGGCATACTGTGCCGCCTGTGCATCGGCTTCACTTGTGATCTCATCGAGCACCACCAGCTGCGGCGACATTGTCTTGACGAGAATCATCGCGGCTTCCGCCTTCGGGCAGCCGTCAATCACATCCGTATGCCGTCCCACATCCAGCTGCGGCTTTCCCTCATACAGGGCGGCCAGCTCGGCGCGTTCATCCGCCAGTGCCGTGCGCACACCGCTGTCCGACAGCCGGCGCGCCAGATCGCGCAGCAGCGTTGTCTTTCCCCTTCCGGGCGGTGCGAGGAACAGCGCACTGCGCAGGCCGTCTCCGGTATGAATCTGCTGTACCAGCGCATCCGCAGCAGCCCCCTTGATTTGCCGTGCAATGCGGATATTCAGCGAAGAAATGTGCCGGTAGGAAAGAAGATGCCCTTCCTGTACCGCCGTCTGTCCGCAAACGCCGATGCGATGCCCGCCGCGCACAGTGACAAAACCCTGACGCAGGCTGTCCGCAAACGTGTGAACGGAGTAGGCGGTCGCGCGGCGAAGGGTCTCCTCCAGCTCCTCCTGCATCACCTCTCTGCCTGACAGCAGGCGTTCCCGACCGCGGAGCGTCACCGTCAGCGGCTGTCCGGCGCGCAGGCGGATTTCCTCGCACTGTATCTGTTCGCTGTGCGCCAGCCCGTGCAGCGTTGTGCGCAGCTGTGCCGGCAGACATTGCGCCGCCTGCTGCAATCGTTCCTCCAATGTACTGCTTCACCTCCGTTTGTCCTTTTGTTTCAACGTATGGCGCGTCCACCCAAACTAGAACCGCCGGACAGGAATCTTTCCCGCCCCAGGCGGACAAACGCAGCAGCACTTGCTGCATATTACGGATGTCCTGCACGAAATCCTTCATTCACACAGCATTTTTCTTTGATTTACCACAAAAAAGTGTACGAAATGTATTGTGAATCGTCTGCAAATACGGTATTATAAAGTGGTATAACGAAATATAATCATCGTTGATTCAGACTTTGCTTGATCTGATAAGAGGAGGATATGTCATGTATCAAATTCTGAAAAAGCGCCGGCTGAGCAAGAACGTCGTCCTGATGGTAATCGACGCTCCTTATGTTGCCAAAAAGGCCGAGCCGGGTCAGTTTATTATTCTTCGTGTGGATGAAGACGGCGAGCGCATTCCGCTGACCATTGCGGAGTACAACCGCGAGCAGGGCACGATTACAATTATTTTCCAGGAGGTCGGCGGCACAACCATGCAGCTCGGCACATTGGAAGAGGGCGACTGCCTGCACGATTTCGTCGGTCCCCTCGGCCGCGCTTCCGAGCTCGAGGGCCTAAAGCACGTTGCAGTTGTCGGCGGCGGTCTCGGCTGCGCGATTGCCTATCCGCAGGCCAAGAAGCTGCACGAAATGGGCGCTGAGGTCGACCTGATTGCCGGCTTCCGCAGCAAGGATATCATCATTCTGGAGGATGAGATGCGCGCAGCATCCACCAACCTCTACATTTGCACCGATGACGGCTCCAACGGCAACAAGGCGCTTGTCACTGACATTCTCAAGCAGCAGATTGAGAGCGGCAAGAAGTACGACGCTGTCATTGCCATCGGACCGATGATTATGATGAAGTTCGTATGTCTTACCACCAAGCCGTATGGCATCAAAACCATCGTATCTATGAACTCCATCATGGTTGACGGTACCGGCATGTGCGGCGGCTGCCGCCTGACCGTTGACGGCGAAACCAAGTTCGCCTGTGTCGACGGCCCCGATTTCGACGGACATCTGGTCGATTTCGACGAGGCAATGCGCCGCGCCCGCATGTATAAGCCGCAGGAACAGGATGCAATCGAAGCACACAAGTGCAGACTGCAGAGCATGGAGGTAAAATAAAATGGCTAATATGTCCCCCGTTAAAAATCCGATCCCGGAGCAGGATCCCAATGTCAGAAACAAAAACTTCCTCGAGGTTTCTCTCGGCTATGACGAAGCAACCGCTGTCGACGAGGCGACACGCTGCCTGAACTGCAAGCATCGTCCGTGTGTTTCCGGCTGCCCGGTCAATGTCCAGATTCCGGACTTTATTTCCCTGATTGCACAGGGCAAGTTCATGGAAGCAAACGATAAGATCAAGGAAACCAGCTCCCTCCCGGCTGTCTGCGGTCGTGTCTGCCCGCAGGAGAGCCAGTGCGAGAGCAAGTGTGTCCGCGGCATCAAGGGCGAACCGGTTGCAATCGGTCGTCTGGAGCGTTTTGCCGCCGACTACGCCATGGCGCATCCGACCGGCGAGCCGGTTTCCGTTCCCGCACCCAATGGTCATCGCGTCGCGGTTGTCGGCGCCGGTCCTGCCGGTCTGACCTGTGCGGGCGATCTGGCTGCGAAGGGCTATGACGTCACCGTGTTCGAGGTTCTGCACACAGCCGGCGGCGTACTGATGTACGGCATTCCGGAATTCCGTCTGCCGAAGGCGATTGTTCAAAAGGAAATTGATACGCTCAAGGAAAAGGGCGTCAAGTTTGTACTTAATTTTGTTGTCGGACGCACCGAGACCATCGACGATCTGTTTGCTGACGGCTTTGAGGCCATTTTTGTCGGCTCCGGCGCAGGTCTGCCGAACTTTATGCGCGTCCCCGGCGAAGGCTACAACGGCGTCTACTCTGCAAATGAGTATCTGACCCGTGTCAACCTGATGAAGGCATATAAGGAGAACTCTCCCACCCCGATCTATCACGCAAAGCGCGTTGCAGTTTTTGGCGGCGGCAACGTTGCAATGGATGCGGCTCGCTGTGCAAAGCGCATGGGTGCAGAGGATGTCTATATCGTCTACCGCCGCAGTGAAGCGGAACTGCCTGCCCGTGCGGAGGAGGTTCACCACGCGAAAGAAGAAGGCATCATCTTCAAGCTGCTGGCAGCACCGCTGGAGGTCCTCGGCGACGATGATTTCCATGTCAAGGGCGTCCGCTGCCAGAACATGGAGCTGGGTGAGCCGGATGCGTCCGGCCGCCGCCGTCCGGTTCCGATTGAAGGCAGCGAATTTGTTCTCGATGTCGATGCCGTTATTGTAGCCATCGGCACTTCCCCGAATCCGCTGATTCGCACGACGACCCCGGGTCTGGAAACCAACCGCAAGGGCTGCATTGTTGCAGATGAAGTCGGCGCAACTTCCAAGGAAGGCGTATTCGCCGGCGGCGATACCGTCACCGGTGCCGCAACGGTAATCCTCGCCATGGGCGCAGGCAAAAAGGCTGCCGCCGCGATGGACGAATATATTCAGAGCAAGAACAAGTAATTTTTCACAAAATAATTCAGCGGTCTGACCACCTGTGTGCGATCGGACCGCTGTTTTTTTATTCTGACGATGTGTTCCGTTCCGTTTTTGCTCCCTGTGCCTGTCGGGTAATCTGTTCAGCCCGGTGCAGAGCGCTTTATTCCATCCCCTGTTTTTCTCTCAATTTTTCGTCTCTTCTTTCCACCGCAGTCTGATAAATATCCCAAAGGTCATCACTCATCTCAAAAATCATGCGTCGTACATGAATCCCTTTTTCTGCTGCCGGGAAGCCGGAAAGTCTGAGCAAAAACTCATCTTCCTCCGGGCAGCTTGCATATCCGAGTGTTTTTCCCGTTCCGGACGGCACAAATTCTTCACACACAATGTCTGCACCGCAATACGGACACGAAAAGCTGACGACATCAGGATCTTTCAGCGCCTGTGTCATATTGGAAAATTCCTTTTCTGCAAAAGCAGCACCTGCGCGATCTTCCTCATAATTTACGTAAATGGTCACATATTCTTCCATATATTTTTCCAAATCCATAAATCCCGCAATCCGGACGGTATTTTTTGCATCATTCAGCGCGTCATGTCCTCTCTCCATGGGAAACCGCAGGAGCTTCATTGCGTTTTCCAAGGAACATTGCCTGTTTTCCCGCAGGATTTCATTGCCGAACATCCGCTGAAGATCATAGCATTCTCTGACCGAATCCAGGGACATCCGATGCATGAGAAGGTTGTCCATCAAAACCGGAATGTCGGTCGGTCCCCATGTCAGAAACGCGTACTCCTCGCCGCACCATGTGAGAAACTCCCGATATGCCTGCGGAAAGGGAACGCCGGTTTTCAGCATCCCCTTGTAAATTCTGGTCAACCGCGAAACCCTTCCGTTCAGGACCGTATAAAAGGTCGGAGAGATCAATATCTTAAATTCATCAACCGCTTCAAAGCGTTCGTTCAGCTTGACTGCCCCGATTTCGATGATCTCAGAATCAAATGCAAATGGTGTTTGAATCAGTTCCGCTGCACTTCTCGGCTGATTCCACTCCAGATCCAGAACAATATAGTTCATAATTTATGCCCCCTGCTTCCTTTCCGCTTGCTTACCCGCAGTTCTGTATGCGCCCATACACGCTCTCTATACAGTCAGACCGCCTGTGACAGCAGTTTCGGCAGCCTGCTTGCCGCTATATCTGATTATACTATATCTTTTGCCTCTGCACCAGTTTTCCCTAGCCCTTCCATATGATTGGGTGTGAAAAACGGGAAAATCGGAGGAATTACTGCAGGATGTATGCTATAATAAAAATAAAGTGCATCGCACCGGCTCGTCTTTGTGCTGATGCGAGGGAAAAACAAGACAGGCGGGAACATCCTGCATTTCGGAAATGGTGGTGACTGAATGAATAGAAAAATGACAAAAGAGATTGTTCCTGAAGATTTTACGCTTTTTCTCGCCCTGACGGATGCAATTCCGGTCATTTTTTTCGGGGCAAGCTGTGTTGTAATCGGAACGATTTTTTCCAGCAGATTATTTCTGCTCGGCGCTGTTCTCTGTCTGTTGGGCGGCAGCGGAAAAGTACTCTGGAAAATCATCGTTGTGGTAAAAAAGAAAAATATATGGCCTCTTTTTATACAGATGCGGATTGTCATGCCGCTGGGCTTTGCGCTCATGCTCTGTTCCCTGCTGCTCTGCCGCAGCAGACTTGTTTTTCCTGATATTCTGGCAGCTGTTACATCACAGCCTTCCCTTTGGTTTTTCCTGATCGGTATCGCCGGGATGATACTGATGGGGGTGTTTGCCGTAAAGCTGGACAGCAGTGACGTCAAATCCAACTGGGCGGAACAGTTCACGAATGGTGTTTCACAAATCAGCTTTTTCATCGGACTGCTTTTCCTGTTATGAGACATCCTTCCGATTAAAAACGCACCGGCGGCAAAAAGCGAAACAGATCCGTCATCATTTACAGATAGGAGTAATGTTATGAAATTCTTCCTTTTATTTATTATCGCAATGCTTATCAGCTCGATTGGTTTCAAGAAGTTTGTGTGGTTCATATCCCTGGGCTATGGATTTTCCGTTGCAGGTCTGGGGCTTGCCCTGCTCGTGATGTTTTCTCATCGCATGTCACCCGTTCCCGCTGTCATGGCAGTTTTATTCATTGTTTACGGCTGCCGGCTGGGCGGATATCTGCTCATCCGCGAAATGAAAAGCGCCTCTTATCAGGCAACCATGAAAAATGATATCAAAGATGGCTCCACGATGAAACTCCTGCCCAAAATTATAATCTGGGCATCGTGTGCATTGCTGTATTGCTGTGAGATTTCACCGGTCTTTTTCCGTCTTGCAAACGGGGCCGGCAGTGATGTCGTCGGATACATTGGTATGATTATCATGGCGCTCGGTATCCTTTTGGAAGCGAGTGCCGACTTTATAAAGAATAATTATAAAAAGCAGCATCCCAAACGCTTCTGCGATGTCTCGATTTTCCGTCTGGTTCGCTGCCCCAACTATTTTGGCGAGGTGCTGACCTGGACCGGCGTATTCATTTCCGGCCTGACCATTCTCCAGGGCGCATTTCAGTGGATTGCAGCCATCGGCGGATGGGTATGTATTGTCTACATTATGTTCGGCGGTGCAAGAAGACTGGAATTGAGACAGAACAAAAACTACGGCAATGACCCGGAATATCAGTCCTATGCAAAATCCGTCCCGATTCTGATTCCTTTTCTTCCGCTTTACAGCGTTGCAAAGTACAAATGGCTGGTCGGATAACACGCACCTGATTCCCGGGCGATCAGTCCCGCAAAGAAAGCAATACACCGCAGCAGCATCCATAGAAAAGTGAAAATGTCCCTGCCTTTCCGTATTCTTCCGGTCAGACAGGGACGTTTTCTGTTTGAGGGCAGAATCAAAGGCGGACAGCGAAAATCGCTGTCCGCCCTGTTGTCATTGCGAATAGACTGAGTTACCGTTTAGCCATTGACAGCCAGCAGATCCTGACCGGCCTTGACATCACCGGTAGCAAGCGGCTTGACCGACTTATAATCATCCGTGTTGCAGATGATCATCGGGGTGGTGCACAGATAACCGGCAGCCTTGATCGCATCCATATCGAAGGAGATCAGCAGATCGCCCTTCTTTACGGCCTGACCAGCTTCGACATGTGCCTCGAAGTACTGACCATTCAGCTTGACTGTGTCAATGCCGATATGCAGCAGAACCTCGCAGCCTGCCTCTGTTGCCAGTGCGATGGCATGCTTGGTGTCAAATACGTTGTCAACTGTAGCGTCAATCGGTGCATACAGCTTGCCTTCCGCAGGCTCAATTGCAACACCGTCGCCCAGTGCGCAGGAAGCAAACGCTTCGTCCTGAACCTCATTCATCAGGAGCATGCGGCCGTTCATGTGCGCACCCAGAACCTCGTCTTCCATCTGAGGACCGGCAGGTGCTTCCGCAGTGACGGCAGCAGGTGCAGGTGCATCCATAAACAGCGACTTGTCAATCGCACCGGAGCGAACCTGCTCTACGAATTCCTCAAAGTTAGACTTAACAACCGTGACAGACGGGCCATAGATGACCTGAATGCCGGCGCCCTTGATAACAACACCGGATGCACCGGTAGACTTCAAAATCGCTTCATCTACCTTGCCTGTGTCAACCAGAGTCAGGCGCAGACGCGTTGCGCAGCAGTCGATGTCGACCAGATTGTCAACGCCGCCTACACCCTTTAGGATAGTCGCGGACTTCTGATCGAAGTTTGCGGGCAAGCTCTTGCCGCCGGCAACACCGACACCGGTAGCAGCGCGGTACTCATCCTTGGAAACCAGATGCGCTTCCTCGCCGTCCTCTTCGCGGCCCGGAGTCTTCAGGTTCCACTTCAGGATGAAGAAACGGAATACGAAGAAATACAGAGCAAAGTATACTGCGATAACCGGAATCAGCATCAGCCAGTTGGACTTTGCCTGACCGGGCAGGATGCCGTACAGGATGAGGTCAATCAGACCATCTGAGAAGGTAGTGCCGACACAGATGCTCAGAATATGACAGGTCATGAATGCCAGACCGGCAAATACAACGTGAATTGCAAACAGAGCGGGAGCGAGGAACAGGAAGGTGAACTCGATCGGCTCTGTGATACCGGTCAGGAAGGAAGTCAGCGCGACGGAGAACAGCAGGGAGCCAACCTCTTTGCGCTTTTCCGGACGGGCAGTCGCATACATAGCCAAAGCAGCGCCCGGCAGACCGCCCATCATGAACGGATATTTACCGGTCAGGAAGCGGCATGCATCGACGGAGAAATGAACCGTATCCGGGGAAGCCAGCTGAGCAAAGAAGATGTTCTGCGCGCCCATAATGGTCTCGCCGTCGATTACCATGGAGCCGCCTACGCCGGTCTGCCAGAACGGCATATAGAAAATATGGTGCAGACCGAACGGAATGAGTGCACGCTCGATGCAGCCATAAATGAAGGTTCCGAAATAACCGGACGCCTGTACAATGCCGCCCAGCGCGAAGATACCGCTCTGGATAATCGGCCATACAAAGTACAGGATGACACCGGTGATAATACCGAAGACCATAGCGGTGATCGGAACAAAACGGGTGCCTGCAAAGAAGGACAGCGCATCCGGCAGCTGTGTCTTGTAGAACTTATTACACAGGGCAGCCGCAGCCAAACCGGCGATAATACCGCCGAATACACCCATCTGCAGGGTCTGAATGCCCAGCATCGTGGTGATCGCGCCTTCCTTAACGGTTTCTGAAACAACACCATCTACGATGGAGCCATCCAGAGTCAAAAGGGTGTTGATCGTAGTCAGCATAATCAGGTAGAAAATGCCTGCAGACAGAACAGCAACGCCTTTCTCCTTCTTTGCCATGCCCAGAGCAACAGCCAGAGCAAAAATAAGTGCCAGATTGCCGAAAACGGCATTGCCGGCATTGGCCAGCATCAGCATAAAGCCGTACAGGAAGGTCCCCTGATGCAGGACGCCTGTCAAGCCATACGTTGCGATGGTGGTCGGGTTAGTGAATGAGCTGCCGATACCCAGCAGAATACCTGCAGGGGGAAGGACAGCGATGGGTAGGAACAGGGATTTACCGATTTGCTGTGCAACCGCAAATACCTGTCCACTTTTCTTCTCTGCCATACTTCTTCTCCTTTCAAAACTATGTCAGATAAGTGAATGTGAATGACTTCAAAACTCTGCCTCATAAAAAGAGGCAGAAGTTCAGACAAAGGATAGAACGATGGACCTTATTCGTCCTCATTCATGTTAAGACGTTTGAGGTGGATGGTCAGATAAATCTTTTCCTCCTCGCTGATTGTCTTATCAAAGTTGGTTGCAATATAGGAGGCAATCCGTTCGGCGCACGCATAGTGCTCCTTGCAGTTGCGGCGAATCAGTTCCCGGAACATTTCGTCCCGTTCCTCCGCCTTGTCCTCCATCATCGCCCCCTGATACAGCCTCTGTACCAGATAACGCAAATGGACCGTGAAACGATTAAAATCGAGCGAATCCCGATCAAACTGTTTTCGATAGTAAAACTCCGTCACCCGGACACAGCCGTCCATCAGGCGGGTCATATCGTGCATTTGACTCATATCGGTGTTCAGTTCGGCATTGACGATATGCAGGGCAATGAATGCGGCCTCGTCCTCATTCAGGCGGACGCCATATTCCCGCTCAATCGCCTGCAGACATCGCTTTCCGAGCTGGTATTCGGTGGGATAATAGCAGACAATCGCATCGCTGAGCGGATTATTAAACTCAACTCCCTGCTTCTTGCGCTGGATGGCAAAGCTGATGTGGTCGGCCAGCGTAATGAGCAAAGACTCATTGAGCGGCTGACGAATCTGCGACTTAATCTCTTCAATACATGCCTCTGTGAATTTCAAATGCTCCAGAGGAATTTGAGCAACCAGTTCCCGCAGGCGGCGCTGCTCGGCCTTATCTTCCATATGATAAACTTTCTCGACCAGCGTTTCGTCGACAAACTCGCCCGTCTTGCGCTTGAATCCAATGCCCTTTCCGGTCACGATCATCTCGTTTCCCTTTTCATCAATGACAGAAAGAATACTATTGTTGATGACCTTTTTGACTCTCATTGTGTCCTCTCCCCCGGAGATAAAAAAAGCCAACTCTACACTGGCGCCCTATGGCCGAACTACGGTGCGTCACAGGGAAACAGATAGAGTTGGTTACGCCCGCATCACCGGTAACATTCCAACATTTGTGAATAAAATTTTAACACGATACGTCTATATTGTCAACATCCCTTTGAAAAAATCCATGACTTTTTGTGGGATTACACAAATACAGGCATGGTTTTTTTACATCCGGGCCTTGTGATTCTTCAAAATCGTGGCATTGTTTTCCTCCAATGCAAGCAAACGGAAACGCCTGCTTGAGACATTCCCAATGCAATAACTTGCTCGCCCGGGCGCTTCTCTCCTGGCTGCAGCGCAGAATAATCCCTCTAAAGCAGCACGGGTATTCCCGCACCAGCCCTAGAGGGATTCCGTATTAAAATGTCTTGTCACGCAGATTTCAGGGAATCATATCTCCACAGCAAATGAATTGCAGTCAAGCTTTCGCTGCCGCATCCATAAAATCCACCAGATGAACCAGAATCGCAACGCCTTCAGCCCGGCTCAGCGAATTACGCGGGCGGAATGTTCCATCCGGGAATCCGGAAATCATGCCCGCACCCTGAATCTTCTTTACGGCAGAGAGCGCCCATGCACTAATCGCATCCTGATCGGAGTACTGAAGTTCGGCATCCGTGAGCTCGAACTGCTTCCATTTCAGATAGTTTGTCATAATCACAACAAACTCCTCGCGTGTCACAGAAGCATCCGGCAGGAAAGTGCCCTTGTTTGTTCCGCTGACAATGCCGTTTTCGTTTGCCCATGCGATTGCACGCGTATACCACTGACCGCTTTTTACATCAGAGAACTTTGTATTCGTATAACCGCTCAAATCGGCCTTCTCCAGCTTTGCCAGAATGATCACGACCATTGCGCGCGACATAGCGGTTTTTCCGTCAAAGCGATACGGCCGTGTGCCGGAAATCAATCCGAGATCGGCAGCACGCATCGCTGCACCCGCATACCAGTCGTTGTTTCTGATATCGTAGAATTTGTCACCTGCAAACATCGCATAAACAGTTGCCGGGCCGCTTACCGTGAAGCTGTATGCCGGATTGGAGCTGAGCAGCTTGCCGGACGCAGTATACCAGCCCGCAAAGCTCTTCCCGGCGTTGGGAACAGCGCGGAGTGTTGCTGTCGCAGTAATATCGTATTTGCCTGCACCGGTCACCTTGCCGGAACGGGATGCAACCGCGTTGATCGGAACAAATTTCTTCCGATGTGCTGTAACCGGAAGGAACTGAGCATCGCGCTTTGCATTGACCTTTGTCTCCTGCTGATAGCGGTCGGTATCCGAGTAGCGCAGGCCATAATAACGGGTGTGGCTGATCTTGCCCTTGCCGTCACCGCACATGCGGAATTCACGCTGCGGATCAAAGATATAGTTTGTTCCGTTGATCTTAACCTCAGCCCAGCCGTGATGTCCCCACTGTGTATCCCATTCAAAACGGAATATGCCGGTATGGACATATGCTTCAATGCCGATATAGCGCATCATGACAGCAAATACTGCACCCCAGTCATAGCAAACGCCCTCATGCTTGCTCATTGTGTAGTAGGTGCGGGCGATCACTTCCTCCGGAAACGCCTTCTGCAGACCTTCTTCGTAATCGTTATACGGATATTTGCGGTTGAAGCCATAATATCCGGACTTCTCGGCCTTATAGCCGGACCACGAGTAGTTGATATTTCGTACGGTCCAGTCATAGCAGACCTGCACCTTCTTTGCCGTACTTGCTTTTGCATAGGGCTTCAGTATATTTTCCAGCAGCTTATCCAGCGCCGCATATCCTGTTCTCTGCGGATGCAGTTGGACGCTGTTGAGTACAGCGTTGATGTCAAACGCTGCTTCTTCTTTCGTCAGTTCCGCAGGCAGCTCTGCCAGCTCCGCCTGTGTCAGGGAACGGTCAACGGATAATTCCGTCATCTCATCCGCCGCAGCCGCTTCCGCACTCAGCATCGGCAGAGCCGAGAAACAGAGCGCAAACGCAAGAAGCAGGCTGAGCAGACGGCTTGGTCGTTTGGTTTCCAATGTTTTTCTCTCCTTCCAAAAGATATCAATAAAATGAATTCCTCACGGCAATAATGTCATCACGAAGATGCCTCCGGATTGCACTGCTTTACTACAATATGAGACAGCATTTTGTTTGCTCCGAATCAGCGGCTCCTTTGAAAAACGAATACCATTGATATTGTATTTCCTTTTCATTAAGGCTAAGGCGGTTCCGGAACGCCCTCCTTGTTTTTGCAGCAAAATCCGGTTTATTGCTATTTTTCATTATATCATATTTCGGATTGAATTTGTAATATAAAAGTTACATCCGATGGCATATTGGAATATACCTATATATTTTATAATATATATTTTGTATTAAATATGAAAATAGTTTCCTTGTCTGTCCTGATCCATCTATACTGCAATCGGGGCAGCAGGACAAAAGTATGTACTCCACAATCAATCCTCCTCCATAAAAAAGCCGGATGCGTACTGCATCCGGGAAAAAGATCATGATTCAGATAAAGAATGTATTAGCTAAAGATTATCAGCAAGCTTTCACATCCAAAGGATTGAGCCGAGTATATCTTCCATGATCGGAAGGCTTTCGGCCTTCAACGCTGTTCTGGCGTAGAAGTGGATGTAGTAGATAGTCTTATTCATTTTGACAGCCAGAGATTCGGCAAACATACCGATACCCTGCGCCTCGTACTCGTAGCGGAAGCCATTGGCCTGTTTGCCGCCGACCTCTCTGGAAACAAAGCCTTCCAGCCGGTATCCGAACTGCTTCATGGGCTTTCTGATCTTTGCCTCCATGTTTTTCGCGACATCTTTAGAGTTTAACACCATGGCTGCGAATCCGCCCGCCTGTTTCCAGCCTACGGACATCATGATGTGCCTTTCCGGATCGGACAAGCACACGCCCGGACCATCTTCGAAGAAGGTTAATCGATTGCGTTCCTCGTCATCCAACACATGGAATCCCTCGGGGTACGACAGATTCAATTCATTGTTCAGCAAAATGTTTTCCACTATCCTTCCTCCCCCTCTCACGATTTCTTGTCCATGATCCTCTTCCGGGGGACAAACCGGAACGGGAAAATGATATCCTGCACCTTTTTCCTTGTTCCGGTCAACCGATACCCCGTTGCGGAAGAACGTTTCCTTGAAAAAAAATAATCCGAACGAATCCTCGTGGAAGAAGATCTGGTTCGGATTATCTGCTCGTGGTGCCGGTGACCGGACTCGAACCGGTACGCTGTCGCCAGCGGTGGATTTTGAGTCCACTACGTCTACCAATTCCATCACACCGGCAGATGCAACAAACCTATTATACCGGAATTCTGTTGGTCTTGCAAGCATTTTTTGAAAAAGCCGCCCGAGACGCGGAAAGACTCCATCTCAGGCGGCATCGCATCAAAATTCTCCGGAATTATCCTCGTCCCATTCGCCGAGCAGCTGGAATGCCTTGTAGACAAAAAGCCCGACCGAGATCAGAAATGCAACCAATACAACACCGCGGTACTTCTTAAAGAAGCCGGTAAACGTTGCGCCGAGAAGAATGCCGAACGAAACGAGCATCATTTGCAGGATGCACAGCTCGGAGAGCAGATACTTGTTCAGCAGGACGGAAATACGGCTTGCGGCGACATCGTAACCGATCTTTGCCATGTCACCCACATTTCCGATTCGTGCGGCTGCGAGATCGCGGTAATCTCTCGCCTTGTTGAAAAACGACGTGTTCATCATGATAGTTTTTCTCCTTTCTCCAGTGCCGCACTTCCCGCTTTTGCTGCCTGCCTGCGGGCAAAATATCTCCGGCGGCTTTCCTGTTTCTTTTTTTCGGAAAGAATTTTTCTTCGAATTTCTTCTGAAGTGGAGCAGGACACCCTCCCCTGCGGGGAAATATGTCCGGCACGCATTTCGAGCGCTTCCAGCAAATCGGACACATTGGAACAGTGCTGACTTCTGAGTGCCTCTGCTAAAATCATGCCGCACGCGCGCGCATCGGACAGCGCCTCGTGGTGATTGAGCGAAATATCCAGATCGTCGCACACCGTGTCCAGTTTGTGATTCTCCATTTCCGGCCACAGACGCTGCGACATCTTGACGGTACAGAGATAATCAAAGGTCGGAACGCCGATACCGTAATATTCCAGCAGCCGGCACAGCACAACGGTGTCAAACGCGGCATTGTGACAGACAACGAGCTGATTCTCAATATCGCCGGCGAGCAGTTCCCAAACCTGATCGAAGGTGGGTGCATCCTGCACCATGGAGGCGCGGATGCCGTGAATGCGCACATTATACCAGTTGAATTTTCCATATTCCTCAGGCGGACGAATCAGCGTGTACATTTCCCGAACAGGTATGCCGTCCTCAAAGACAACCGCGCCAATCGAGCACGCGCTCAGCATGGATGCATTTGCTGTTTCAAAATCGATCGCCGTAAACTTCACGAATATGCCTCCAAATCTGTTTGATGGCGAACTCGCTCTTCTGCTGTGCGAAGGAAATAATAAAACGGGGCGATTCGCTTGATATTACTTATCATTGTATCATAAAACAGGCCGCGAAACAAGGCATCATAATCATCATGGAAACAAATGACACCGATGTTTTTCCGGTTCAGCCAGGCGAGATCCTCTTCCGGTGCGTCGGGAAACGGAACGCGCTTGTAGCTCTCGCCGTACAGCGCAAAGTCCGGTGTCTGCTCCAGTGCCTGCCGCGCCTGTAAATACTGTGTGTCGTGATGCAAAATCATCCGGCGGTATTCCTCGCGCACATCGGACGGCATATCATAATAGCCGATGCCGTAGCTCCATCCGTCCTGATCGGTTCCGAAATAATAACAAAGCGAGCTGCCCAGACGCTCTTTTGGCCGGCGAAATACCAGCCATGCGTGATCGCGGTACAAGTCCTTGTTTTTGGTAAAGCGTGTGTCGCGCCGCACACGGGAAAGCGCCTTCGAGGGCACAGTGACAAACTGCGGGTCGATTTCCAGCATGTCAGGCGTCATTTCTTCTATCAGCAGATGATACGGCTCCACAACCAGACGACGGTAGTCCTCTTTGTGCTCGTCATACCATGCTTTGCTGTTTTGAAGATGGTTTTCTGCGAGAAAATCGAGCATCTCGGGCGTAAATTTATCAAATATCATGAAAAATCTCCTTCTGTTTCACTTCTTCCTATTGTACCTCAGATACCATACAGTTTCAATTTTTTCACCGAAAAATTCGTTTTCCCCCGTTTTTATGCTTTTCATCCCGAAAAATCTGTTGTATACTCTTAGGGAACTGCTGAAGTAATTGTGCAGCCGTGCGCTGCGCAGAACAGGTTCATCATTTCCCTAAACATTCAGGAGGTCTTTACTATGCACCGAATTTTACAGCTGCTGGAACAGGACGCCCGCATCACACCCGCCCGCATTGCAAAAATGCTGGGGATCACGGAACAGGAAGTCGTCGACAGCATTCATAAATACGAGAGGGATAACATCATTCTCGGCTACAAAGCCATTATTGACTGGGATAAAATCGAACGCGACAGCGTAACTGCGCTGATTGAAGTCCGTGTCAGCCCGCAGAAGGGCATGGGCTTTGACGAGCTTGCGCGGCGCATCTATTGCCACACGCAGGTCGTGAGCGTATATCTGATGAGCGGTAGCTTTGACTTCACCGTTATTATCAACGGGCGCTCGCTGCAGGAGGTTTCCCGCTTTGTCTCGGAAAACCTCGCACCGATGGAAAATATCATCTCGACGTCAACGCACTTCGTTCTGAAAAAATATAAGGATGCCGGTATTGATTTCAACCCGGTGGATGAAAGAGAGGATTTCCGCGATGATTGATTACTCCTCCCTGATTTCGGAGAAAGCGCGTGCGGTCAAGCCGTCCGGTATCCGAAAGTTCTTTGACATTGTCAGCACCATGGAGGATGCCATTTCGCTCGGCGTCGGCGAGCCGGATTTTCAGACGCCGTGGCAGATTCGGCGCGCAGGCATTGCCTCGCTGCAGCAGGGCAAGACGTTCTATACATCCAACTGGGGGCTCGCAGATCTGCGCCGCGAAATCGCCAAATATGTGCGGGAAAATTTCAATCTGGAATACGATTACCGCAAAGAAATTATCGCCACCGTCGGCGGCTCGGAAGCCATCGAC
>DJXF01000010.1 GCA_002449635.1 Clostridiales bacterium UBA7011 | reverse complement strand
CCAGCTTTGCGCGCCGGCGCAGTCCATCGGCGAGCCTGTCCAAACCAGATATTGCAATATGCGTCATCACGGCACCTCCGAGAGGACGAACGACTGCTTGACGCGCAGATCGCGCCGGTAATCCACATGAAACACGCGCTCGCCCACGCGGATGCGGTCGAAGGGCGACCGGTACGGCCGCGGCAGATGGACGGTCAGACTGCCCTCCCGGATGTCGCCGTAAATCAGGCGCATCGTCTCCGTCCGCGTGTCCATGACCGACGCGTACCGCACGGTCTCCTCCACGGTTTCGGGCGCGTAATCGCCGGTTTCCGCATTGTACGCACCTTGCAAAATGCGCTGAAAATAGATCGGCGTGTCATATCTCACAGCAGCCGCACCCTCCCCCGTCTCGCGCCGGTCTGCTCGTCGAGATACGCCTCGATATCGCGCAGATATCCGGCAAAATCGTCGTCAGAGAACGTGATGCTCTCGCCCTCGACGCTGTGCGCCGCCATGCCTTCCGAGCCGATGCGGTTGAACCGCACGACCGTGACCTCCGGCAAAATATAGCGCAATGCGTCCGGCACCTGATCGACGCCGCCGAGCAGGAGCCTCAGCCGCTGCTCCGCGCCGGAGAGAATCACGCCCAGCTGCGCGTCCAGCTCATCGCCCGTGATGCCGAGCAGCTGTTTGACCTGACTGAGCATCGTGTCACTCCCCCTCTGTTACGCCGCGGTGTGCGTGACCTTGACGACCGCCTTTTTGTTGTCCGGCAGCAGGAACTCGCCCGCCTTGCCCGCGCCCTGCAGCGCCACGCCGTCGAAGTCCTCCGACTCGATCGTGCGCGCGGTGTTGATGCCGGTGAACGCCCTGCCGATTCCCGCGATATAGGCATAACAGCACGCGTCGTCCTGAAACAGGCTGTCGGGAATTTCCTGAATGACGAAGCCCTTGAACTTAATCGCCTCGTTGTCGTCGATGTTCACGCGCGAGCCCTTTGCGGCGGAGGCGAGCGCGTGGTTGACGATCGCGTTGTACAGGGCGGAATTGACCTTTGCGACCTTCGTGCCGACCGCCTCGAGGTTGTTGAAATACGCGGACAGCGCATCGAACAGCGCGAGCACGTCGTCATCGGTGAACGCCGCGAGCGTAAGCGTTTCCTCCGCCGAATCGGAGATAAATTTGCTGTGCGCGCGGTTGAACGCGGCGGTCTTTGCGAGCGCCTGCAGCTCCAGACGGTCGACGATTGCCGCCTCGAAATCGTTGTTCACGGTGTGGCGGTCAAGACCCTCGTGGTACACCCACTCCCATGTGTATTTCACGGGCGTATTGCTGTAAATGACTTCGGTGCGGCTGCCGAAACGGCTGCTTTTGCCCGTTCCCGTGCCGAACGCGGTGTTCGCGTCCTTGCTGTACGCCGTGCCGACGACCACGGGAATATCTGTTGTTTTGACAAAAAACGCGGTTTCATTTTCCTGCACATCGTCGAGCACCTCGAGCCCGCCGCCGAAGAAATCCGCGAAATGCGCCTGCTTGCGGAACACGGCCTGCAGCAGCTTTTTAAATTCCGGCTGATAGGAACGCGCGCCGAGGTCGTTGTTTTCCCCCGCGGCGAACTGCTGAAGGTTGAACTTGTTTTTAGCCATATTCTGTCTCCTTTCCATCGGTTGGATCACTGATATTTTGCAATCCGCCTGTCGATCTCTGAGGCGGAACTGCCGTCATGCGCATACACGCGCGGGGTGCGTCCGGCAGCGCGCGCCGCGGCAATCTTGCGGCGGTCGTCCTCCAAAATGCCGACCAGCTTCTCAATGCGCGCATGGGTCTCCTCCGCGCCGTCAGCCACGACAAAATCGAGCATATTCTGCGTCGCGGCGATGCCGTGATTGTCCTTGAGGATGTGCGCCGCCCAGCCGGACAGCTGATGGTGCAGCGCCTGCTGCCTGAGCTGCCGAATCTCCTCGTCCTTCGCGGCATTCTCCTGCCGCAGCAGCTCGACCGCGTGCGGAGCGTCCCCGTTCTGCGCCCCGCGCATTGCCGCCGCGACCGCATCATCAAGCTGCTTTTGGGTATATACAGCCTCATTTGCCGCAGCCTCGGCCGCATCCGCTCCGCCGTCCGCACCGCCCGTTTCCGTGTCCGGCGTGTCAGCGCCGTTCTGCTGCGCAAACCACTGCAGCCGCATCGCGTGCCGTTTCCAATGTATGTCCGTCATTCGCATCTCCTCCCTTTCTCAAATCACACAATCGTACATATCTCGGATACGCCTCCGCCACACCGGCCGCGCCGCGCGCGAAAAATGCGGCATAGCCCTTCGCCCGTTCGGACAGTTTCCCGAATGTGACATTCGCCCGTCCGTCCCCGAGCCGGATTTCCGCCGCGCCGCCCTCCTCGGCGAGCGCACGGATCAGCGTTTCCGTCAGCACCGAAACCGCCGCGCACACGATGTCCGCGCCCGGCGGCGCATACCCGCTGTGCCCCGCGACGGTTATTCCGTCATCACGAATAGAAATCACAATCAACCGCATCCCTCCTCACTCTGCCGCGCGAGCCGCTCGCACTCCTTCCGGACATCCCCGACGATCGAGAGCACGGAAAGCTGCGTCTCACGCGAGACAATTCCTTGCAGAAGCGACGCGGTCTGCGCCTCCTCCATGAGGTTTTTGGGTATATTCCGCGCCGTGTGAATTTCGATGTCGCGCCACGCGCCGCGGTCGGGAACATTGGTGGACAGCGAGCAGAAAATCTTGTACCGCTTGCGCAGCGATTTCTCGATTTTGCGGTCAAATCCGATGGCGAGATTGCTCATCGCCTGCAGCTTATAGGCGAGCGCCACGCCGGACGCCGCATTTCCGAACGCCTCATCCGAAATATTCGCTACCATCGACGTCTGATAGATCAGATTTTCCAGCCGGTTGAGCAGATTTTCCTGCGTGCCGTCGGCGGTCGGCTTCTGCAAAAACTGGACGAGAATGTCCTTCGCGTCATCCGTGCCGTACAGATTGATAATGCGGTTGTCGCGGATTTTATATATTCCGTCCTCGTCGATTTCCGCGCCGAGCACCGCGAGATACGCCTCCGCGAACGCGTCCACATCGTTCGCCTTTTCCCCGATTGCGTGATTGTACGCCTCGACCAGTCCGGTCACCTCCTCGAAGATGCCCATGCGCTCGTCGTTGAGGCGGTATTCCACGCACGGAATCATGCCGTACGGATTGTCCGATTTTTCGCCGAATCTGCCGCAGTCAAACGGAATGATGTCGTCTCTGGTGAGAATTTCCCCAAAGTACTCTCCGAACCGCTCATCCCCCGCGTCGTGCCGCCCGTACCGCACGGCGAACAGCGCCCGATTTTTCATCGTATCGTCATATACCACAAACAGATCAATCGGCGAACAGACCGTCATCTTCGTCCGCGCCCGTTCATCCTGATACAGGTATTCAAACGCGTGTCCGTAAATGCACGCTTTTTTGAATAGTTCGTATTCATGGTCGGTGCTCTCGTTTTCGCTCAGAAACTGCTGAACCGCCGCGTTGATGCCGTCGTCCGGATGCGTCTGCTTAATCGGAATTCCGTACCCGTACCCGAGAAAGGTCTCGGTGATATAGCGCGGAAAATTGACCGCCAGACGGTTGTCCGGCTTCCAGTCGGGCTTGTCCGGCTGCTTGAAAATGTTGTGAAATCCGCGGTACATATTTTCGAGATACAAATACCGCTGCTCATGATTTTCATGCTTTCGGATATATTCCGTCACCAGCTGCATGGTGATGCCGCCGGACAGCTTTTCCGCGCTGCACAGCAGCGGCTTCGGCAGCTGATACGGTCTTCCCGTGTGCTGCATCAAATTCCCCCTTTGAATGTTTTCAGATATATTTTCCCGCGCCGCTCCCGTTCGACGGAATAGCGCAGCATCGCCATCGCGTCGTCAAAGAAATGAACCGGCTCATCGAGATATCCGCCGGTTTGTTCATTTTTCTGCCATTTCCACTGCTGAATCTCCTTGATTGTGTTGCGGCAGGTGGGATGAATGTGAATGCGGTGCTGCTTGAGGTAATCGATCTGCGCCTGCACGCTGCCCGGCTCCTTTTTGACCGGGACCGCGCGGTATCCCGCTTTTTTCCACATTCGGATGCGGTCCGGCTCCGCCGAATCGCAGTACATCGCAAGCCGCTTGTCGAACTGTCCCTCGGCGAGCCGAATGATCTCCTCCGTGTCCTTTTCAAAGACGTACAATTCCCGACAAAGGTATAATTCCCCGTCGCGGAACCCGACGCAGCCGATGCAGTCCGCGTGGTGAAACCCGAAATCCTGCGCGTTCACCATGTAGTCGAACCGCCCGGGCGCGCGGTCAAATTCCTCGACGCAGTAGTTGGTCAGA
>DJXF01000011.1:1265-2711 GCA_002449635.1 Clostridiales bacterium UBA7011 | reverse complement strand
GGTACGCGTCGGTCATGGACACGCGCACGGAGACGATGCGCCTGATTTACGGCGACATCCGGGAGGGCAGTCTGACCGTCCATCTGCCGCGGCGGTACCTGTCGCCCTTCGACCGCATCCGCGTGGGCGAGCGCGTGTTTCATGTGGATTACCGGCGCGATCTGCGCGTCAAGCAGTCGTTTGTCCTCTCGGAGGTGCCGTGATGCCGCATATTGCAATAATGGGTTTGGACAGGCTCGCCGAGGGACTGCGCCGGCGCGCAAAGCTGGACGCGGTGCGGCAGACCGTGCGGCAGAGCGGCGAGCAGCTCGCGGAGGGCATGCGGCGGCAGGCGGACGCGGCGTTTGTCAGGGGATACGCGACCGGTGCGACGGCGGGCAGCGTTCATGCCCAAATGGCAGATGACGGGCTGACCGCGGAGGTACGGCCGGAAACACCGTATTCTGTCTTTTTGGAATATGGCACGCGGGACATGCTGCCCGAGCCGTTTGTGCGTCCGGCGTTTGACGCGCACAAGGGAGCGTTCGTCCGCGCGCTCGAACAGCTGATGAAATGAGGTGGGAAATTGGATCCGCAGCAGGAATTGTTTACGGCGCTCCGGGTGCGGCTGGAGTCGCTCGGGTGCGGGGTGTATGACGGCGCTTTGCCGCCCGAACAGACGCCGTATCCGTTTGTTTATCTCGCAGACAGCCATTTGACGGACGCGCGCAGCAAAAGCGCGGTGTTCGGCACGGTGGTGCAGACGGTGCACATCTGGCACAACCGACCCGACCGGCGCGGCACGCTGTCCGCTCTGCTCAGCGCGGCGGAGCGCATCTGCCGCGGGGTGGAGCACACGGCGTCGTTCGCGTGGGATCTGCGGCACGTCGATCAGCGCATTTTGACCTATTCGCGCACCCATCAGAATTACAACGCACATACGACAACGCAGACGCCGCTCATGCACGGCGTACTCGAACTGGAATACAGATTTTGCGGGAGGTAATGTTTTATGCGAACATTTGATTTACAGCGCTTCGCCGGCGAGGCGGTGCAGGGCAGAAAGCTCGTCTATCTGTTCCGCGTGCTGAGCGAGGCGAAGACAACCGAGGGCGCGACCATCGCCTTCACAACCGAAAATAATCGCAAAAAGACAAAAGACGCGGACAGCACCGCCACAAAGGACGGCGATATCCGCACGCCGGGCGTCTCCGAGCAGGAGATTACGTGCACGGCGATTTTATCCAAAAGCGACACAATGGTGGGCAAGCTGGAGGACGCGTTCGACAGCGATTCGCTCATTGAAATCTGGGAGGCGAACCTGCTCGAGCCCGCCGGTGCGGACAACCGGTTCAAGGGCAGGTATTTTCAGGGCTATCTGACCGAGCTGGAGATCAATTCCGACGCGGAGGATTACGTCGAGGTTTCGCTGACGTTCGGCATCAACGGCGCGGGCACCGCGGGCAA
>DJXF01000011.1:0-1136 GCA_002449635.1 Clostridiales bacterium UBA7011 | reverse complement strand
GACACGACCAAGACGAACGCGTGAGAGGGGGTGCGGACATGATGGAGCTGACAATCGGCGGGGAGGTCTATGCGTTTCAGTTCGGCATGGGCTTTCTGCGCGAAATCAACAAGACGGTCTCCGCCGAGCAAAACGGCGTGCGGCGCGACGCCGGCCTGCGATACAAGGTCGCGGGGCTGCTGGACGGCGACACGCTCGACCTCGTGGACGTGCTGTTTGCCGCGAACATGGGGCGCTCGCCGCGCGTGACAAAGGCCGCGCTCGAGGCGTACATCGACGGCGAATGCACGGACATTCAGGCGCTGTTTGACACGGTGCTGGATTTTTTAAGACGGAGCAATGCTGCCCGGATCAGCGTCCGCAGGCTGGAGGACGAGGTGGCGGCGCTCCTGCATCCGGCGAACCGTTAAATATGGAAAAATGGTATCAGCAGGCCGCGCTGAACTGCTTCCGCTACCTCGGCTTTACGTCGTTTGCGCAGGTCGATCAGCTGACGATTCCCGAGTACCTGCTCCTGATGCGGGCGGTGCGGCTGCGGCAGGCGGACGCGGATTACCGCGTGCATCAGCTGGCGTTCCAGAGCTTCCGCGTGCAGGCGATGAAAAAGTCCGGAAAACGGCAGAAACCCGTGTTTTCGACGTTCCGGCAGTTCTTTGATTATCAGAAAGCAGTCGACCGCGCGTGCGGACGGGCGGGAAGCAGCCGCTTTGACGGCATCGGGGCGCTGCTCGAAAAGGGGGAGAGCTGACATGGCGGAGAGCTATAGCGTGAAGGCGGTGTTGTCCGCGCAGGATGACAATTTTACCAAAATATTTCAAAATGCTGCCGATCTGGTGAGCCGCATGAACGAGCGTCTGGGCGACGGCTCGGCGTTTACCACCTGCCTGACCGCCGGTCAGCGCGCCGCCGATGCCGTGACTGCCGGGCTCTCGCGCATGGATGCCGCGCTCACGCAGTCCGCCGCCGTGTGGGGCACGTGGGGCGCGCAGGCTTGCGCGCAGCTGGACGGTGCGGCGCAGCGTGCGGTCATGGCGGGCGCGGGGCTCGGCGTGCTGTCGCTCGGACTGGCTTCGGTCGGGGCGGGCGCGGGGCTCGGTGCGCTGTCGCTCGGGCTGGCTTCGGTCGGGGCGGGCGCG
>DJXF01000126.1 GCA_002449635.1 Clostridiales bacterium UBA7011 | reverse complement strand
CTGCCGTCCAAGCTGACGGCAACCGCTGTGGCAGACTCGTTCCGCGCGCAGGAGACACAGGAGGATACGCAGCCGCCCCGCCGCGAAACCGCGCTGCGCCGTCCGTATTTTGACCGCGCGGCCCGCGGCCTGACGCCGACGGAAATCGGCACGGCACACCACCTGTTTTTACAGTTCTGCGATTTTTCGCGCTGTACGAGCGGGGAAGGCCGGCTTGCGGAGCTGAACCGGCTGCGCGAAAAGCATATTTTGAGCGGAGAGCAGGCGGACGCCGTCTCTCTGGACAGCATCGCGGCGTTTTTCGACTCGGATTTATACCGGACCATCGGGCAGGCGAAGGCGGTGCACCGCGAATTTAAGTTTTCCGTACTGCTGCCGGCAGCGGATTATTATCCCGAAGCGGCGGCGTTTCCGGAGGAGCGCGTGCTCCTGCAGGGCGTCATCGACTGTCTGGCAGAAACGGCGGACGGCGGGCTGCTGGTGATCGATTTCAAAACAGACCGCGTGCCGCGCAGCCGGGCGGCGGAGCGTGCCGAACGCTATCGGCCGCAGCTGGACGCGTATCGGCGTGCCGCGGAACAGGTGTTTGGCCGTCCGGTCACGGCCTGCGCCCTGTTTTTCCTGCATAACGGGCAGACCATCCGGCTGTGAGGGCGGGACAGGACACCGTCCGTCCGACAAAATGTGCCCGAAACAAAAAAAGTTCTTGCATTTGATATTTCATTGTGATATCATAACTTTACGACTGTAAGGCTTATGCGGAAAGAGGTGAATCGAAAATGAAGGAAGGAATCCATCCGAATTACAAGCCCACCACCATTCGTTGTGCTTGTGGCGCTGTATATGAGACCGCTTCCACCAAGGAGAATATCTCGGTAGAAATTTGCTCCAAATGCCACCCGTTCTTTACCGGTAAGCAGAAGCTCGTTGATACCGGCGGACGTGTTGACCGCTTCAAGAGAAGATTCAATCTTGACAAGTGATTTGATGAAACCCGTCCGGTTTGGGCGGGTTTTTGATTTCCTGTTTGCGCTGTGCGGGCAGGAAAGGCATTGAGAGCAGGGAGTCGCTCATCCGGCGGCTCCTCTTTTTCACGGGAGGAAAATCCCGTGCGGATGCGGAAAGCGCGGCGCGGCGCCGCTGTCTCGGAGGGAGGAGACTGCTTGTGACAACCAAACGCGGACAGATGTCCGAATCGCTGCTGGTCGGCACGCTTCTGGCGCTGGCAGGCGGCTTTCTGGATGCGTATACTTATTTGATTCGGGGCGAGGTGTTCGCCAACGCACAGACCGGCAATATCGTCCTGCTCGGCATTCATCTGATCGGCGGGGAATGGATGCGCGCGCTGTGCTATCTCATTCCGATTGTGTCATTTTCCGCAGGCGTTCTGCTTGTGCTGTGTGTCCGCCGCCGGACACCGTCGGGCGGAAGCCGGCTGCACTGGCGGCAGGTTGTGGCTGTGCTGGAAATCGGTTTGCTGCTTTGCGTCGCATTTCTGCCGCAAAAGCTGAATATGCTGGCGAATATCATGGTATCCTTTACCTGTGCGATGCAGGTAGAAGGATTTCGGAAAATTCGCGGCGTGACGTGCGCCACGACCATGTGCACCGGAAATCTGCGCTCGGGCACCGAGCTGCTGTGGAATTATCATCAGAAACGCGATCCGGAGCTGCTCCGCCGCGGACTGCACTATTTTCTTGTCGACCTGTTGTTTGTATTCGGCGCAATGGCGGGTGTGCTTGTGACAAAGCAGCTGGCGGAGCGGGCGGTGCTCGCCGTCTGCGCGCTGCTCGGCATTGCGTTTTTTGCCATGTTTATCGAAGAAGATATCTTTGAACATCACTGACCGGAGGGAGGGACAGACTGTGGAAGAATGGATGGAAGAGATGGAACCGGAACGTGCGGTGCTTGTCGGACTGCACGCCTCTGTTTTTACAGCGGAAGAGGATGCCAGCTGGGAGACGCTGGACGAGCTGGAGGCGCTGTTGGAGACAGCGGGCGGCGAATGCGTTGCCAAGCTGCTGCAATCGCGCAGTGCGCCGGATGCGCGGACATTTATCGGCGAGGGAAAGACGCAGGAGCTGACCGAGCTGGCGCGCGACAACGATGCCACGCTGATTATCTTTGACAACGAGCTGTCACCGTCCCAGATGCGCGTGCTGGAGGAGGCAACCGGGCGGACGGTGCTCGACCGCAGTGCGCTCATTCTGGATATCTTTGCACAGCGCGCACGCACGGGCGAGGGCAAGCTGCAGGTTGAGCTGGCGCAGTATCAGTATATTCTGCCGCGCCTGTCCGGCCTGGGCAAGAGCATGTCCCGCCTCGGCGGCGGCATCGGCACGCGCGGACCGGGCGAGAGCAAGCTGGAAAGCGACCGCCGTCACATCCGCCGGCGCATTGACCGGCTGCGCCGCGATCTGGAGGACGTGCGCCGTGTGCGTGCGGTACAGCGCCGGCAGCGCAAAAAGGCGGAACTGCCGCTCGTCGCCATTGTCGGCTATACCAATGCGGGCAAGTCCACACTGCTCAACACGCTGACAGACGCGGGCATTGAGGCAAATGACCGCCTGTTCGACACGCTCGACCCGACGACACGCAAGCTGCGCATTTCCGAGACACAGGAAATTCTGCTGTCGGACACCGTCGGATTTATCCGCAAGCTGCCGCACCATCTCGTCTCGGCGTTCAAGGCGACGCTGGAGGAGCTGGCGTATGCGGACCTGCTGCTGCACGTGGTGGATGTCTCGCGCGAGGACTGGCGCGAGCAGGCGGAGACGGTCGAAAAGGTCATTGCACAGCTGGGCGCACAGCAGATTCCCCAGATTCTCGTGTGCAACAAGGCGGATCGGTGTGAAAACCCCGATTTGCTGCCGTCCGGACAGGATATCATAGCGATTTCTGCAAAATACGGGCGCGGCATGGACGAACTCATGCGCGCGATGGAGAGGGCGCTCGGGCGCGGACGGCATCGCGTGCGCATCTGCATCCCGTACGCGGACGGTTATCTGCTCGATGTCATTCACAAGGAAGCGGCGGTGTTTGCGACCGACTACACCGACAGCGGTACGCTGCTGGAAATCGAATGTGACGACAAGCTGTACGGACAGCTGCGGGACTACGAGGTGTCCGCAGATGCGTGAGAGCTATCTCATCCCCGCGGCGTACGGCGAGGGACGGTATGAGGACCGGCGCTCGAAATTTATCGGGGAAATTTTTCCGGCCGACACACCGGAGCAGGCGGTGGAGCACATCAACGCGGTCAAGGCAAAGTACCGCGATGCCCGCCATCACTGCTACGCGTATATCATCCGCGAGGGCAACTACATGCGTTATTCGGATGACGGCGAGCCGCAGGGAACTGCCGGCATGCCGATTCTCGACGTCCTGCGGCGCGCAGAGCTGACCAACATCTGCTGTGTTGTCACGCGCTATTTCGGCGGCGTGCTGCTCGGGACCGGCGGACTGGTGCGCGCGTATACCAAAAGCACGCAGCTTGCGCTTGAGGCTGCGGGGATCTGCCGCATGAGCCGGTATTCTGTGCTGCTCATCACCTGTCCGTACTCGCTGCTCGGCGCGGTGCAGAATCTGCTGCCCGCGCACGACTGTGTGGTGGAGGATACCGAATACGCCGCGGATGTGACGCTGACGGTCACCATTCCCGAGGGCGGGGAGCAGGCGCTGACTGCGGCGCTGTGCGACGCGACAAGCGCGGCGGCAGAGGTTCTGTGCCTGGAGAGCCGGTTTATGGGCCGGCGTGTCCGGTGACGAAAACGCGAGGAAAAAATTTTTTCTGAGAAAAATTTCGCAAAAAAAGAGGAGTTCGGGGCACAGACACGGTATTTATTTATGTATAGACTGTTTCGCACGACAGATGGGAGGTGCTGCGGATGCGGGAGGATCAGGAACAGCTGGAGCGCCGGACGCTGGCTGATTGGGCAACGCTTGCGGCGGACAGCCGCGGGCGGCAAAAGCCGATTTCCCCGTGCCCGCGCCGGACCTGCTTTCAGCGCGACCGCGACCGCATTGTACACTGCAAGGCATTTCGCCGTCTGAGCCACAAGACACAGGTGTTTATTTCGCCGGAGGGGGATCACTACCGCGACCGGCTGACACACACGCTGGAGGTGGCGCAGATCGCGCGGACGATTGCGCGCAGTCTGCGGCTCAATGAGGATCTGACGGAGGCGATTGCGCTCGGACATGATCTGGGACACACGCCGTTCGGACATGTCGGGGAACGGGTGCTTCACGAGCTGTGCCGCGACATCGGCGGCTTTCGGCACAACGAGCAGAGTCTGCGCGTGGCCGACTGCCTCGAGCGCGACGGCGAGGGCCTGAATCTGACACACGAGGTGCGCAACGGCATTGTGCGCCATACCGGCAGGCAGCCGGCGGATACGCCGGAGGGACGCATTGTCCATTTTGCCGACCGCATTGCGTATGTCAATCACGATATCGACGATGCGGTGCGGGCGGGACTGATTGTTCCGGAGGATTTGCCGCGCGACGCGGTGCGTGTGCTGGGCAGGACGCATGGCGACCGCATCGATGCCATGGTGGCGGATATGGTCTGCTATGGGGAAACCGAACACGAAATCGGCATGTATCCCGAGGCGTATGGGGCGATGATGGAGCTGAGGAAATTTCTGTTCCGCGCTGTATACGACGGGCAGTCGCAGGAGGAGGCCCACAAGGTGGACGGTCTGCTGCGCGCGCTGTACGATTTCTTTCTCCGGCATTTGGACGAGCTTCCGGAATATTACCGGAAGCACAGGGAGACCGACGGCGACCGCCGCGTCGTCTGCGATTATATCGCAGGGATGACAGACCGGTTCGCCGTGACAAAATACACGGAATTGTTTATTCCGAGGAGCTGGAACATATTATAATTCCGGCGCAGGAAGGGGAGCACTGTGGCAATAGACGAACGATTTCTCGATGAGCTGACCGCGCGGTGCGATATCGTCGACATTGTTTCCCGCTATGTGTCGCTCAAAAAGAGCGGAAACAATTATTTCGGGCTGTGCCCGTTTCACAATGAGAAAACCGC
>DJXF01000008.1 GCA_002449635.1 Clostridiales bacterium UBA7011 | reverse complement strand
ACGGCGACACCTCCACCAACGACACCTGCGTTGTCATGGCAAACGGCATGGCGGGCAATCAGATCATCGACTGGAAGGACGAGGATTACCACACCTTTTCCGCTGCACTGGAGGAAGTCTGTCTGTCTCTGGCGAAGCAGATTGCCGCGGACGGCGAGGGCGCGAGCCGCCTGATCTGCTGCACGGTCAAGAACTCCCGCGCGGAGGAGTACGCGGAGCGTCTGGCAAAGGCGGTCATTGCCTCCAGCCTGGTCAAGGCGGCGATGTTCGGCGCGGATGCCAACTGGGGCCGCGTTCTGTGCGCGATGGGCTATTCCAAGGCGCCGTTCCGCCCGGAATATGTCAGCATCGGCTTTTCGAGCGCGGCAGGCTCGGTCACCGTCTGCGAGGAGGGTGAGGGCCTGGCCTTTGACGAGGAGCTGGCGAAGCGGATTCTCTCAGAAAAGGAAGTCTCCATCGACGTGGATATTCACGAGGGCGATGCGGAGGCGACGGCATTCGGCTGCGACCTGACCTATGAGTACGTCAAAATCAACGGCGATTACCGCACCTGATCCGGAGGACACACATGGCAGAGGAAAAGCAGCGCGCGCAGGTGCTCATTGAAGCCCTGCCGCACATTCAGAAATACTATGGAAAGACCGTCGTCATCAAATACGGCGGAAATGCGATGATTAACGAGGATTTGAAGGACGCGGTCATTCACGATATCGTCCTGCTCAGCCTCGTCGGCGTCCGCGTGGTCGTCGTGCACGGCGGCGGGCCGGAAATCAGCGCGATGCTCAAGAAGATCAACAAGGAGTCCAGATTTGTCAACGGTCTGCGTTATACCGACCGCGAGACGATGGACATTGTGCAGATGATTCTGTGCGGCAAGGTCAACAAGGATCTGGTCGCACTGCTCGGTCAGGCGGGCGGCACAGGCGTCGGTCTGAGCGGCATGGACGGCGGGCTGTTTCAGGCGGTGCGCCGCGTCGATGCGGACGGCACCGATTACGGCTATGTCGGCAGCATCGTCAAGGTGAATCCGGCGCCGGTCGTTGACATGCTCGGGCACGGATATATTCCGGTCGTCTCCACCGTCGCGCTCGGCGTGGATGACGACACCAATTACAACATCAACGCGGACCTCGCGGCGGCAAAGCTCGCGGTCGCACTGCAGGCGGAAAAGCTGATTCTGCTGACCGATGTGCGCGGACTGCTGATGGACCGCCATGACGAGAGCACGCTGCTGCCGGAGGTCAAGGTGTCGGCGGTGCCCAAGCTCATCAAGGACGGCGTGATTGCCGGCGGCATGATTCCGAAGGTGGACTGCTGTGTCGAGGCGGTGCGCGAGGGCGTGCGGCAGGCGAACATTCAGGACGGACGCGTCGAGCATTCCATTCTGATCGAGCTGTTCAGCAATCAGGGCGTCGGCACGATGTTTTATTGAGGACAAGAGGGAACAAACTATGACATATAACGAGTTAAAACAGCAGGAAAGCCGGTATGTGATGAACACCTACGGCCGGTTTCCGATCGCGCTCGACCACGGCGAGGGCGCACAGCTGTGGGACGTCGAGGGCAAACGCTACATCGACCTGACCAGCGGCATCGGCGTGTGCTGTCTGGGCTATAACAACGAAAAAATCATCGGTGCGATGACCCGGCAGGCACACAAGCTGATGCATGTGTCCAACCTGTTTCTCACCGAGCCGATGGTACAGACGGCAAAGACCCTTTGCACGCAGTCGGGCATGCGCAAGGTGTTCTTTTCCAACTCGGGCGCAGAGTCCAACGAGGGCATGATTAAGCTCGCGCGGAAGTATTCCTTTGACCACTATGGCGCGGGACGCGCGGAAATTGTCACGCTGTACAATTCGTTCCACGGGCGCACGGTCACCACGCTGAAGGCGACGGGACAGGAAAAGTTCCACCAGTACTTCTTCCCGTTCACCGAGGGCTTTGCCTATGCACAGGCAAACGACATCGACTCGGTCAGGGCGGCGGTGAACGAGCACACCTGTGCCGTTATGATTGAGCTGATTCAGGGCGAGGGCGGCGTGCTGCCGCTCGACGCGGACTTTGTCCGTGCGGTGGAGGCACTGTGCCGCGAGCGCGATCTGCTGCTGCTCATCGACGAGGTGCAGACGGGCATCGGACGCACCGGCACGCTGTTCTGCTTCCAGCAGTACGGCATTCATCCGGATGTCGTCTCCATGGCAAAGGGCCTCGGCGGCGGACTGCCGGTCGGCGCGGTGATGGCGGCGGAGAGCTGCTGTGACGTGCTCGGACCGGGCACGCATGCCACCACCTTTGGCGGCACGCCGACGGTCTGTGCGGCGGCAAATGCCGTGCTGGCGGAAGTGACCCGTCCGGAATTTTTGCAGTCGGTCACGGAAAAGGGCGCATATCTGCGCGGCGCAATTCTCGGCTTCGGCTCGGACAAAATACAGGATGTGCGCGGCAGAGGCCTGATGCTCGGCATCGTTGTCGAGGAGGACGCCCGTGCCGCACTGGTACAGCAGTGCATTGACCGCGGCGTGCTCGTGCTGACGGCCGGAAAAAATGCCATTCGCCTGCTGCCCCCGCTCAACATTTCGTATGAGGAGATGGACGAGGCGCTGGCAATCCTCAAGCAGGTATTCTGCGGGGAATAACGCACCGCGGGGCGGTCTGCCGCCGCGTGATTAGGAGGAACACAGATGAAGCATCTTCTGAAGCTGCTCGACTGCACGAAGGAGGACATCACATCCATTCTCGATCTGGCCGATCAGCTCAAATATGAAAGACAACACAACATCCCGCACCGGCATCTGGAGGGCAAAAGCCTCGGCATGATCTTTCAGAAGTCATCGACGCGCACGCGCGTTTCGTTTGAAGCGGGGATGTATCAGCTGGGCGGCCAGGCGCTGTTCCTGACCGACCGCGACCTGCAGATCGGGCGCGGCGAACCGGCACAGGATACGGCGCGCGTGCTCTCGCGCTATCTGGACGGACTGATGATCCGCACCTACGATCAGGCGGAGGCGGAAATGCTCGCACAGTACAGCGCGGTTCCGGTCATCAACGGTCTGACCAATTTTGCCCATCCGTGTCAGGTGCTGGCCGATCTGATGACGGTGCGCGAGCACTTTGCGCAGCTGGAAGGGCTGAAAATGTGCTTTGTCGGCGATGGATTCAACATGTGCAATTCGCTGATTGTCGGCTGCCTGAAGGCGGGCATGGATGTCAGCGTCGCGACGCCGGAGGGCTATGAGCCGCATCCGGATGTGCTCGCCTTTGCCGAGGCGCAGAAGGCACAGGGCGCATCGTTCCGGCTGCTGCACGATATCCGCGCCGCTGCAGACAATGCCGATGTGCTGTTCACCGACGCATGGGTCGGCATGGGACAGGAGGATCAGGCCGAACAGCGCCGCCGGGACTTTGCGGGCTTTACGGTTGACCATGAGCTGCTCGCCTGCTGCAAGGAG
>DJXF01000123.1 GCA_002449635.1 Clostridiales bacterium UBA7011 | reverse complement strand
TTTTTTTGAACATTGCTCCGCTGTCATAAAAACGCTGTGCTGCACAGCTCCGGGGCAAGAAAAAAGTACGAACGACTTTGTATGAATCGTTCGTACTGTCATGGTCGAGGTGGCGGGACTTGAACCCACGGCCTCTGCGTCCCGAACGCAGCGCTCTACCAAACTGAGCCACACCTCGAAATTTTCTGTTTGATCGCAGCCTTTCTCGCTGCAACAATAGATATTATATCAGCCTATCCGCATAATGTCAACAAAATTTTTCAGAATCAGAAAACTTTTTCAGAACGCAAAAAATCGGATAAAAATGCGGCCGAAACGGAAAATTTAAGGACAAATGTTGTATACTGTGGTAAAATAGAAGTCGCGCAGTCAGGAGGTGCAGGCAATGACAGGGCTCGGAACGGATATTATTGAAATTGCACGCGTTCGGGCGGCGTTAGCGCGTCCCGCTTTTATTCGCCGCGTTTTTACACCCGGGGAACAGAGCTGGCTCAGCGGGAGAGGAACGCATCAGGCCGAATGTGCAGCAGGGCTGTTCTGCGCCAAAGAGGCGGTGGCAAAGGCACTGGGTACCGGCTTTGGCAAACAGCTGCATCTTCTGGACATTGAAATCGGACATGCACAATCCGGTGCCCCTTATGTTGTGCGTCCCAATGGAAATTTTTTGTTGAGCATTTCACATTGCCGCGAATACGCCACAGCGACAGCTGTTTTGATGGAGGGTGAGGCGGTCGAATGAAAACGATTGACTGGAATTATGTGACAGAGAAGATTCGCCCGCGTCCGGCGGAAAGTGACAAAAATACCTTTGGGCGCGTGCTGGCCGTCTGCGGATGCCGGGATTATATCGGCGCGCCATATTTTGCGGCGCAGGCCGCTGTGCGCACCGGCTCCGGGATTGTCACATTGGCGGTGCCCGAATGTATTTATCCTATCCTGGCAGGCAAGCTCAATGAACCCACCTTTTTGCCGCTTCCTTCGGACTTATCCGGAAAAATCACCGCGAACAGCCTGCCCTCTCTGACACACCGCTCTGCCATTCTTGCCGGCCCCGGGCTGGGCATCAGTGATGGTGTCGCACAGGCGGTGAGGAAAATTGTCTGCGAGGCGGATTGTCCCGTTATTCTGGATGCAGACGGCATAAATGTCCTCGCCGGACATATAAATGTAGTGGAGAAAGCAAGGTATCCCGTCATATTGACTCCGCACGCGCGCGAATTTTCGCGCATCTGTGACATCCCGCGCACGGATTCCCCGGCGGAGGATGCTGCGGCGTTTGCCCGGCGACACCGCTGCGTGCTTCTGCTCAAGGGGCATCAATCCGTCATTGCGGGACCGGACGGAACAATTCTGCAAAACATACCGGGCAATCCCGGCATGGCAAAAGGCGGCAGCGGCGATGTCCTTTCCGGTATCATCTTATCGCTGCTGGGGCAGGGCCTGCAGCCGCTTGAAGCTGCTGCCTGCGGCGCCTATCTTCACAGCTGTGCGGGCAATTACTGTGCAAACGAAATCGGAGAATTCGGCATGACGCCCTCTGATTTGATTGATTATCTGCCTCGGATACTCAAACCGCTGAACTCCAGGGAGTGGTAATTGCGTTGCTGCGACGCATTTTCTGCGCAGCAGCGGCTGCATGTATCTTGACCGGCTGTTCGATGGCGAGCAATCCGGATGAAATGGCCGCCGCTGTGCGTCAGCATTATCAGGATGCACAATCAATTGAAACCGTTGCCGCGATCACCTCGGATTTGGGCGAGGAGACACGCGGCTATCAGATCGGTTATTCCTACCAAAAACAGGAGGAAGGCTCTTCTGCGGTGATGACTGTGCTGGAGCCGGAATCCATTGCGGGAATTACCGCAGAGGTATCAGGGGACAGCTTTACGTTTTCCTATGGCGAAACAGAGCTGGAAACGGCGATGCCGGACCGGAAAGGTCTGACGCCGGCTGATGTCACAACCTATTTACTGCGCGACCTGATGCAGGAGACACCCAAACAGGTCTGGAAGGAAGAAAATCTGCTTGCCCTCCGCTATGAGCAGCAAACGGAGGAGGGCACAGTGATGAAGGAAGTATATCTCAATCCGCAGACGGACGCATTGTCGGAGGCGCGGATTTATCAAAACGGAAAACAATGCCTGCGCTGCACCTTTTCTGCGTGCACGCTGGATGGAAAGTGAGTATCAATGAAATGAATACAGCAAATGCAACCAGCCGCTGCTGGGCGGAAATCAACCTCAGCCATTTGGAATACAATTTTACGCAGATCAGGCAGTGCGTCAGGGCTGCAATGCCGGACGCGAAAGTGCTCGGCGTAGTCAAGGCAGATGCCTACGGTCATGGAGCGGTGGCGGTGGCGCGCACACTGGCCCGCGCAGGTGCGGACTTTTTTGCGGTCGCCACTGCTGCCGAAGGTGCAGAGCTGCGGCAAGCGGGCTTTTCCCAGCCGATTCTTGTACTGGGCTATGTCGGACAGGAGGATGCACCGCTGCTTGCGCGGTATGACATTGCCGCCGCGCTGTGTGACCGCGCCTGCGCAGAGGTCTTCTCGCGTGCAGCACAGGCGGAGGGCAAGGCGATCCGCGTACATATTGCACTCAACACCGGCATGACACGCGTCGGCTTTGAAACACGCAGCACAAAAGAAAATGCCGCGGAAATTCTTTCCGCTCTGCAGCTGCCCGGTCTGGAAACCGAGGGTGCCTTCACCCATTTCGCCGTAGCGGATGTCGACGGGGGAGAGGAGTTTACCGAACTGCAGTATCGCCGCTTTGTCGAGATGTGCCTTGAGCTGGAGCAGAACGGCGTCCATCTGCCTTACCGCCACTGTGCAAACAGCGCCGCAATTTTACAGCACACACAGACCTTTACCACAGACCTGTACGCAGAAGGTGCGTTCAATATGGTGCGTGCGGGCATCATTCTGTACGGGTACTATCCGGATGTGACGACAAAGAAAACCATCCCGCTCAAGCCGGTCATGACCGTAAAGGCGCGCGTAGCACAGGTGCGGGATGTCCCTGCAGGGGATTCCATCGGCTATGGCAGAACGTATACGGCATCGCAGCCGATGCGCGCAGCGGTATTTACCATGGGCTATGCAGACGGCTACCCCCGCTGTGCGAGCAATCACATTTCTGTGGTGATCGGCGGAAAGGTTGTCCCGACAGTGGGGCGCATCTGCATGGATATGGCATGGGCAGATGTGACCGGAATGGATGTGCAGCGGGGAGATGAGGTCGTCATTTTCGGTGACGGACCTGTCACAGCGGATACGCTGGCGGAGGCTGCCGGTACGATTTCCTATGAGGTTCTGTGTGACATCAGTCCGCGCGTCCCGCGCATTTATATCGGGGAGGAATGACCGGCCGGAACCTCTGCGTTTGCGCCGCATAGCATGAAACAGAAAAAATTCATTCGGTGCATGATTAAAGCGACGGATTGCTGGGGAAAGTAACAGTGTCGGGCGGGAAACCATTTCCGTTTCGAAATCTCTTTCCTTCGGAGTGTGATTAGCTTGGAACATCAGGTCAAACGCGGAGATATCTATTATGCAGATCTTTCCCCTGTCGTCGGCAGTGAACAGGGCGGTATGCGTCCGGTTCTGATCGTACAGAATAATGTCGGCAATCGCTACAGTCCGACTGTTATTGCCGCCGCGATTACATCGCAGGTCAACAAAGCAAAGATGCCGACACATATCTCCCTCGGCGCACGCAGCTTCGGCTTGACTCGGGATTCTGTCATCTTAACCGAACAGATTCGCACGCTGGATAAACGCCGGCTGCGAGAAAAAATGGGGACACTCGATGAAACCCATATGAACAAAGTAGATCGGGCGCTGGCCGTCAGCTTCGGATTGGGCGCGCGCGATTAAGACAATACCGCATGCTTTGACAGCAAGACACGGGCGGGCACTGCCTGCACGCAGCGATGCCTGTCACAGTTGCGACAATTGTCTGAAAACGAATCCTTCTAAAATCTCTCTGCGCAGCATATTCTGTGCAGGGGGATTTTTTTGAGCGGGAAAACGGGAGGTATCACCATGCGTGTCATCAGAAACGGCGGGGACTGGGGCAGTATCACAGTTCATGCGAAAGGGCAGCGGGTGGAGTTTGATGCCTGCGGTACACTGCCGAAGTACGGAGAGATTCTCCGCGTCTGGGGTCTGCGTGACGGGGAACAGCCGCTGCTCATCGGTGTCGCTGAGCCGGATGGTGACGGAGGACTGAGGGTCAGGCGAACGATGAGCCGGCAATATCTCGCGTCGCTAGGCTATTGGCCGAAGCTGCCGGAACGCTATGCCGCCGGAACCGATGTCTCTGAATTGTGGAAGAAGCAGGAGGATCCCCTGTTAAAGAAGGCAATGACGGATTCGGCTGTGACCGTAAGGGAAGAGAATGGCTGCACGATCCTTACCTGTGCGTTTTCGGAAGACCGCGCGTTCCCGCTCGCCTTTGCCTTTTGCTGCTGCACCGTGTGTGACGGACGCGCGCAGCTGGTCTGGGACAGAAAAAAGGGCTGTCCGGTTTGGACAGCCCCGTGAGCGATTGCATTACTTTACAATGCGCTTGGATTCCATATAATAGCGTTTTTCATGTGCTTCGCCCATGGAAAATGTCTTGCGCGGCAGCACCCCGTCGATGATGACACCGCGGAACAGATCGTTTTTCTGAATGTCCGGCAGCAGGAAGCCCATATTGCCCTCTGCCGTGCCGAGCGAATACACGACGTCTGTGCCGTGAATATAATCAATTTTTGCGTCGGCATGGCCGGAGAGATAATCATCGAGGAAAGCCTGCAGTGTGCCGAGCGGAATCCCCCATTTCGGATTGTGTACGGTCAATGTGCCGCACCGGTCACCGAAGCAGAAGCCGACCGTATGTGCATTTTCCTGCTGCGTCAGTGCGATCGACGCCGCATCCTCTGCATATGTAATTTCACAGGTGCTGCCATTTGCCGCATAATACTCCCGAGCCGCTTCGAGCAGCGCCGCGGCATCGACCTGAAACATAACGCGGTGAATCGGCTCGATGATCAGGCTTTCATCGTGGATATTGACAATTTCGCACAGAGCAAAGCGCGCCGGATGATCCTGCTGCTGCTCAGGCGTGAGCGTCTGCTTAATTTCCTCCCAGTAGGCTTTCGCCGTGGCCATCGAATGATTGCCGTCGCCGACCGCGAACGGAAGGAGCGGCAGCTCCTCGGACAGATGATATTTTTTCTGAAAGACCTCCCGGTCATTCAGCGCGTCCATCGCGGCGATCAGCCGGTCGGTCTGCTCGCCCTGCGGGATAAACCAGCCGTTGATATGTCCGCCGCCCTGCATCAGGTCGGTGTTATATACCTGCTCCAGCTGTGCGGTCTGCGCAAACATCGGCTCGATGACCGTCCGGTCCGGATCGTCAATCAGCAGCATGATGTGGGGTACTTCAATCGAAGCATGTTTGCGGATTTTGAGGCGCGGCGGAATTCGCTCGACAACGGTTTTCTCTGTCGGACGCACGAGGGAACGCGAACCCGCAGTGTATTCGTAGCATTCCAGATCAATCGCAGCGACAAGACCGCGGCGCGGCGTCTCTCCGCCGGAAAAGCGTTCCGTTAGAATAAAGCCTGCCGGAAGCTCCGCCAGTGTTCCGTCGGACAGATACTGCTTCATGGTTTCATTGATGGTGTCGGTCAGCTGTTCGACATCGCTGTTTTCCAGAAAGACCTCCGGCAGTGTGATGCGGAGGGTAGAAGGCGCATCGCCGACAATCCGGTCGGTTTCCTCCCAGTATTCCGGCTGAGAAGTATACTGGTCGCACGCGACAACAGCCCATTTATAAAGATCGGTGCCCGTTTTCGGCATCAGAATTTTAGGTACGGATACACAAGACATCTTTGTTCCTCCAGACAAACAGATATAAGTTTTCTGTCTAATATTATAGCGGACAACCCCCCATGATTCAAAACAAAATATAGATTTACGCAAAGATCGGCATAGTACATAAATTTTTTAAGAATTCACCATGCTAATTGTAAAAATTAGGGCAACAGAAAGCTTTCGGCAGAAAAAATGCGGCTGGGATGCCGCTGTTTGACCGCTTTGTCAAAAACTTTTTCTCATTTCGACAAATCCTCTGCATACATTCAATTTTTTTTCATAGACTACTAGCACAGAGATCGGACGGGAAAACAAAGGAGAAAACAATTATGAACCGCAATTCTAACAAGCTCACTGTACCGGAAGCTAAGGCAGCTATGGATCGCTTCAAGATGGAAGCCGCAAACGAGGTTGGCGTTGACCTGAAGGAAGGCTACAACGGCGATCTGACCTCTCGTCAGGCAGGTTCTGTCGGCGGCCAGATGGTCAAGAAGATGATCGAAGCATACGAGAACAGCATGAAGTAAACGCTGCGGCCCAAATGCAGCAGACGGCCGGCACAGGAAATTCTGTGCCGGCCGTTTCTCGATCAGCCGCAGGATTGCGTTTCCGTCCGTGAGAGCGGTCCGCTTCAGCGGCTGTTATTTGCTGAGGACCGTTCCGTCCGCCAGAGTGATGGTATGACCGTTAAAGTTGATCGTGCCGTTGTTGGTCAGGCTTGTAAGGGTGCAGTCACCGGTCAGTGTCCATGTGCAGCCGCTTTCGACTGTCACAACAGCGTTGTTTTCGACGGCTGTGCCGTTTTGCTCGTTGTCAATGATATTGATCGTGCCGGTCAGGCTGCTGCCGTCGGAAAGCGTCAGATTGAGGGTCGAGATGGTATCGACTGCAATGTCACCGGTAATTTCCTGCTGTTTCGCGGTAAATGTAACCTGTGCGCCGTTTTCGCCCGCGGTGCCCCAGCCGTGGCTGGCATCGTTGCCGCTGACGAGAAGGAAATAACCGTCGGTCTCTTTGTTTGTGATGTCCACATCCGTCAGTTCAATGGTGCTGCTCGTATTGGTGACATAAATTACATCGCCGTTGTTGCTGGTCAGAGTGCCGCCCTGCATAGAGAAGCCGGATGTTCCGACATCCGCGTCGCCCGACATGGACTGATAGAGCATTACATTGTGCACATTGATATCCGAGCTGCTGCCCTTGTCATCGCTCATGCTGCCGGAAACGGTACAGTTCTCCAGCGCAATGCTGTTTTTGCCTTCAATCACGAGTGCTTCCGAATTGTTGGCGGTCAGCTCCGCATTTTTGATCGTGACATCGGCGGTCGAATAGACAGCAGGGGAATTGTAGCCATTGCTCGTGTATGTTCCGCCGTCGACCTGAACCGTTCCGCCGCCGCGGTCAGAGCGGATCGCCGCCGACGAGTTGCCGGAGGTTTCCACGGTCAGATTCGTGGCATTGGTCGTGCCGCCGCCGGTCGTCTGAATGCCGCCGGAATTGTCCCGCTTGGTGGTGATGGTGGAGTCGGAAATGTTGACCACCGTGCCTTCACCATAGCTGAACACGCCGTTGCCGTTCTGCGCATCCGAGGTCACCGCTGCGTTTTGAATCGTCACCTCCGCGCCGTCCGTGGCAAGCAGTGCAGCGTTCATGCCGTAAAAATCGCCGCTCTCCGTGCTGGAGGTTTCTCCGCCGTCTTTGCTGACGGTCACGCCGTCGAGGGTAACACTTGCGTCCGAAACGCGGAGCGCATTTTCATCGTCGCCGGTGGAGGTATAGGTCTGTTTTGACACCGTTCCGTCCTCGGAGATCGTGTTTGCGGCAGTGCCCTGCTGGACTTCACCGGAACCGCCGGGTGCGCCGCCGGGCCCCTGCTGAGATTCTGTGCCGTTTGAAACCGCCTTGATGGTTACAGATTCAATCGTATTGTCATCGCCGAATTCGATAACGAGAATGTCACCGTCGTCGATGTCATCCAGAGAACCGTCCTGCGTCTTGCCGTTTTCCTCAACGGTAATTTCCGCGTCAGAGAGATCTACTTTTGCAGTTTCTTCACCGGCTTCAAAGCTGGTGCCGCCGTTCGGCGCACCGCCGGGTTGTCCTGCAGGCATCTCGGACGGAGCGGTCCGGTCTGAATTTTTGTCATCCGCGGCATTGCTGTTGTCGGTATTCCCGGAATCGCTGTCATTTTTTGCGCTGTCGGAAGAATCGCCGTCTGCGTTATCTGTCGGCGGCGTTCCATCCGGCTTTTCCGGCGGCTGCTGTCCGTCGCTCCCGCCGGGCATCTGTCCGTTGGGCGCGCCCTGAGGCGGCTGACCGTTTTCGGGCTGGCTGCCGCCCGCTTCCTTCGAATCCGACTGCTCCGGAAGCTCCGGCGGCGTGTGGTCATCCGCGTTGTCCGGCTTTTCTCCGGTCGGTTTTCCGCTGTCCGCCGACGACTGGTTCAGCTCACCGAGCTGCAAGGTCACGGTAGAACCGTTCACATCCGTCACCTCGCCGGTGAGGGTGGAGTTGCTGTAATCTTCGGCCGATGCCGTCGACTGGCAGCCTGTCGCGGTCAGTGCCAGCGTAAGAGCGCAAAGTGCAGATACAAATTTTTTCATCTGAGTTCATCCTTTCTTCAAGCTATTGCAGTAGCGGAAGTTCTTTGTTTGTTCTGGAGATATCATAACGAGCAAACCATAAATGAACTTAAAAGATGAGAGCTTTTTTGAAAAAAATTTTTGGGATCGGGCACAGGTCTTTGTCCGGCAGGAAGCGGCACGCGGCGTCACTGCGCGCGCAGCTGCCGGGTGATTTCATTTGCCTTTGCAAAAATCTCCTCCGGGTCTTCGCCTACATCAAACGAGCCGTTCTCATAGCGAATGACGCCTGCGATCATCGTCAAAACAACATTTTGCTTGCTGCCGCTGTACACAACATTTTTGGTGAGGTTGTTCATCGGCTGCATATTGGGCTGATTGAGATCGAGGACAATCAGGTCAGCCTGACTGCCGGCAGTGAGCGTTTCGCAGTCGGTGAGCCGCATGGCGCGCGCGCCGCCAACTGTCGCCATGTGCAGTACGGCGTTTGCATCCACAGCCGCCGCATCGTTTTCCCGTACCTTGGCAAGCGCAGTGGTGAGGAACATTTCGCGGAACATATCGAGACAGTTGTTGCTCGCCGGACCGTCTGTGCCGATGGCGAGGTTTACTCCGGCATCCAGCAGAGCCTGAACGGGCGCAATGCCGCTTGCCAGCTTGAGGTTGGAAGCGGGATTGGTGATGACAGACATGCCGCGCCGGCGGAAAATGTCAATATCTTCAGCGGTGACATGGACACAGTGATATCCGCCGCCGCCATAGTCAAATAAATGCAGCGAATCGAGATACTGCGTCGGTGTCATACCGGTTTTCTCTATGCAGGAGCGCACCTCGGAGGCGGTTTCGGAATTGTGCGTGTAAACCGGCGCATGGTACAGCACAGCAAGCGCCGCGAGATCCTCCAGAATCCCGCGCGAAGTGGTGTACTCTGCGTGAAAGCCGAGCTCGAAGGAGATGAGGGGATGATAGCCGTTGTATTTCTGATACCATTCGCCGACCAGCGCGGCCGATTGGCTGAAATCGTTGACCGCGCCGGTGAGGACAGTGCGGAATCCGGTGTCGATTGAGGCCTGCACAATCGAATCCGGTGTCAGATACATGTCAAAATTTGCGGTAATACCGCTTGTGAGATATTCCAGTATCGCGAGTTTCGACAGGTGATAGATGTGCTCCTCCGTCAGTTTGGCTTCCATCGGAAACACCTGTTTTGTCAGCCAGTCCTGCAGCGGCAGATCGTCGGCGTAGGAGCGCAGGAAGGTCATTGCGGAATGGGTGTGTGCATTTTTGAAGCCGGGCAAAACAAGGTTGCCGCAGAGGTTGCGCTCGGTATCCCAGTGAATTTCGGACGGCTTCGGCTCACCGACGTAGATAATCTGATCGTTTTCAATCCAGATTTCGCCCCAGATCGGCTGCATGTCACCTGCCATGGTGAGAATGCGGGCGTTATACAATCGGGTGTACATTTTCATTTCCTCCCTTCGTCGGACAGAGACTGTGCGGCGCGCTTTTTTTCGAACACCGCACGCAGGCTCTCCGTGTATGGTGCGCGGCAGATGCCATATTCGGTGACAATGCCGGAAATCAGGCTGTGGTCGGTGACATCAAAGGCAGGGTTGTAGCATTTGACCTCCGGCAGCGCCATGGGTTCTGTGTAAAATTTTTCTTTGATTTCCGACGGGTCACGCAGTTCAATCGGAATATCCGCACCGGTTGAACAGGACAGGTCGATGGTCGAGGTCGGTCCGAGCACATAAAACGGAATCCTGTAGTGTGCGGCGAGAATGGCGACGCCCGACGTACCGATTTTATTTGCCGTGTCGCCGTTTGCCGCGACGCGGTCACAGCCGACAAAGCACGCCTGAATCCAGCCGTTTTTCATGACAAGACTGGCCATGTTGTCACAGATCAGGGTGACGTCGATTCCGCTGCGGCTCAGCTCGTATGAGGTCAGACGTGCACCCTGCAGCAGCGGACGCGTCTCATCGGCATATACATGAAAGTGCATGCCGCGTTCGTGACCGAGAAACAGCGGGCCGAGGGCTGTGCCATAGCGCGAGGTGGCGAGCGGACCGGCATTGCAGTGGGTAAGAATGCCGTCCCCGTCCCTGATGAGCGACAGCCCGTGCTCGGCGATGGCACGGCACATGGCGATGTCCTCCCGATGAATCGCAAGACATTCGCGGTGCAGCGCGGACAGCATTTCAGGAACTGTGTCGTGCGCCGCGGCGGTTTGCATCATGCGCGCAAGCGCCCAGCTGAGATTGACAGCCGTCGGGCGGGAAGCGCACAGATCATCCGCCTGTCCCTGCAGCTGACGCAAAAAATCCTCTGCCGAACGGGCGGAAATCTGCTGTGCCAGCACATAGAGATCATACGCCGCGCAAATGCCGATGGCGGGTGCGCCGCGCACCTGCAGGGTGTGAATGGCATCGAACATTTCCTTTGCTGTGCGGAGCGTGCGGTATATCGTTCGATTTGGCAGGCAGGTCTGGTCGAGAATGACAACTGCCGTGCCGTCGTCGCTCAGATGGACATGGTCGGACAGATAATCAGGCATGGATCGCTTTGCTCCCTTCTTCGTCAATGACTGCCGGAATGGGCTGCCCGGTACTCATGGCGAGCCGGACGATGTGTGCGGCATCTTCGGCATAAATGCTGCTGCGATATGCCTGTGAAAGAGAGTCGCCGACGGTCACAACGCCGTGACTGGCGAGCAGACACGCGGGCTTGCGCTGCAGAATAGGCAGGCAGTTTGTGCCGACTGCTTCGCTTCCCTGCGGGGCATATTCCGCCACTTCGATGCTGCCTTTTAAAAACAGAAGCATTTCCACAAGCACACAGGGGATTTCCCGCCGCAAAACCGCAAATGCTGTCGCATTGGGCGCGTGCGTGTGGACAACCGCACGGACATCCGGCAGCTCGCGGTACAGCACGGAATGCATGCGCCATTCGGAGGACGGTCTGCGTGTTCCGTCGATTACTGTGCCATCCAATTTCATGAGCACGATATCAGATGGCGTCATAAGGGAATAATCCATACCGCTCGGCGTAATTGCCATGCAGCCGGTTTGCGGGTCATAAACGCTCAGATTTCCGCTTGTCCCCGCCATAAGACTCGACTGACAGGCGCGCTGAGCGGTGGCGACGATCTCCGCGCGCAGTGTGTCTATTTCCATTCCAGACTGGTTCATTCCGGCACCTCCCAAAAATCAGCATCATCATTATACCGAAAAAACAGATTTGCTTCAACTCAAAGCGGGGGAAAGCCTTGCTTTTTATGCCGCAAACCGTATAATGAAAGAAGTAGTTTCCCTTCCGATGGGAAGGAGCAGGAGGAGAAGAAATGATTCAGGAAATTGGAAGGCATACCCTCAGCACGGATTTTGCAAAGCCGATGCCGCAGGATGCCGATTATGTTTTGTTGTTTCAGGGGACAGATGTGCTGCTCGTGCCTGAGACAGGCTCGCTGCCGCACTATACCGACTGGCTGAGCTGCGGCGGAACGGCGGAACAGCTTGTCCATCTGCTCGAAGTGGATGGCGTACAATTCTTTACCGCGCTCGATCTGCCGGAAGAAATTGCCCGGAACTTTACGCAGGAGACATCCCGTGTGCTGCGCAAAGTCGAGCCGCGCTGGCTGCGTCTTGCGTCGGTTACCTGTCTGCATCTGGTGCAGTGGCAGCGCACACATCGGTTCTGCGGCGTTTGCGGCGCGCCGATGCTGCCGGATCAAAAAGAGCTTGCCATGCGCTGTACCAACGCGGACTGCCATGCGGTCACATATCCGACCGTTTGTCCCGCGGTGATTGTCGGTGTCCGCAACGGAGACCGTATTCTGCTGACACGCTCTTCGGTCTACAAAAATCCGGTTTACGCGCTTGTTTCCGGTTATATGAGCGTCGGCGAGACGATGGAGGAGACCGTACACCGCGAGGTTTTGGAAGAGACCGGTCTGCACGTCAAGAATTTGCAGTATTGCGGCAATCAGCCGTGGGGCTTTTCCGGCGCACAGATGATCGGTTACTGGGCTGAACTGGACGGAAGTGACATCATCACCCTGCAGGAGGACGAATTAAAATCCGCAGGCTGGTACACACCGGAGGAAATCCCGCCCGCCTACGAGGATGACCCGCTGGATCTGACACATTATATGATCGAACAATTCCGTGCCCGCAGACTTCCCGGACAGAAGTGAGAGAATCAATCACCGGAAAACAGGAGAAAGGGGAGGATGACTTGTGACGGGTAAGCTGGTTTCCTCAACACGCGGCGTGACGTATTACTGGATCAATCGTCACGAAAACCCGAAGGCGCCCTGTATTGTTTTTACACATGGGATTGCCGTCAATCACCACGCCTTTGACAGACAGCTTGCGTATTTTCAGCGCGATTATACCGTTTTGACTTGGGATCTTCCGTTGCACGGAAGATCACGCCTGTATGCTGATTTCTCCTACGCACATGCGGCGGAGGAGCTGGAGGCGATTTTGCAGCGCGAGGGGATCGACCGGATCATTCTGGTCGGCGCGGGTATCGGCGGCTATGTCTGTCAGGAATTTGCGGTTCGCAATCCGCATCGGCTGCTCGCGTTTATCGGCGTCGGAGTGATGCCGTTTGGCGATGAATTCTATACTGCCGCAGAAATGAGAAGGATGCGCAGGATTCCGCTGTTTGTCAAGCGTCTGCCGGAACGCATGCTCTATGCAAGCCTTGCGCGTTCGCGCGGACAGACGAGCTACGGCTATCACAATGCGCTCGCTATGATTGAACAGATGCCGAAGCGTGAAATTGTCAATGTATTTGGCGCGGCGTATGCCGACCGGTTTACGCGCCGCGAGGCGGTACAGTTTTCCTGTCCGGTCCTGCTGA
>DJXF01000098.1 GCA_002449635.1 Clostridiales bacterium UBA7011 | reverse complement strand
TTCTTGTCAGCAAAACTACGGTCTCCACATGGGCCGTTCGCGGAAACAGATCATAAACCCGGTATCGCCTGACCTGATATCCTTTCTCGCCCAGCAGCTTGAGATCGCGTGCAAGTGTCGCGGGGTCACAGGAGACATAAACGACCCGTTCCGGCTGCATGTCACTGATTGCCTGGATGGTGGCGGTATCCATTCCTTTTCTCGGCGGGTCGACAACAATCACATCCGGATGCATGCCCTCATGCGCCAGCATGGCGGCTGCCTGACCGGCATCTGCACAGAGAAATTTTACATTGGATATACCGTTTATTTTTGCATTTTCACGCGCGTTTTTGACCGCGGCGGGGATAACCTCCGTGCCGATGACTGATTTTGCCTCACGCGCGAGGGCGAGGGTGATGGTGCCGGCACCGCAGTAAAAATCCAATGCGGTTTTCTCTGCATCGAGCGCGGCATATTCTAGTGCGGCCTCATACAGCCGTTCGGCCTGCGCCCGATTGACCTGATAGAAGGAGGCAGGGGAGATGCGGAAACGATTGCCGCACAGGATATCCTCTAATGTGCTGCTGCCCCATGCCGTGATATACTGATCTCCCAGAATCGCATTGCCGGTTTTTTTATTGATATTCAGCACGATGCCGACCAGACCGGGTACAGCCTGACGGGCAGCCTCAACCAGCTGCTCGAGATGCGGCAGCGCAGCGCTTTTGGAAACAAGGCACAGCAAGACCTCACTGGTTGCAAATCCGGTGCGCACATAAATGTGGCGAATCAGGCCGTTGCGGGTCACCTCATTATATGGTGCAATGTGACAGGCTGTCATCCAGTCCCGAACACAGCGCGCCAGTGTATCGGCCTCCTCTGTCTGAATCAGGCAGTGTTCCATAGGGATGATATCATGACTGCGCACCCGATAAAAGCCTGTGATGACACCGGTTTCATCGCGTCCGACCGGATATTGCGCCTTGTTGCGATAGTGTCGAATGCGGTCTGAACCGCAAACCAGTTCCGGCTCCATGTCAATCCCGCCAATGCGCTGCAGGGCATCTTTTACCTTGCGGCTTTTTGCGCGCAGTTCTTCCTCGTATGTAAGATGCCAGTAACAGCAGCCGCCGCATTTTGCCGCATGCGGACATTCCGGTTCAATCCGATGCTTTGAGGCGGCAAAAATTTTTTCAATCCGGCCAAAGGCATAGCGCTTTGTCACTTTGAGAATACGAATATCACATTGATCTCCCACTGCGCCGCCGGGGACAAACACAACCATATTATGAATCCGGGCAATGGAAGATCCGTCACCCGAATAACCGACAATTTCTGCCCGATAAATTTTATTTTTTTCCATTCAGTTCCTCCGATCAATACAGCGGAAAACGGGCTGTATGACAACGTTACTTGAAAACAACCGTCAAACAATTTTGATTATGCCGACGGTTGTATCAGGGAATAATTTGAATTGTAGATTTGACATTGAGCGCTGCATAATCTTCAAAGGCATACAGCGGATAGCTGTGAATACGTTTATACTGCTGCAAAGCGGTCAGCAGACAGAAAAGTGCTGCGCCGATCAGGCATGCCGCGCAGTTCCCGACCAAAGCCGGAACGGAGGGCTGTGTATCGGGGAGAAGATATGCAATGCCGATTTGTATGAGCTGCCAGACGGTGCTGACAGTGAGGGAAACGCCAAATGAAAAGAGGTTGGCGACCCAGAGGTGACGGATGCGGCGCTGCTGCGTCATGATACAGAACATAGCGGCTGCCGCAACGGCAAAGAAAAAACCGCCCAGCAGATGAGACAGCGCAGGGTAAAAGAAAATGCGGCGTGAAAAAGAAAGCACCACTCCGCCGGAATAACAGAATAAAATCAGGAGCATATAGAAGAACAGCATGAGCTGACCGATGCGCAGATGCAGAAAACGGTGAAAAATATAGGGCAGAGCAATCCAGAACAGCGTGCACAGGGAAAGCAGTGCATGAAGCAGGCTGCCGGTGAACAGATAATACACACTGAGCGCGACGCTGAGCGGTGCATATAACAACAGAAGGATACGATTGATGCTGAGAAACAGCTGTTGTCTCTGGCGCAAGATGATCGGCCCTCCTTTCTCTGACAATTCATTTTTAGTATAACACATATTCCAATAAAACGCATCATATCTTTTCACCGGAGGGGATTTTGTGAAGATAAGCCGAGGAAGACACAAATATTTGCCCGCACTCCTCATATTGACAGCCGCCGCAATTGCAGGTATGCTACAAGGGAAGGATGCCCATCTGCTCCGCACGGTATTTGCTCCGCACAATTATCAAAATATATTGGTGCTGGATGCCGGCCACGGCGGGATCGACGGGGGAGCGACAGCTGCGGACGGAACGGCAGAACAGAGCATCAATCTTGCCATTGTGAAAAAATGTGAGGCGTATGCCGGCCTGTTCGGCATACAGACATTGCTGACACGGGAAGATGAAAATTCCATTGATTACGATCCGTCTCAGAGCATTCGAGCCAATAAGGTTGCTGATATCCGCGCGCGTGAGCGCATCACCGGACAGACGCCCAATCCGATGTTTTTGTCGGTTCACCTCAACAAGTTTTCCGACAGCTCCTATACCGGTGCACAGGTTTTCTGGTCAAAGAACAACCCGGAGGGAACGCTTTGGGCGCAGCAGCTGCAGACGGCATTGACGCAGGGCCTGCACCCCGCGCGCGAACGCCAGGCAAAGCAGGCGGGAGACAACATCTATCTGATGAAAACATTGACCTGTCCGGCTGTCATTGTGGAGTGCGGTTTTTTATCCAACGCGGAGGAAGCAAAGCTGCTCACACAGGATGATTATCAGAAACGGCTTGCCTTGTGCATGATCTCCGGCTGTCTGGAATACGCCGAACAGTCCAAATAACAACGCAGAGAGGAAATCATGAAACAGAAAACATCTTTTTTATGTTCAGAATGCGGCTATGAAAGCGCAAAATGGTTTGGAAAATGTCCATCCTGCGGCGCATGGAATACCATGGAGGAATTCCGGGAGGCAAAGCAGGCAGCGCCCCGCGGAACGCTTGCCCCGGCAGAGCGGCGTACCCGCAACAAACCACTCGTCATCAATCAGATTCAAACCGAAGAGGAGCTGCGTTTTTATACCGGTATTTCAGAACTTGACCGCGTATTGGGCGGCGGTGCGGTACGCGGCAGCTTTGTACTGGTCGGCGGCGAGCCGGGCATCGGAAAATCGACCCTGTTGCTGCAGATGTGTCAGGAAATGTGCCGGCAGGCAAAGGTTTTATATGTTTCCGGCGAGGAATCGCTGCGGCAGATTCGCCTGCGTGCCGACCGGCTGCATATCTCTTCGCCTGAATTGTTTGTTCTGGCGGAAACCGATCTGGATGAAATCATTGCGGAAACCGATCTGCTGCAGCCGGATGTCCTGATTGTCGATTCCATTCAGACCGTCTATCAGTCGGATTTGAACAGTGCGCCGGGCAACACGACACAGATTAAGGAATGTGCGATGAAGCTGATGCAGTACGCCAAACGGCGCGGCGTCACAATCTTTATTGTCGGCCATGTAACCAAGGAAGGTACACTGGCGGGACCGAAAATTCTTGAGCACATGGTAGACTGTGTGCTGTATTTTGAAGGCGAAAAACAGATTTCCTTCCGCTGCCTGCGTGCGGCAAAAAACCGATTCGGTTCGACCAATGAAGTCGGTGTCTTTGAGATGAGCGACTGCGGGCTGATTGAAGTGCCCAATCCGTCGGCCGCCATGCTGTCCGGACATCCGGTGGATGCTTCGGGCAACTGCATCGCCTGCACCATAGAAGGCAGCCGCCCGATTTTGGCGGAAATTCAGGCACTGGTCACCAAAACAGCGTATGGTACGCCGCGGCGCATGGCAGCCGGTGTCGATTACAACCGCATGGTGCTGCTGCTTGCCATTCTGGAAAAGCGAGTCGGATTCTACTTGTCCGCCAGTGACACATATATCAATGTAATCGGCGGCATGCGGCTGGACGAGCCCGCCATTGATTTGCCGATTGCGCTGGCAGTCGCCTCCAGCTATCGGGATCAGGCGCTGCCGGAGGGCGTGATGGCATTCGGGGAGGTCGGTCTGACCGGCGAACTGCGCGCAGTAACCGCTGCGGCACAGCGCATTCATGAGGCCATCCGCCTTGGCTTTACCACCTGCATCATGCCGAAGCAAAACATCGGACGGATTGAAATTCCGGACGGATTCCGTGTCATTCAAAAGGAAAACATTGCACAGGCGATCGGTGCGGCTTTTGGCGCAAAAGGATCATGAGGCAGGTATGGTTTCCCTGACAGTTTTCAGACAGGAAATGAATGCAGTTTTCTCACATTAGGGCAACATTCCAAAAACAAAGCCGGGTTTTCAAACAGGAGGAGAGAAAAATGAGCTTTCGCATGTATGTACCGACAAGAATTGTTTTCGGCAGCGGCACGCTGAATAAGCTGCACAGGCAGAGGATGCCGGGAAAAAAGGCAATGATTGTCATTTCAAACGGAAAATCCACGCGGGCAAACGGTTCGCTCGACCGCACGACTGCACAGCTGGAGCAGGCTGGCGTGCAGACCGTGCTTTTTGACAAAATCATGGCAAATCCGCTCAAATCAACGGTGATGGAGGGCGCCGCGTTTGCCAGAGAAAACGGCTGCGACTTTATTGTAGCGCTCGGCGGGGGCAGCGTGATGGATGCCTCCAAGGCGATTGCCGCCATGGCGACCAATGATGGCGATCTGTGGGATTATGTGTATGGGGGAACCGGCGGCAGACAGCGCATTGCAAACGATCCGCTTCCGGTGATTGCCATTACCACAACGGCAGGTACGGGCAGTGAGGTCGATCCGTATGGTGTCATTTCCAACGAGGAGACCAATGAGAAAATCGGATTCGGCGGCGATGATCGCCTGTTTCCGCAGATTGCTGTTGTTGATCCGGAGCTGATGCAGTCTGTTCCGCCGCGGTTTACGGCATTTCAGGGCTTTGATGCGCTGTTTCACAGCACGGAGTGCTATCTGGCGAAATCAGCCAATCTCATGAGCGATATGTATGCGCTGACCGCAATGGAAAACATCGGCACATATCTTGCGCGTGCCGTACAGGATGGCTCCGACATGGAAGCGCGCGAGCATGTTGCGTTTGCCAATACGCTTTCCGGTGTTGTTATGACACTCAGCTCGTGCACCAGTGAACACGCAATGGAGCACGCGATGAGTGCGTATCATCACAATCTGCCGCACGGTGCGGGTCTGATTATGATTTCGCTGGAATATTATCGCTATTTTGTCGAGCAGCATGCGTGCGACGACCGGTTTATTCGAATGGCACAGGCGCTCGGCAAAAAGGATGCGGACAAGCCGGAGGATTTCGTCACGGCACTGGCGGAGCTGCAAAAGGCCTGCGGCGTCGATCAGCTGAAAATGTCGGATTACGGCATGACACGGGAGGAATCGAAGCAGCTGGCGGAAAATGCGCGCGAGACAATGGGCGCGCTGTTCCGTGCGGATCGGATACCGCTGTCGGATGAGGCGTGTGCGGAGATTTTTGAAAAGTCCTACCGGTGAGCGGAGGGATTTTTGTGCAGAACGTCAAAAATATACCGTTTTTTGGTTGCGCTGTCGTGAAGTTGATGGTATAATTTCATTGTAACGAAGGACAATGATATGTATGGGATTCAGACAGATCCGCGCGTTCGCTGATCCGGCGGGATGTCCGGCTGAGCTGCTGATCCCAAAGCATTGTATTGTACCGGCGGGACGGATTGGGTTGCGGCAGGGCAGTCCCGTCTGAAAACGCAAATCAATTTTCACAAAGGAGAGAACGATTATGAAGAGCTTTACCTACACACTGACTGATCCGGAAGGTTTCCACGCTCGTCCGGCAGGTCTTTTCGTTAAGAAGGTCAAGGAATTCCCGTGCGCTATCACCGTTGAAAAGGACGGTAAGAAGGCAGATGCACGCAAGATGTTCGGTCTGATGGGACTCGGCATCAAGGGCGGCGAGACCATTACGGTTACTGTCGACGGCGATCAGGAAGCAGAAGCAGCTGCAGCACTCGAGGCATTCCTGAAGGAAAATCTGTAAGTATTTCTATGCCTGCTCGTTTGTGTACCTGCGCTCTGCGCAGGTACACAAAAATTTTTTTGATTCGCGGTATTTCTGTTGACAGAGCGGAAATATCCTGCTATAATAATTCTCGCAGCAAAGAAATGGACACTTAGCTCAGTTGGTAGAGCATCCGCTTGACGTGCGGAAGGTCAGCGGTTCGAGACCGTTAGTGTCCACCATTTTTGAGGTCCCCGGATTCTTCGGAATCCGGGGATTTTTTGCGTTTCCGCTGCCGTTGTCCGTACTTCCGGACAACCAATTTGCTATACTGTTTCCATGAAAAGGAAATCGAAGCAAAAAAAGGAGATGACTGAGCATGAAAGAGCAGTATATTTCGGTTGTTGGTATCCGTCACTATTATGGCGCAGCACCGTTTCGCATCGGAAAAAAGGTAAAATGTGTCAAGGAACCCGAAAATCCGTTTGACAGTGAAGCCATCCGTGTTCAGCTCAAGCATATCGGTAAGATAGGCTATGTGGCCAACTCCCCGTATACTGTGGCAGGGGGAACAAAAAGCGCCGGAGCGATTGCCCATAAGGTGAAGAAAAAATTTACAGCAGAAGTGATGTTTATTACAGGCTCGCAGGTGATCTGCAGGGTGACAGACGGTTTCAAAACGAAAAAAACGAATTGCGCTGAAAACAATCCGGCGGAAGACGGGACACCGGTGAAGCAATTGTGTGAGGAAACTTCACATAATGTGTAAAATATGCTATAATGACAACTAGACAAAAAGGATGATATGCGATGCTGGGATAGAAACAAAAAAGGGGATGAGACGGCGTGGCAGTACAGAGCCAGAAAAAGAAGATTTTATACCTGATGCGGATTTTGATGGAACGAACGGACGAATCTCATGTTATGTCGGCAAATGACTTATGTATCGCGCTGAATGAGTACGGTATTTCTGCCGAGAGAAAAAGCATTTATTCCGATATAGAGGTACTGCAGAATTTCGGGATCGACATTTTGAAGGCAAGGGGGTCTTCGCAGGGGTATTATATCGGCGCGCGGCGTTTTTCTCTTCCGGAGCTGAAGCTGCTGGTAGATGCGGTACAGTCCTCCAAGTTTATCACCAGAAAGAAATCGGACGAACTGATTTATAAGCTGGAAAAGCTGACCAGTCAGTATGAAGCATCAGAACTGCAAAGACAGGTTTTTATCCATAACAGAATTAAAGCGGAAAATGAAACAATTTATTACAATGTAGACAAAATACATACTGCGATCAATCGCAATTTTCAGATTCATTTTCAATACTGTGAATGGACAGTGGAGAAAAAATTCCAGCTGAAGAAAAATGGTGCGGTTTATGTGGTCAGCCCATGGGCACTGACATGGGAGGATGAAAAGTATTACCTGATCGCATATGATGAAACCGCGCAAAAGATGAAGCATTATCGTGTGGATAAAATGCAGCATCTGGATTTGGAGCAGACGGAGCGCGTCGGCAGACAGCAGTTTGAGCGCTTTGATTTGGGTACATTTGCAAAGAAAACCTTTGGCATGTATGGCGGACACGATGAGGAAGTCGTACTGTATTGTCATAATGATTTGGCGGGTGTGATTCTGGACCGCTTTGGCAGTGATGTCATTCTCATACCGGAGGAAAACGAACATTTTCGGGTGCGGGTTTCCGTCACGGTCAGCCGTCAGTTTTTCGGGTGGCTGACAGGTATAGGAGAAAAAATGCAGCTGGTGGAGCCGGAATCAGTCCGATTAGAATATCGGGCATATTTGACACAGTTATTGAAGCAGTTATAGGCGGAACGGACGTTGCTTTGCCGTTCCGGCGAAACCAAAAAGTCGGACAGCATATCCTGCTGTCCGACTTGTGCTTATCGTATCGTTTTTTCGGCAAAGCCGTTTCACGGGGTAATAAGCTCTGCATCCGGCGCGTTTTTCTTAATGCTGGCAATGCCGTTGAGACAGTTCTTCATCGTCGTATAGCCTTCACCGACGGCGATAATCTGACCGTTCTTGGCCTTCAGACGGAAACGAAATTCGCCGGCTTTGTCCTTGTATACCTCAAACTTTGGATTTTTCAGCGTGGCATAGCCCTCGGCGGTCTGATCTTCGATTTCGGCAATTGGGGCATTGGTGCGGACGCTTTCTACTCCGGCGAGGCAGGAAGCCATGGATTTGTAAACCTGAGACGACGCAACAATCTGGCCATTGTTTGCCTTGAGATCAAACTTGGTGCCGGCAGCGGTCTTTTTTACAACAAATTTTCCCATTTTTCAAACCTCCTAACGAATCGGATTATCCAATCTCTCTATTTTAATGATAGCATAAAGAGACTGCTTTTTCAAGAAACCGATGTGACAAAATGCAGCAGAATTTGCGGGTGCATCGAACTGCAAACCGGATGGAAACAGAATCAATCGGGCTTTGCTGCAGAGACAAATTGACCGGTCGGCATCGCTGCGGAATTGCCCAAACGTCAGGACTGTAATCCTGACACGATACAGCAGGGAGTTTTTTAATGTATCCATCCGATTAAATGACGACAGAATCAGGACAGCCGGACCGGCATTGACATGGCGCACAGGGGAACGGTATACTATATCATAGGTTCATTCTGCGGAATGACCGCAAACAGAACGGAGGAATTTATCTTGCATTCAGATAGAACGCAGAACATTCGAAAAGCCATGCTGCTGTATGCCGTTACAGATCGCGCATGGGTGGGAGACAGCACACTGTATGCGCAGGTGGAGCAATGCCTGAAGGGCGGCGCAACGCTGGTACAGCTGCGTGAGAAGCACCTTTCACACGATGAATTTGTGGCAGAAGCAAAGCAAATGGTACAGCTTTGTCACGCATACGGCGTGCCATGCCTTATCAACGATGATGTACAGGTTTGCCTGGAAAGCGGGGCGGATGGCGTACACGTCGG
>DJXF01000050.1:253-10599 GCA_002449635.1 Clostridiales bacterium UBA7011 | reverse complement strand
CGCCGATGCCGACCTTGATGAAGTCCGCACCGCACTTTGCGAGGAAGAGGAATCCCTCCTTATCGACAACATTGCCCATGCCGACCTTCACGCTGTCGCCGTAGTTTTCACGAATCCAGTCAATGGTCAGCTTCTGCCATTCGGTAAAGCCTTCGGAGGAGTCGATGCACAGGACGTCCGCACCCGCCTCAATCAGGGCAGGCACGCGCTCCGCATAGTCGCGGGTATTGATACCGGCGCCGACCATGTAGCGCTTATGTGTGTCGAGCAGCTCGAGCGTGTTTTCCTTGTGGGAGTCGTAGTCCTTGCGGAATACCATGTAAACGAGGCACTGATTCTCATCAATGATCGGCAGTGCATTCAGCTTGTGATCCCAAATGATGTTGTTTGCTTCCTTGAGCGTGGTCTCCTTCGGCGCGGTAATCAGCTTTTCAAACGGAGTCATGAACTCGCTGACACGGGTCGCACGATCCATGCGGCTGATGCGGTAGTCACGGCCGGTGACAATGCCCAGCAGCTTGCCGTTGGGCGTGCCGTCAGCGGTGACAGCCATGGTGGAATGGCCGGTGCGCGCCTTGAGCTCCAGCACATCGGCGAGCGTCTGTTCCGGCTTGATGTTGGAATCGCTGACAACAAAGCCTGCCTTGTAGCTCTTGACGCGGGCAACCATCGCAGCTTCCGATTCAATGCTCTGGGAGCCGTAGATGAACGACATGCCGCCTTCCTTGGCCAGTGCGATTGCCATGGTATCATTGGAAACCGCCTGCATGATTGCAGAAACCATCGGGATATTGATGGAGATCGGGCATTCCTCTTCGCCCTTGCGGAATTTCACAATCGGTGTTTTCAGACTGACATTGGCGGGAATACATTCCTTTGAGGAGTATCCCGGCACTAACAAATATTCACTAAAGGTATGGGACGGTTCAGAGAAGTAATATGCCATCGTAATTCGACTCCCTTTCCTTTGGGCTGCTTCCGGCACATTCGGAACAATGCCCTTGTTCAAACATCTGGATTTTTCTAGTAATTGTATAACATTATACTCGAAACGCCATGCAAAGTAAACAGACTATCTGTCGAAAATCTCCTCAATTTGTCCGCGCTTCATGGGCAGTTTTCCAATGCAGCGGCAAAACAGACAACAGCGCCGCGGAACCCCGCGGCGCTGTGCCCAATTATTTTTTCTTTAAATAGTTCATCAGCATTGCCGCCGCTTCCGCACGGGTTGCATTTCCCCGCGGATCAAGCAGGATCCTGCCGTTACTTTTTTTGCCGTTGACGATACCGTTCTGATTGGCCCAGATCATCGCGGTTTTCGCCCAGCCGGACACCTGTCCGGCATCCGGGAAACTGTTGATTGAGCCGGAAACCTTCGGCCTTCCGGCATCCGAATACAGAAACTGTGCAAATTGTTCGCGTGTCACGCGGTCATTCGGACTGAATCGGCCGCCCGCGCCCGCCGCAATGTTGTTTTGATACGCCCACTGTACCGCGCGATAATACCAGTCGCTCTCCTTGACATCGGAAAACGGCATCTCACCGGAAACCTTCGGTTTTCCCGCCTTATTATACAGAATCTGCACCACCATCGCACGGGTCATCGTACCCATCGGGCTGAACCGGTGTTTGTCGCCCTTCATCAGGCCGTTATGATAGGCATATTCTGCCGCCGCGCGATACCATTGATTTTTCGGCACATCGTAAAACGGAAAATCCCGTTCCATCGGAGGCATATCCTCATAGCGATATGTATTGCAAACCGGGCAGCGATAGCGGCACCATCCGCTCTGTGTGAACGTCGGCTCGGTTATGACGTAAAGCTCGCCCCATTGATGCGGCTTGAGCGTATTATTATACTGATCTCTATAACTGTCGCCGCAGATCCTGCACGTATGCTCGACATATCCCGGGTCGACACAGGTCGGTTCAACCTTTTTCACGATGTAATTGTGCTTGCACGGATACCGTGTGACGAGATAATCCGAGGTGTTCATGACCTGTCGCTTGGTCATCTCACGCCCCCAATGAATCTTCCCCATGTAATTGCCCTCCGCAATGGTGATCCGGCTCGATGAAATTTTCAGAACAATCACGCTGTGGGAGTCGTCGTTGACGCGCAGAATATCTCCGACGCGAATCTCGGAATAGGCAAATTTCCCGATGATACGCGCGGGCAAATTGCCGAACGCCTCATCGCTGAGCCGAAAGGCAAAGCCGGCGCAGCCATTTCCGGCGCCCCAGATCCCGCCGTTCCAATAGTAATAATTGTCATTGGTCCATTTCATGCCCTCCGGATATTATTTCTTGAGCGCAATCATTTTCTGGTATGCCTGCTGCTGTGTCGGGGCCTGCGTTACCTCTTGTTCGGTGCAGCGCTCCGCGTTCGGCTCGAGCGGGATTGCATAGCCCGTTGAGGTCTGCGGCTCACCGGTTTGTTCTGTCTCGGCTGCAGCCGCCGCCGGCGCAAACATACCGGCCAGAAGCACAGCGGACAGAAGCAGTGTAACGTATTTCTTTTTCATGCTCTCTCCTCCCTATACAAAATACAGATATATTGCTTCTATCATATCATTTTCGCGGCGTTGCGGCAAGTACGGGCATAAAAAAGAGCAGCACGGCTCTTTCGAACGGTGCTGCGGAATGTTCTCATTTGCTGACGGCGGTGCTGCGCTGTTTAAGGACAATCACCGGACGCACCGCATAGGCATATTTCTTTCCTGCTTCTGCGGTCTGGTCGGTATAGCTTGTGCTGCTGACCGTTTTGCTCAGCAGCTTCCAGCCTTCGCCCGCTGTTTTGCGATAAATCCAGTAGACGGATGCGTTCGGAACTGCGTTCCATCGGATGGTAATGCCCTTGCTGACCTTCTGTGTGTTGTCCGGCTCGCTCTGCGGCATGACCTCTGTGCTCTTTTTGTCGGTATATGTTTTGCCCTGAAAGGTGCACGAAGCTGTGTAATGGTTTACGCCGTTTGCCTGCTCGGTGCGGACGGTGCACCGGACGTTCTGTGTGTCATCACCGGCGGTGCATGCAAAGACCGCGGTGCAGGTCTTGTAGTCGGAGGACCAGTTAAACTTGGGGGCGCCATACGTATGGGAATGCGTCTTGCTTGTTTCCGGCGCGGGCTGTTCTGTCTCCGGCTTGGGCTGGCTCGTTTCGGGCTTTGGCTCACTTGCGGCAGAGGCCGGATAACGGGTCAGCACATAGTCAGACTGCAACACCTGTGCTTTGGTGAGCACGCGTCCCCAGTGAATGCTGCTGTTGTAATTGCCCTCGGCGAGCGTCACGCCGCTGTCCTCGATTTTCAGGATGATGACGCTGTGGGAATTGTTGTTGACGCGCAGGATATCGCCGACCTTGAGGCTGCTGTAATCAATGGTTCTGACCATGCGCGCCGGGAGATCGCCGAACGCCGCGTCACTCAGGAGGAAGGCAAAGCCTGCGCAGCCATAGCCGACGCTGAAAATGCCGCCCTTCCATGCATAGGAATTGCTGTTTGTCCATGTCATGCCCTCCGGATATTTCGACTTGAGGGCAATCATTCGTTCGTATGCCTGCTGCTGGGTAGGCACTGCGCTCGCCGCCTGACGGCTTTGCTGCGCAGCCGGTTGGGTTTGTGCGGTGGTCGTGCCGGCAGATGCCTGATCGGTCTGTGCATCTGCCGCAAGTGCGGTGGGTATCATGTTGAGCAGTAGGATTGCGGACAAAAAAGCCGCAAAAACCTTGCTTTTCATGTGTAATCTCCTTCCTGATATTTCATTTTCTTCCGGAAGTTGATTCTATTATACCTGGGTTTCCACCCGCTGACAACACTCCAAATTATTCCAATCTGTTTTTACTGCCGCAGTTCGCACGGCTGGAAAAATCCGTTTTCCGCAAGGCAGGTGATATTTTCCCGCTGCCACGGGCTCCCCAAAATAAAGCGGTTTATGATGAATTGCCATTTCCCGCTTCCAGTCTGCACGGTGAGCCGATAGGTCAGCAGCCGCGCGCGGACGCGAAAGCGCGTGAGCGTGCGCCACGGCAGCAGCCGCGGCGGTCTGTCCATGTCATCCGCTGAAAAGATGCGGATGCCGGCCGCAGAAAAATGCAGCAAAAACTGCCGAACCTGCCCGTAAAACACGGTTGTATACGGCCCTGCGGGCAGAATAAACCGCACTTTCAGCTGTTCCATCGCAGAAACGATGTTATGATAACAGGTCAGCTGATGCCGGCGCACCAGCTGCTCCACATCAGAAGACCGAAGCATCATGCTCCTCCCGCGCCGTCAATATCAAAAAAGCGTTTTCCGTTTTCCGTTGTGATGCGCTCGACCTCATCGACGGTCATGCCCTTAAATTCCGCAATGCGTTCGGCAACGCGGTGCACATACAGCGAGCTGTTGCGCACCCGCCCCGGCTGCAGACGCTCCGGCTCGGGCGTGAGATACGGGCTGTCTGTCTCGATCATGATGCGCTCAATGGGCAGCTGTTCGATGATGCGGCGCGCTTTTTTCGCGCGTCCATAGGTGATGACGCCGGTAAACGACAGATACCATCCGAGCGCAAGGATCTCCTTTGCCGTCTCCAGACTGCCGGAATAGCAGTGGTATACGCCGCGCAGATCGGAGAAATCCCTGACGATATTCAGACAGTCCTCATGTGCCTCGCGGTCGTGAATGATGACCGGCAGTCCGACCTCCCGCGCCAGCTCGAGCTGCGCGCGCAGCAGCTCCTTCTGCCGTTCTCTGGGCGGCGTGGTCTCCGGAGAACGCTTTTCCCAATAATAATCCAGACCGATTTCTCCGATCGCCCTGACGCGCGGATGGGCGGACAGTGCGCGAATGCGCGCCAATTCGGCTTCGCCTGCGCCCATACTGTATTCCGGATGGATGCCGACAGCGGCATAGACAAAGTCAAACCGCTCGGCGAGACGCACCGCGGTCTCCGATGTCTCCACGGTGCAGCCGGGATTGACAATCAGCCCGACGCCGTGTGCAGGCATAGAGGCGAGCAGTTGCTCCCGGTCTGCATCAAACCACGCATCGTCATAGTGCGCATGTGTGTCAAACAGCATCGCATTTCCTCCTGTGTATGAAAAAAAGGGCGCGCCCAAATGCAGCGCGCCCTGTCGGATTTGTCCCTTATCGAATGGTGCAGCCGGACGGAATGCCGTCAACGAAAATCACCTTTACGCCCTCCGGCGCGTCAGCCGCCAGAATCATGCCCTGGCTCTCGACGCCGCGCAGCTTGGCAGGCTTGAGATTTGCCACAAGGACAACCGTCTTGCCGACCAGCTCCTCCGGCTTGTAATACGGTGCAATGCCGGAGACGACCTGTCTCTTCTCCCCGCCGACTTCCAGCTGCAGGCACAGCAGCTTGTCGGACTTTTTCACCGGCTCACAGGCGACCACCGTCGCGGTCTTGAGCGAAACCTTAGCAAAATCCTCGATGCCGATGGCAACGCCTTCCGGCTTGTCCTCCGGCTTATTTGCGGTTTTTTCCGCCTTTTTCGCCTGCTTTTCTGCCTCCTTGCGCTGCTTTTCCTGACGCTTCTCAAGGAATTCCAGCTCCTTGTTCATGTCGATGCGCGGGAACAGGGCCGCACCCTTGCTGACGCTTACATCAGCCGGCAGCACGCCGAACGTGCCGGCAGTCTCCCAGTTGTAGCTGCCCGATGCCGCGCCGATCTGTACGCGGATTTTCTCGGCCGAATCCGGCATAAACGGGGTGAGCAGCACGCCGCAGATGCGGATAGTCTCCAGCAGGTTGTACATTACGCGCGCCAGACGCGGACGATTTGCCTCATCGCGGGCGAGCACCCACGGAGCGGTCTCGTCAATGTACTTGTTCGCGCGGGAAATGACCTTGAACACCTCAATCAGACCGTCCTGGAACGCATACGCCTCCATCTTCTCCTCATATCTGCTGCGCAGACCAGACGCCATGGAAACCAGCTCGTCGTCCAGCTCGTCTGCCGTCTGCTCGGCCGGCAGCGTGCCGTCAAAGTATTTTTCTGCCATGGAAACGGTGCGGGAAACGAGGTTGCCCAGATCGTTTGCGAGGTCGGAATTGATGCGGCTGATGAGTGCCTCATTGGAGAAGACACCGTCCGAGCCGAACGGAAATTCGCGCAGCAGGAAATAGCGCAGTGTGTCGACGCCGTAACGCTCGCACAGGAATACCGGATCGACAACGTTGCCCTTGGACTTGGACATTTTTCCGCCGTCGAGCAGCAGCCAGCCGTGGCCGTATACCTTCTTCGGCAGCGGCAGGTCGAGCGCCATCAGCATTGCCGGCCACAAAATGGAATGGAAGCGGACAATTTCCTTGCCGATGAAATGCACATCTGCCGGCCAGAATTTCTCAAAATCATGATAGCGGTCATTCTCATAGCCGAGTGCGGTGATATAGTTGGTCAGCGCGTCAATCCAGACATAGACGACATGCTTGGGGTCGGAGGTGACCGGAATGCCCCAGCGGAACGACGTGCGCGAAACACAGGTGTCCTCCAGTCCCGGCTTGATGAAGTTGTTGAGCATCTCATGTGCGCGCGAGGTCGGCTCCAGCCAGTCCGGATGCTCCTCATACAGCTTGATGATGCGGTCCGCATATTTGCTCAGGCGGAAGAAGTATGCCTCCTCCTCCGCGTCGACGACCTCACGGCCGCAGTCCGGGCACTTGCCGTCCACCAGCTGTGCCTCCGTCCAGAACGACTCGCACGGCTTGCAGTACTTGCCCTTGTAGACCGACTTGTAGATATCGCCCTGATTTTTCAGCCGCTCAAAAATCTTCTGAACCGCCTCGACATGGTAGTCGTCGGTTGTGCGGATAAAGCGGTCATTGGAAATATTCATCATCTTCCACAGCTCACGAATGCCGCTGACGATGTTGTCTACAAACTGCTGCGGGGTGATGCCCGCCTCTTTGGCCTTGTCCTCAATCTTCTGTCCATGCTCATCCGTTCCGGTCAGGAACATGACGTCATAGCCCTGCAGACGCTTGTAGCGCGCCATGGTATCTGTCGCCACAGTGCAGTAGCAGTGTCCGATGTGCAGGTTGTCCGACGGATAATAAATCGGTGTGGTTATATAAAACGGTTTTTTCTCCACGGAAATCTCTCCTTCTCAAATTCTTACTTTTTTATGATATACCAAAACAGGGCGCAACATCAAGCTATTTTGAAAAATTTCCCCGTTTTTCCAAAAAAACAGCGGGTACAGCGGACATTTTTCCCGCCATACCCGACTGATTTCTTATTCTGCGGACCGCGATGCCGCGTGCTGCTTTACTTGAGCTTATACGAGCTGCTGTTTTCCTTTGTCGTTGTGGACTTACCGTCGATGGTGACCGTCTTATACAGCGTCGCATGCTTGTAACTGCCGCTGACATAGGTCTTCGCGTACAGAGAAACCTCTTTGTTGACCGTCTTTGTACCGATGATGTTGACCGTCAGCGAACCGCCGCCGGCGCTGATGTCCAGCTTGATGGGGTAATCCGTGTTGTTGACAAAACGGAAGTCCTTGCTGCCGTAAGCCACCGTCGCGTCCTGCGAAACCGGCGTATAGGAAACCTGGAACATGTGGTAATGGCGCTCGGAAATTTCCAGATCTGCGCGCAGCGCCGCCATATAGATCGTCGAGGACGGCTGGCAGACGCCGCCGCCGAGACCGCTGACTTCCTTGTTGTCCTGGAAAATAATCGCGGAGCGGAAGCCGCGCGACGCGGTGCGCTCGCCGACCGTATCGTTATACGAGAACTCCTCGCCGGGGTTCAGGATGACACCGTCACAGTAGCGGCTTGCCAGACGCAGGTTTGTGGTGCGCGAGCCCTGACCGCCGTTGTAATACGTCGTTGCGCTTCCCAGTCTGTCGCGGAACAGCACCGGCTCGAGCTGTGCCTTGGTGATCTTTGCCTTGGTGACCTCAACCGGAACGGTGTACGACTGCTCGGATGCATCGCCGAGTGCGGATGCAATCGCGCTCTCCTCGACCTTCACGCCGTCAACCGCCTCCAGAACGGTCTTGCCGTCCTTTTTGTCGACCGTTGCGTTCTTCGGACTGCAGTTGACATCCTCCGCAATCTTCTTGGCATCCGGTTTTTCCTGGTCGACCGCGCTGGTCTCAATCGTGTAGTCGTCGAGATTGACGGTCTCCATCTTCTGTGCAATCGCAGCGGAAAGCTTTTCCTTGTCGAAACTCAGACCGCGCTTGCCGGTGTCAATCTGCAGCTCGCTTTTTTCCTTGTCCACCTTCCAGCTCGGCTGAACCGGCTCATAGGCGAGATCTCCGGAGATCTTCTCGACCTGCTGCGCGACAGCGCCGTCCTTCAGCTTTGCGCCGAGCGAGATATCCCAGCCGGAGAACATGCTGTTCAGCACGGTGCCGACGCGCTGGAAATAGCTGCCCTCGCGGCCGATCAGATATGCCTGCTTTGCCGCATTCTCGCTGTCAACCGACTCATCGACATCGGACAGCTTGATGACATACTCCTTGTCGGTATCCGTGCCGAGATCCTTGCCCGTCAGCTTGAGCTCGCGGTCGAAAACGCCCTTCTGCACTTCGCCTGCGATATAATTCTTCGCTTCCTCCTGCGACATGCCGCCCAGCTTGTATTCATCAGCGACCTTGACACCGGGGAAAATGTTGCCGTAACCGTAAACAAACGCGCTGAAACCGCCGACGATCACGGCCGCCGCTCCGAGCACGCCGATTGCCGCACGCTTGACGTGCGAGGGCTTTTTGCCCGTTTCCTCCGGCTCATAGACGCGCACGTCCTCCTCTGCCGGCTCTTCCGTCTCGGATGTCTCCTCCGCCGGCGCAGCCGCTGCCTGCGCGGCATCCTCTGCCGGAGGCGTGGTCTGTCCCTCGGCGGTCTCCTCGGCCTGCATCTGTGCCGTTTCCTCCTGCGGCTGTTCCTCTGTCTCCTGCGCTGCCTGCTCAGCCGCATCCGTTACGCTGACCGGCTTTGCTGCAACCCAGTTGCCGTCCTTGTCCTTTTTCTTCACTTCGAAGGCCTCCGACGCAGCCTGTTCCGCTTCACTTACAACCGGAAATCCCTTGGTGGACTCCTCCGCGCCGTTCTCCTCCGGGCTCGTCCCGGGCTTTCTGTTATCATTCATGCAGATTGAACCTCCTGCTTTATCCATCACAACTCGTCGGTAAATACCGGAAATACGGCATGAAAATACCGTGTATGAATATCATAGTGCATTGCAAGGGAAAAAACAATTACAAAACCGAAACAATTTCGTAATAATTTGATGTATTTTTCGGCATATTGACAAAATGAACGAAGCTCTGCTCACACATTGAAACGGAACACGACAATATCGCCGTCCTGCATGACATACTCCTTGCCCTCCAGGCGCACCAGACCCTTCTCCTTCGCCGCGACCATCGAACCGCATTTCATCAGGTCGTCATACGAAATGACCTCCGCGCGGATGAAGCCGCGTTCAAAGTCGGTGTGAATTTTGCCCGCCGCCTGCGGCGCGCGCGTACCCTTTTTGATCGTCCACGCACGAACCTCCTTCGGACCGGCCGTCAGGAAGCTCATCAGACCGAGAAGATCATAGCACACGCGAATCAGGCGGTCGAGACCGGATTCCTCCAATCCCAGTTCGGAGAGGAACAGTTCCTTTTCGTCGTCCTCCAGGCTGGCAATATCCTGCTCCATCTGCGCGCAGATCGGCAGAACCATAGACCCTTCTTCCTCGGCAATGCGGCGTACCGCATCCAGCCTGCGGTTTTCCGCTTCATCGCCCGTAAAACCGTTTTCATCCACGTTTGCAGCATAGATGACCGGCTTGGAGGAAAGCAGATCGACCGTGGCAATCAGCTCGCGGTATTCGTCAAATTCGGGAAATGTGCGCGCCGTCTTTCCCTGCTCCAGATGTTCGTGCAGCCGCTCGAATACCGCAATTTCCTCGTTGTATTTCTTGTCGCCCTTCGCCAGCTTTCTGGAGCGCTCAATCCGGCGCTCCAGCAGCTCCATGTCGGACAAAATCAGTTCCAGATTGATCGTCTCGATGTCGCGTTCGGGATCAATGCTGCCCTCGACGTGCACGATGTTGTCATTTTCAAAGCAGCGCACAACGTGCACAATCGCATCCACCTCGCGGATATGCGACAAAAATTTGTTGCCGAGACCCTCGCCCTTGGATGCGCCGCGCACGAGACCGGCGATGTCGACAAATTCCACCACTGCCGGAATGGTTTTCGGCGGATGATACATCTCCGTCAGCTTGTCCAGACGCGGATCGGGCACGCTGACCATGCCTACATTTGGATCAATCGTACAAAACGGATAGTTCGCCGACTCCGCACCCGCGTTCGTGATCGCATTGAACAATGTGCTTTTGCCGA
>DJXF01000050.1:0-196 GCA_002449635.1 Clostridiales bacterium UBA7011 | reverse complement strand
CATTGAACAATGTGCTTTTGCCGACGTTTGGCAGTCCGACAATACCGAGTTTCATTGCATTCGTTCCTTTCATCTATCAATACAGGGCAGCCTTTTCCCCGCCCGTTTTTTTACATACTTTATCAGTATACACCCGACGCCGCGCACATGCAAGCGCAAACCCGTGGTCACTGTAACCGAATTGTAACGATTTTTG
>DJXF01000069.1 GCA_002449635.1 Clostridiales bacterium UBA7011 | reverse complement strand
CGCTGCAGTGCGGCTGCGATATCCATGCGCCCGTCGGTCAGGCACCATTCAAACACGCAGCCCTTTACGATGGTGCAGATATCCATGCAGACGGTGTGAATGTCCGTGTTTTCCCGCACGATCCCCAGATTCCGCGCCGAAAGCAGCTCCGCCTCGCTGCGCGCCATGACCGTACCGGGCGGGAACACCCCGTCCGTCTCGCCCAGATAGGCGGACAGCGACCGGTTGCCCGTGGAATAAAAGCTCTTCATAAAATCCAGCCCCAGCTCCATATACCGGTGGATCAGGTGCATGTACAGCTCGGTCATCCGGTCCGCGATGCGCTCCGGCGGCGTCACAAGGGTGAAGCGCGCAAACGACGTCTCCCGCAGGAAGGACATCATCAGATCATCCTTGTTCTGAAAGTGATAATAGAACGTGCCCGTTCCGATGTCCGCCTCTTTGCAGACATTGCGCACCGTGATGCAGTCGGCGCCGCGCTCCCGAATGAGCCGGACGGCGGCATCGACGATCCGCTGTTTGTTTTCTGTTGCGCCGCGCTCCGCTTTGGGCGGTCGTCCGCTTTTCTTTGGCATAAGCGATCCTCCATAATAGAACTTGTTCAATTAACTGTTGACAGTATAGCGCAAATGGTGTATGATTGCAAGTGCAAATAGAACACGTTCGATTTTTGAATGAAACAGGAAAGAGGTTTTTCACATGAAGATCACCTATTGGTCAGACTACGCATGCCCGTATTGCTATATCGGAGCGGCAAGGCTGAAAAAAGCGATTGCACAGCTTCCGGAATGGGCGGATGCGGAAATTGAGATGAAAGCCTTTCAGCTCGACCCGACCGCGGGGGAGCACGCAGCGGGGGACACGCAGACGAGATTCGCCAAAAAATACGGCATTTCCTTCGAGGAGGCGGGAAGACGGATTGCGGGCATCTCTCAGCTGGGCATTGCGGAGGGGCTTGATTTCCGGTATGCCGCGACGCGCTTCACCAACACGATGGATGCACACAGACTGACAAAGCTCGCGCAGAGCAAGGGCGACCCGGCGCTGGCAGAGAAGCTCATCGAGGCGCTGTTCCGCGCGTATTTTACCGACAACCGGGAGCTTGCGGACAAGGCGCTGCTTCAGAGCATCGGAGAGGCGTGCGGACTGGACGCCGCGGAGGTGAAAGAGGTTCTGGAGACAGACAAATACCGGAAGGAAGTCATTCGGGATGAGCAGGAGGCGGCAGCCAACGGCATCTATGCGGTCCCGTTTTTTGTGGTCGGCGCGTACGCGATTTCCGGCGCACAGAGCGTGGAGGGCATGAAATCGACTCTTCTGCGCGCGATGCGGGAGTCGCAGGAGGCAGCGGCTGAGCAGGGCATGACCTGCGGTCCGGACGGCTGCACAATCGGGTGACGCTATGGTCGCGGAGATTCCCGTCAAGGGCTTTTTTGAAGTAAACTGCTATTGCTATATTGACGAGCGGACAAAGCACGGATTTCTGATTGACCCCGGCGCGCAGGCGCGCGGCCTGCGGAACCTCATCGCCCAAAACGGGTGGACGATAGAAAAAATTCTGCTGACCCACGGACATTTTGACCACATGGGAGCCGTGAATGAACTGCGGGATGCGCTTTCCGTTCCGGTGTATGCGTACCGCACGGCGGACGACTATCTGTCGGACGCGCGCAACAATTTGTCTGCCCTGTGCGGCCCGCCGATCACGGTGCGGGATGTGCGGTATCTGGACGACGGCGATATCGTCGCGCTGGCTGCAAACCCCTCGTTTTCGCTGCGCGTGATTTACACGCCCGGTCACACCACGGATTCCGTCGTCTATTATTCCGAACGGGATGCCATCGCGTTCGCGGGGGACACGATTTTCAAGGGCAGCATCGGAACGGATCAGTATCCGGGCGGCAGCGCGACCAATCTGCGCACAAGCATTGTCCGCAGAATTTTTACTCTGCCGCCGGAAACCGTCCTTTTCTCCGGTCACACGGAGCGGACTACGGTGGGAACGGAAAAGAGACGATACCGGCTGTGAGGCGGCGCCGGACATGGGTTTACAGGCGGCCGGCTGCTGTGCTATCATGAAGCTGTGCAGGGGATTTGTTCCCGAACTGCGGACGAAAAAAGCGTATGCCGGCAGGAGGTAAGCGGAAATGGGAAATCAACCGATCAGAATCGGAAAAATGGAGATAACGAACCGAATTGTCATGCCGCCGATTGCGACCTATCGGAGCACAGCGGACGGAAAAGTGACGGAAGACCTGCTTTCCTATTACGGGGAGCGGGCGAAAAACAGCCATATCGGCATGATTATCACCGAGCACAGCTATATTGCCCTGCGCGGAAAGGCCAAAGAACATCAGCTGTCCATTTCGGACGACAGGGATATTCCGGGTCTGAGTCGGCTGACAGAGGTGATTCATCAGGGCGGGACAAAGGCCATGGCGCAGCTGAATCATGCCGGAAGCGCAGCGCCCTCGTCCGCGACAGGCGGCAGACCGGTTTCCGCAAGCGGCATTGTGCTCCCGACCGTTCCGATGATGGGGGACGGGGTCGTGCCGGAGCAGCTGACAAGGGAACAGATTGCAGCGGTTGCGGCACGCTTCGCGGACGCGGCAGAGCGGGCAAAGAGAGCGGGATATGACGGCGCGGAAATTCATTCGGCACACGCCTATCTGCTCAACCAGTTTTACTCGCCGCTGACCAATCACAGAACGGACGAATACGGCGGCACGCTCGACAACCGGCTGCGGATTCACAGGGAGGTCATCCGTGCGGTTCGGGAGCGGGTCGGCGCGGATTATCCGCTGGCCATCCGGCTGGGCGGCTGCGACTATATGGAGGGCGGCAGCACCATCGCGGACGCCGTCTATGCCGCGAAGGTATTCGAGCAGGAGGGCATTGATCTGATCGATGTTTCCGGCGGAATGTGCCGCTACACGCGGGCCGGACACGACGAGCCGGGCTATTTTCAGGATCTGTCCGCCGCAATCCGGAACGCCGTTTCCGTTCCGGTCATGCTGACGGGCGGAATCAGAACGCTGCGTCAGGCGGAGCAGCTGCTCGACGCGGGTGCAGCCGACCTCATCGGCGTGGGACGGGAGCTGCTCAAAAATCCGTACTGGCCGGATGGGGCGAAAGAATAGAATCCTTTTATCCTTCGGACACCGTGCCGCTGTGCTTTAAGCAGCCGGTGTCTTTTTTTGCGCCGGTTTCAGGCAGGAAAAAATCCGCGGAGCGTCGCATCCGGCGGCCTGCACCGGAAGCGCAAAAAACGCGCTGCGGATGAAAGAGACAGACGCATCTGACGGAATCAACGGCTTTCCCGGGGAAGAGGAAAACGGACGGCGCGGAAGCATACGCCGAGCAAGCCGGGGTGACAGCCGGGGTCGAGGGTCCGGCCTCTGAGACCGCTCCGACAAAAGAAAAAGGTTGAAAAATCTGAAAAATAGCCTTGACAATTCGACCTTGCTATTATATACTATACAAGCACTGTGAAAGTGCAGTGTTTCAACGCTATTTCATAGGATTGGCGTTTTTTCATACTCTTTTTGTTGCAAGTCGCAGCAGAAAGACCCTTTGCCTCTGTAGCTCAGTCGGTAGAGCAGGGGACTGAAAATCCCCGTGTCGGTGGTTCGATTCCGCCCGGAGGCACCAAATATGCGGATGTAGCTCATCTGGTAGAGCGCCACCTTGCCAAGGTGGAGGTAGC
>DJXF01000081.1 GCA_002449635.1 Clostridiales bacterium UBA7011 | reverse complement strand
CGTCACGCGTTCCAAGCGCCGGTCCCTCCTTCAGCCGCGCTCCCTGATTTCCCTGCGCAGCTGAAACAGCACCACGAGCGTGATGATCGCGGCAACCAAAGCGGCAGCGCCGACCACAGCGGCGACCATTGCCCACGCCGCCTGCTGCACGGCGATAAAGCCGAGTGCGGTCACGACAAAAGCGACATAGAGGATCAGGTTGACAATCTTCAGCATGCGGATCGTGGATTCCCGTTTGGACTGATAGTCCCGGGCGACCTGTTCGAGCGCGCCGAAGAGGATAAACATGTAGACCAGCGAAACAATCGTTGCGGCGGTCGTCAGAATATTGAGCTCGAGCTCCGGGCTCATCATCCGCATCACCCAAATGACAGCCGTCAGAATAATCATGCCGAGCGAAATCCATTTCATATACCGCTTGCCTTCCAAATACGTTCCCAGCTCGTCAAACGCGAGGAAGAACAGGATCCAGCCGACAAAATCCGGAAACACATTGACGGTTATCGTGCCGAAATTCAGGTTCAGATTGACCAGTGTGAACAGAAATCCGAACGCGACATAAGAGAGTGCTTTGTTGATGTTCATTTTTCCGCCTCCAACATTCATCCTGAGAGGGTATTTTTCCGAAAATCAGCCGTGCCGGGGGACCATCACGTCCTGCGCTTTTTGTGGAACAAAAGCCCATAGTTTCCGCCTTCCCCGTCGTTTGCCTCGCTTCGCGCAAAGGCCAGAAGGGTCACAAACAGCAGGGACAGGTTTTGCTCCCGCGTCCAGATGCGGTAGAAGCCGCGGACGGGCACCAGATTGCCCAGCCTGCCCCTGGCCTCGGCGTCCTCCTCGTGGGGATACATGCTGCTGCTCTCCACCCGCGCGATCTCCCTGCCATCGCGGCAGATGGTGTACTTCGTCCAAAGCGGCTTGCCCTCCAGAAAGCGGGCATCTACGGTGATGCCGCTGCGCTTGAGGTGCTTCCAGATATCCTCCCCGTCAAACGAGAAGGTGGAGTGGTTGTCGATCAGAAGCGTATCCCACTCGGTGTTCTCCGTCTGTCCGATGAGGTGCGGCGTCGTGCGCCCGTGCTCGTGGTCGATAAAATCGAAGCTGACGGGCGCCGTGAGACGGAACTTCGTCACCTTCGCCTCGTAGAGCACCCTGCGGTCCTTATCCTCAATGCGGTGGCCGAACTTTGCCGTTCCCCGATCGGTCAGGAAGTAAAGATGCCGCTCCTCGCCCGTGACGGAGGGTGCGTAGGAGGTCTCGGGACGCATCTCCCGCAGGGCAGAAAGGTCTTTTTTTGCTCTGACGGCAGAGACCAGCACCACCGCGAGGATCAGCGCACCGACGACAATCATATAGATTCCCATCCAGCCGCCGCTGTGTATGACGGAGGGATTCTCCGGGTCATATAAAATGTTTACTGTCTTGCCCTCCTTGTAGGAGGGGCTGTAGGAATCCAGCTTTTCTGTGTAGTGCGTTCCGTCCACGTCGTACTCCACGGTGACGACATACTCTGTGTCGTCGACTTCGCCCGGCACCTCCTCTATGGATACGATGGTCGCCGTGGTCTGAACAAAGCCCCTTGACTGGAAGAAGGTCGTCCAGATTCCAAGCAGGATGGCAATGACCGAAAGGCCTGCCGCAAAATACCCCAATTTGATTCCTTTGATTTTCACGCCTCATTCCCCCTTTGCCGCACGGGTTTGTCCGTAATCGTCTTTGGCTTTCCGATGCATCCCTTTGTCAGCGCATAGCTGAGATCGAGCAGGGAGCGGATGTCCTGCTCCGCCGCGCTGCCGTCGAGCGCAATCGTGAGCCAGTGCCGCTTGTTCATGTGATACGCCCGAAAAAAGCCGGGCTGCGCGAGCAGCACCGCAATCAGGTCGGGGTCGCACTTGATGTTCAGAATATCCACGCTTCCCGCGCCGTCCAGACCGAGCTTGTGCCGCGGCACGGGCGCCAGCAGCGCGTACCATTTTCTGTTTTCCCGATGCCGCAGAACCGCATAATCGGGATACCGCGCCCAGAGATACTCCGGCTCGCTGTGATAGGTCTCCGCCGCATAGCGCAGCACATCTGCCGTTGTCACGATGGTTTCTCCCCTTTCCTGCTGTCAAACTCTGCCGCACTGCGTGTTACAGCGGAACGCGGTCGCGCAGCGCGGGGAACTGTCTGCGGAAGCGGGCGGCTTCGTTGAGGTCGAGCGTGACCGTGAGCAGCTCTTCCCCGTCCCCGGCCTCCGCCAGAACCGTGCCGTCCGGCGCGGCGATCATGCTGTGTCCCGCAAAGCCGGCGCTGTCCCCGTCGCCGCCGCAGTTGCACGCGAGCAGAAAGCTCTGGTTTTCCAGCGCGCGGGTGCGGCAGAACAGCCGCCATTCGTCCAGCCGCGCCTTCGGCCATGCCGCCGGAACGAGAAACAGGCTCGCGCCGTTGTCCACCATGCGGCGGAACTGCTCGGGAAAGCGCAGGTCATAGCAGGTCGCCAGTCCGGCAATGCCGAACGGGGTGAAAATTTCGCTCGTCTGCGTTCCCGCCGTCAGCAGGGCGCGCTCCTGTGCGCCATAGCCGAACAGGTGAATTTTGCGGTAGCTGCCGAGCACATAGCCGTTTGCGTCGAGCAGGACGGAGGTGTTGCAGCGCGTGCCCGCCTGCGTGCGCTCGACAAAGCTGCCTGTCAGGATATGGCAGTGCAGCCGCCGCGCCCACGGCGCGAGACGGGAGACCGTGCGCCCGTACAGCGGCTCCTCCTCGTGCGCCCACCGGTCGGCGTTCGCAAAGCCGACGCCCCACAGCTCCGGCAGGATGAGCAGATCGGCCGCCTGTCCCTCCAGCCCGGCGAGCAGCTGCTCCACGCGCAGCCACCGCTGTGCGGCGGTCTCCGCACGGCTCACGCGCAGCTGAAGCAGCGCCGCGTTCATTTCAAATCCTCCGGCGCACGCGAGACCGCATCCCACGGCCGCACGCGCCCGAGCCAGCCGTTCTCTCCCCAGTATGCGCGGTCGGGGCGCGGCAGAGCGGAAAGCCGGTGCATCAGCCGGACGGAATAAAACCGCTGCTGTACCGCGGCGGACGGCACAACCGCCATGCCGCAGCCGCCGATTTTCGCGGACAGCCGGCTGACGCCGCGGTCGATCTCCCGCCGGATGCGCGGGGAGACCTCCTCCCATGTGCGCGCGTGCACCGTCCTGCCATAGGTGCGGATGGCGCCGACGCCCCAGTGCGCCAGCGAATCGGTCATGTCTTTGCACGCGGCGCGCGTGCTGCCCGTCGGCGCGGTGGTCAGCGCAAGCGCGGTCTTTGTGAACATGGTCGGGGACGGGCGGTGCTCCATCCAGCGGTAAACCAGATGATCGAGCAGATTTTTCATCGCGCCCGTCACATGAAGGGCGCTCGCCTCACTCGCCAGAATCACCAGATCCGCCTGGTCGAGCGCGCGGACGATCGGTTCGACGTACTGCCGGTGGGGACAGTAGCGCGCGCCCTGCGTCAGACACACACCGCACGCCGTGCACAAAACCGGCAGCGCATCCGGAAGGTATATTTCCCGGATTTCCCCGCCGCAGGCGAGGGCGGAGACAAATTTCTGCGCGATGTGCCACGTGCTGCCGTGTCGCTGTGAGCCGTAAATCAGTGTGATGTTCATACCAATTTCTCCGTTGATCGGGAAAGGCTGCCCGGCACTGCGCCGGACAGCCTCCAGTTTCAGAAAGAGGAAGGGTTACGCCTCGGGCATTTCTTCCTTATTCTTATTCTTATTTTTCTTCTTCTTTTTCTTGTCTTTTTTGTCTTTCTTGTCCTTTTTGTCCTTCTTTTCCTTCTTCGGTTCCTCGTCACCGAAGCTGATGCCGATGTCGCGCGCGGACTGAATCAGATCGCTGTCCTGCGGCACGGTCTTGAGCTTGCCCGCGACCTCGCTGAGCGGCATTGCGATGACCTGATCGTGGCGGATGGCAACCATGTTGCCGTACTGCTGATGCTTAATCAGCCGCGCTGCGCCCGTGCCCAGACGGGTGGTCAGAATGCGGTCGTACGCGTCCGGTCCGCCGCCTCTCTGGAAGTGGCCCGGATTGACGACGCGAATCTCCTGTCCGCACGCCGCGCCCAGCTCACGCGCCAGCCGGTAGCTGATGGACGGATCTGTCATCTGCGCGCGCGCCGCCTTGAATTCCTTCTTGGACATCATCGCCTCTTCCTGCGACATCGCGCCCTCTGCGACGGCTACGATGGTGAAGGTGTGGCCGTTCTTGCGGCGCTCCTCCAGCTTGTGTACGACCGTGTCCAGATTGTACGGAATTTCCGGAATCAGGATGATATCCGCGCCGCCCGCGATGCCTGCGGTCAGCGTCAGCCAGCCCGCGCCGTGGCCCATGATCTCCACGAGGAACACACGGCTGTGCGAGGTCGCTGTGGTGTGAATCTTGTCGATGACATCGGTTGCGATATCCATTGCGGTCTGATAGCCGAAGGTGACCTCTGTGCCCCACAGGTCGTTGTCAATCGTCTTCGGCAGGGAGATGACATTCAGGCCCTCCTCGCGCAGCAGGTTCGCCGTCTTGGTCGTGCCATTGCCGCCGAGGATAACCAGACAATCCAGCTCCATTTTCTTATAGGTCGCGATCATCTTGGTGACCTTGTCGACGCCGTTTTCGTCCTTGTCGCGCATGTTCTTAAACGGCTGACGGGATGTGCCGAGAATCGTGCCGCCGACGGTCAGAATGCCGGAAAAATCACGCGGCGTCATCAGGCGGACATTGCCCTCAATCAGTCCCTTGTAGCCATCGCGGAAACCGTAAATTTCAACTTCCTTGCCGTATTCCTCGTACAGCGCCTTTGCAACACCGCGCAGCGTAGAGTTCAGACCCTGACAGTCGCCGCCGCTGGTCAGCATACCGATGCGTTTCATGATTCTTCCTCCTCAATTTCTATCTCTCTCCGCGGCGCATCCCCTCTGTTGTTTTTTGTGACGCGCCTGTCTGCATTTCATGGAGATACTGATTGTCTCTATTATATCAAACCTGCGCGCATATCGCAACGTGTTTTTTGCAGTTTGCACAAACCGGGGGCGGATGCCGGCGGTTCACCGCGCGAGCTTGTCGAGCAGGCGGATGATCTCCTGCATTTTCTCCTCGCCCGTGCCGTTTTCGATGGCGTCGAGCACACAGCCCTCGAGGTGCGCGCTGATGATCTCCCGGTTCGCCCGCCGCAGCACCGACTGCGCCGCCATCACCTGATTGGAGACGTCGATGCAGTACGCGTCCTCCTCAATCATGCGCAGAATCCCGTCGATCTGTCCGCGTGCCGTGCGCAGCAGACGGCAGACCTTGTCCCGATTCGCCCGCATTTCAGCTGCGCTCCACGCCCGTGACCGCATAGCCCGCGTCGGTCACCGCCTGCTTTGCCGCCGCGGTCACCGCGTCAAAATCGCCCGTGATGTCCAGATAGGCGGCGTTGTCCTCCAGAACGACCTCTGCCTTTACGCCGTCCACCGCGTCGAGCGCCTGCTGCACGCGCGCCACGCAGTGCGGACACATCATGCCGTCGATGT
>DJXF01000125.1 GCA_002449635.1 Clostridiales bacterium UBA7011 | reverse complement strand
GGCATTCTTGCGATGCGGCCGGAGGTGCTTGTGCTGGATGAGCCGACCGCGGGTCTCGACCCGGAGGGGCGCAGAGAGATGTTCGAGCTGATTCAGCGGCTGCACGACCGGAACGGAACAACGATTATTCTGGTCACACATTCCATGGAGGATGCGGCGCGCGTCGCATCGCGTCTGGTTGTCATGCAGCACGGACGCATTTTCCTGACCGGCGCACCGTCCGAGGTATTTGCACAGGCGCAGGCGCTCGAACGCACCGGCCTGTCTGTGCCGCAGGTTACAAAAATCATGCTGGAGCTGAAAAAGCGCGGCCTGCCGGTGGATGCCCGCTGTTATACCGTGGAGCAGGCTGTGCGGCAGCTGACCGCGTGGTGGGGGGAGGTGCACCGATGCTGAGAGATATTACGCTCGGCCAGTATTTTCCGGGAAATACACGGATGCACCGCGTGGACCCGCGCACAAAAATTCTTCTGGTGACAGCGATCATTGCTGCGCTGTTTGTGTGCAGCAATGTTCCGTCCTACCTTGTGCTGACAGTTTATATTCTGGGTCTGACCGCCGCTTCCAAGCTCAAGCTGCGCATGGTGCTGCGCGGACTCAGGCCCATTCTGGTTATTATTTTGTTTACGGCTGTGCTCAATCTGTTCCTGACGCCGGGCGAGACCGTACTGTGGCGCGCAGGCGTGCTGAGCATCACGAGTGCGGGCGTCAGCAAAGCGATACTGATTGCGGCGCGGCTGATTCTGCTCATCGCAGGCGCTTCGCTGCTGACCTACACCACCTCGCCGATTCAGCTGACGGACGGTCTGGAGCGCCTGCTCTCGCCGCTCAAAAAGCTGCATCTGCCCATCCATGAGCTGGCGATGATGATGTCGCTGGCGCTGCGGTTCATCCCGACACTGGTGGAGGAGACCGAAAAAATCATGCGCGCACAGCGTGCGCGCGGCGCGGATTTTGACACCGGAAATCTGCTGCATCGGGCACGCGCGCTGGTGCCCATTCTGGTACCGCTGTTCGTCTCGGCGCTGCGGCGGGCGGATGAGCTGGCAACCGCGATGGAATGCCGCCTGTACCGCGGCGATATCGGGCGCACGCGGCTGCGGCAGCTGCGCTTCGGACGGGATGATGTGATCTGCGCGGCGGCAGCGGTGCTGTTTCTCGGCGGCGCGATCATGCTTCAGGTACTGCTGTGACAGCGGCAGAGCGGAAGAAAGGAGAGAATATGTATCGTCTGATTGCACTCGATCTGGACGGCACGGTGCTGACCAGTGATGTGGATATTCTGCCGTCGACGGTGGAGGCGGTTGCGTATGCCCGCAGCCGGGGGGTCAAGGTCATCGTCTGTACCGGACGGATCGTGGGGGAAGCTGCGGTTTTCGCAAAGGAAATCGGGGCATCCTCTCTGCTGATTTCTGCGGGCGGCGCGGCAATCTCTGACGTGCGCAATGCGCGCAATGTCAAGGAATGGGCGATGCCGTGGGACATCGGCGCACAGGTGGTCGAGGCGGTGCAGAACCGCCCGGTTACGGTCATGATTTATGTCGGCGACCGCCTGTACTTAAATCCGTATTCTGACGAAATTTTGTCCAATACCAAGCGCACGGAGGGTTTTTGGGCGAGCAAGGTTGTCCTGCCGGATGTTGCCGCAGCCATCCGGGAACACAAATTTCCGGTTTCCAAGGTGTTTGCGCGCGGAGAGACAGAGGTGCTCGCGGAAGCGCTCGGTGAAATCAATCTCCTGCCCGGCATCCACATCACACGCTCTGCGGAGAACAATTTTGAGGTCATGCCGAAGGGCGTCAACAAAGGACTGGCGCTGCGTGAGCTGGCACATGTCATGGGTATTTCCCTCGACCAGATCATGGCAATCGGCGACAGTGACAACGATACCGATATGCTGAAAATTGTCGGCATGCCCGTCGTCATGGGCAACGGAGATGACGCCGTCAAGCAGCTCGCGCGATACATAACCGACACCAACGACAATGGCGGTGTCGCACAGGCGATTTACCGCTTCATTTGAATTTCGATAAAAAGCAAAGCCGCCGCCCCTGCAAATGCGGGAACGGCGGTATTTTTGTGCGTTTTTCGCATGGTTTCATGCGCTTGCGCGCTGCTGCCGGCACAGCACCGGACATGCGGCAGAAGGTATCCACGGCCAGAGGCAGTCAGGCCGACAAATTTTTACACCTTGCGGTTGCGCTTCTGCCACTCGCGCGGCGGAATGCCGAACACCTTGTGGAAAGCGCGGGAGAAGTGCAGCTGATTGGGATAGCCGACCGAACGGGCAATGGCGGCAATCGGCGCAGCGGCGCGCTCGAGATAGCTGCATGCAATTTTCATGCGGTGGCGGATCAGATACTCCTGCGTGGTCATACCGGTCGCGTCGCGGAACAGCTTGCCGAGATAACTGCGGTTGAGTCCGCAGTACTCTGCGACATCCTCCACGGAGATATCCTGCGGATATTTTGTCTCAATGAAACGAATGGATTTGTCGACATAGTAGCGCTGAAGGTTGGCAACCTTCGGCTGAACGGGACGGGGGGTTTCGCGCAGCAGACAGTCGAGAATCTGCATGGCTTTGCCTGTCGCGCACAGCGGACCGTATTCCTGCGCAGGATCGGTCAGGGAAGCGAACAGAGCGGCAGCCTCGGACTGCTCAGCCGGAACAGTCGGCATGAGGGTGGGCTTCTGCGGCGTCAGACCTGCGCGCTGCAGCACGGCCGGCACGGCGTCACCCGACAGCTCCATCCACATGCCGCCGGATTTTCCGCCTGCCAGTGCGGAACAGTTGACGCACTGACCCGGGAACAGAACAACGACCATGCCCGGCTCAATGGTGTGTACGGAAGCCCCGAGCTTGACAGAGCCGCCTTCTCCGGTGACGTAAACAACGATGGTGTTTTCTGTCAGGAAAGGGAGCAGCGTTTCGTCCGCATCACCGGTGAAGCGTCCATACTGCTTGAGGGATAGTTCTGCGTAACCGGTGGAGTCGCAGAAACGATTTGTAATTTCGGACATAAAAATCTCTCCTTGCTTTTGCCGCCGGCGTCGAGGGGGAGACACCGACATATGCAGTTATTCGATCATTATTGCTCTAATTGTATTCATTATACGGAAAAATGATACATAATTCAAGGGGAAAGAATGAATTATTTTGTATCTGCGAATAATTTCCATATTGCAATAAAATGACGATGAAAAAGAGCCGGAATACCCGCCCTGACCAATCGTCAAATGTTTTATTTTGAATAAAAAGGAGGAACATTGCGTTAGCGGAAAGGATATATTTTTGTTCAAAAACAGAAGAAAAAAACGATATATGCAATAAAAAAGAAAAATCAGCTTGCGCCGGAAAACCGTCCGGCTCGTTGGACAACCGGGGCAAAATGTGCAGACAAGCCGGCGGCAGGAGCATCAACATGGTATATTTTATGAAAAATGGCAAATTTAGGCGATTATTTTGACGCAAAATTATCACCCATACCCAAAAGATTTCCGCAGAAATACTTGTCATAAAACTGCGGTTGTGATAAAGTAAACGAGATGGGTGGTATTGATGCGGACGGCGGAATTCCGCTGCCGGAAACAAACTGCACCGGATGTTTTTTCTTACTTTTTTCGGCACGGTTCACAGCGCAGACCTGCGAGTGAAACCGATGCACAGGGGATCGCCGCCGGACGAGCACACGGAGGTGGTTCATATGAAAATTGGATTTATCGGCGCGGGAAAGGTCGGTACGTCGCTGGGCAAGCTGTTTGCACACCACGGCGTCTCCGTCACCGGTTATTACAGCCGTACCCCGCAGCACGCCGAGCAGGCAGCAGCATTCACACAGTCAAACTGCTATTCTTCACTGGCGGACATTCTGGACGCGAGCGATACCCTGTTCGTGACCACGCCGGACGGCGTGATCGGCCGCATTTGGGACGACCTGGCGGCGCTGCCGATCAAAAGTAAATGTATTTGCCATTGCAGCGGTGCGCTGCCAAGCGCGGTCTTCGCCTCGGCGGAGAAGTGCGGGGCGCGGGTATGCTCGGTTCATCCGCTGCTGGCAGTCAGCGACAGGTTTTCCTCCTGGCAGCAGCTGGAAGGCGCGTTTTTCACGCTGGAAGGCAGCGGCGCGCCGGAAATGGCGGAGCTTCTGCACAGCTGCGGCGCACAGACGGCAACCATTGCCGCGGCGGACAAGGCGCGCTACCATCTGGCAGCGTGCGTGGTGAGCAATCTGGCGGTCGGGCTGTCCCATTGGGGCATGCAGCTTCTGGAGCAGTGCGGCTTCACGGCGGAGCAGGCACAGACGGCGCTCACACCGCTGATTCTCGGCAATGCACAGGCTGTCTGCTCGAAGGGACCGCGCGATGCGCTCACAGGACCCGCAGAACGCGGCGATGTGGAGACCATCCGGTCGCATATGGCGTGTCTGAGCCGCGAGGATCAGGCGCTTTATGCCCTGCTGACGCGAAAGCTGTGCGATCTGGCGCAGCAAAAACATCCTGACAGAGATGATACTGCCCTCAGAACTTATTTGGAGGGATTGTTATGAAAAACACAGTCGTCACTTTCCAGCAGGCAAAACAGAACAACATCAAACAGACCATGCTCACGGCCTACGACTATTCTACTGCCAAGCTCATCGATGCAGCGGGCGTCAATGCAATCTTAGTCGGCGATTCGCTGGGCATGGTCTGCCTTGGTTATGAGGATACGCTGTCCGTCACAATGGAGGATATGATCCATCATACGGCGGCAGTTGCTCGCGGCGCGAAAAATGCGCTGCTCGTTGCGGATATGCCGTTCATGTCCTATCAGACATCCACCTATGACGCCCTGGTCAACGCCGGCCGTCTGATGAAGGAAGGCCGCGCACAGGCTGTCAAGCTCGAGGGCGGCGCCGCGGTCTGCGAACAGATTCGCGCGATTGTCGACGCGTCCATTCCGGTCTGCGCCCATATCGGTATGACACCGCAGTCGGTCAATGCGTTTGGCGGCTTCCGCGTACAGGGCAAGGGCGAGGCTGCGGCACAGAAGATTCTCGACGATGCACGCCGCGTACAGGAGGCAGGCGCGTTCGCCGTAGTACTGGAGTGTGTACCGGCACCGCTGGCAAAGAAGATCACAGAGGAGCTGGACATCCCGACCATCGGCATCGGCGCAGGTCCGGACTGCGACGGACAGGTGCTCGTCTATCAGGATATGCTGACCATGTTTTCCGACTTTACACCGAAATTTGTCAAGCCGTTTGCGAATGTCGGTGAAGCTATGACGGCGGGCTTCAAGGCTTATATTGAGGAAGTGCAGAACGGCACCTTCCCGGCAAAGGAGCACACCTTTAAGATGGATGAAAGCATCATTGACAAGCTGTATTAATCACCGGTTCATTCACACGAATGACTGATTGCAGAGAGGAACGCAAATGACTATCGTAAAAACCATTGAAGAAGTGCGCGCACAGGTGAAGGCATGGCGCGCAGAGGGCCTGACCGTGGGACTGGTTCCGACGATGGGCTATCTGCACGAGGGTCATCAGAGCCTGATTGCCCGCTCCGTTGCGGAAAATGACCGCACGGTCGTCTCCGATTTCGTCAATCCGATTCAGTTCGGGCCGTCGGAGGATCTCGCCACCTACCCGCGCGATATCGACCGCGATGCGGCGCTGTGCGAGCAGACCGGCGCCGACCTGATTTTCCATCCGGAGGCAGAGGAAATGTACGCGCCGGATTTCTGCACCTATGTGGACATGGATCATCTGACCAAGGGTCTGTGCGGCAAGACGCGCCCGACCCATTTCCGCGGCGTGTGCACCGTCGTCAGCAAGCTGTTTCACATTGTTCAGCCGGACCGCGCGTATTTCGGACAGAAGGACGCCCAGCAGCTGGCAGTCATCCGCCGCATGGTGCGCGACCTGAATATGCCGCTGGACATTGTCGGCTGCCCGATCATCCGCGAGGCGGACGGTCTGGCGAAGAGCTCGCGCAATACCTATCTGAGCGCAGCGGAGCGTCAGGCGGCGCTGTGCCTGTCCCGCGGTCTGAACAAGGGCAGGGCGGCTGTCGAAGCAGGTGAGACGGATGCGGCGAAGGTCAAGGCGATGATCACCGCGGAAATTGAGGCGGAGCCGCTGTCCCGCATTGATTATGTCGAAATCGTCGACTGGAACAATCTGGAGCCGGTGGACAGCACGGCGGGTTCCATTCTCGCAGCGGTTGCAGTATATATCGGCAAGACGCGCCTGATTGATAATTTTATCATCGAACGCTGAATTACGGAGGATATACATGACGATTCAAATGCTCAAAAGCAAAATTCATCGCGCAGTTGTCAAGCAGGCGGCGCTCAACTACGTCGGCTCGATTACGATTGACAGTGAGCTGATGGAAGCGGCGGGTATCTACGAATACGAAAAGGTACAGATTGCGGATGTTGACAACGGCAACCGTCTGGAGACCTACACCATCGCAGGTGAGCCGGGAAGCGGCATGATCTGCCTGAACGGTGCAGCGGCGCGCTGTGTGTCGGAGGGCGACACGATCATTATTATGTCGTATGCCGATGTGACACCGGAGGAGGCCGGCACGCATAAGCCGAAGGTTGTGTTTGTCGATGAAAACAACGCCATCACACGCGTCACACACTACGAAAAAGCAGGCGCACTGTTCGATGAGGAACGCCTGTAATCCATAGACTGATTTTAAAAGGCATGACCGCGAGGTCATGCCTTTTTTTGCCGAAAAAAATGCGGCTCGCTGCAGCATTTTGCAGCGCTGCGCGGTGACTTTACCGCCTGCAGCACGGGGGTCGAAGGGCGCCGGCGCGTGACGTTTCCGCCGGAGCAGGAATAAAAAGGAGGCTCTCCCTGCGTTCGGGGAGAGCCTTTCGGGGTTGGGGATGCAGCTGACATTCAGCCGCCCTTTCGCATCTGAATGCCGCGCACGATGCGCAGCAGCGGCTTTTCGGGGACAAAGCGCGCCGCGGCTGTGCCCAGCTTCATCATGGTGCCGGGGACGATGAGCAGCTTTCCGCGCAGCGTCTGCTCGACCGCTTCTCCGGCGACCTGTTCGCTGGACAGCGAATCAATGCCGAACTGTACGCCGGCGACCTGGTTGAATTCCGTATCCACCGGACCGGGACACAGACAGCTGATGGTGACGGCGCTGCCATCCGCGCGCAGCTCCTCGTAGATCGCCTCGCTCAGGCGGACCACATAGTTTTTCGTGGCGTAATAGGTGGACAGCAGCGGACCGGGCAGAAAACCGGCGGAGGAGGCGATGTTGAGAATGCGCCCCTCGTTCTTCGCCATAAAGTCGCGCAGAAACAGCTTGGTCAGGATGTGCACAGCGCGGATGTTGACGTCGATCATTTCCAGCTCGCGGTCGAGGTCGGTCTCCGCAAAGCGTCCGTACAGACCGAAGCCCGCGCCGTTGACGAGCAGGGACACATCCTGTTCCTTTGCACGCTCGTACAGCCAGCGGCAGTTTTTCTCGCTGGAGACATCGCAGACGTAAATGCGGCAGGGCGTGTGCAGCTCGCGCGCCAGCTCCTCCAAACGGTCACGGCGGCGGGCAACCAAAAGCAGACGCCAGCCGCGCGCACTCAGCTCGCGCGCAATATCCCGCCCGATGCCGGATGAAGCACCGGTAATCAATGCGGTTTTCATATAAAATCCCTCCTCACAGGCAGCATACGGATGATATCTTTTAGTATACCATATTTTGCGGAATCATTGCACCTTTTCCTGCAATCCGGTATACTATGAAACATAAGGGAGGCGAATTCCGCATGCAATATACCATCCCGCAGTGGATGCTGCTGTTTTACGTATACTGCTTTTTCGGCTGGTGCTTTGAATCCACCTATGTGTCTCTGAAAGAGAAACGGTGGGTCAACCGCGGCTTTCTCCGCGCGCCGCTGCTGCCGATTTACGGCACCGGTGCAATTTGCATTTTGCTCGTATGTCTGCCCGTGCGCAGTCATCTGTTTGCCGTATTTCTTCTCGGCATTCTCGTTCCGACCGCTCTCGAATATGTCACCGGATGGGCGATGGAGCAGCTGTTCAAAATGCGCTACTGGGATTATACCGGCAAGCTGGGAAATATCAACGGCTATATCTGCCTGGAGTCGTCACTGGCATGGGGCGTGCTGTCCCTGCTGCTCGTGCGCGTTATCCAGCCGCCCATCGGGCGGTGGGTGGAGCGGCTGCCGCGGCCCGTCCTGCTGACAGCGGTGAGCATGCTCAGCGCCGTGTTTGTCGTCGATTTCATTGTCTCGTTCCGCGCAGCATTCCGTCTGCGGCGTGTCCTTGAGGAAATGGAGCGCGTGCGCACGCAGCTGGAGGAGGCGCGTGTACAGCTCGAGCTGGCACGGGCAGAAATGCGCGACCGCGTGGAAGAACTGGGACAGGATATCCGCGCAGACAACCGCCGCCGCCAGCGGGAGCTGGAGCAGCGCACCGAACTGCTGCGCGCAAAGCTGAGCCGCCGCCTGGCACACGACCGCGCGCGCTATTTCAACCGCGCCCTGCTGCGGGCACATCCGTCGGCGAGCAGCCGCCGGTTTGCACAGTCGCTGCATGAGCTGCGTGAGAGCATGGAATCCAGACACAGATGACAGCCGGTTTCCCGCGAAGCGCACACATACGACAAAAAAACGGTATGACAAAGTCATACCGTTTTATCTTGATTCGGATAACGTCTCAGCGCTTGACGACATGCGGCAGGCGGAAAGGACGGTGCATGCTGTGCGGCTGCTCTGCCTGCTGAGCGGCAGAGGGTTTGCGGTGAATCGGATGCAGGACAAAGCCGCGGTGCTCTGCCTGACGGATGTATTTCGGAATCCAGATGTTGGACAGATACAGAACAACAGAAATAGACGTGCCGATCATCCAGCCGAGCGGATAAGCGTAGCAGATGCCGGCGAAGCCGCAGATCGGCGTGAGGACATAGGCGAGCACAACGCGCAGCGCCAAATCAGCGAGCGTTGTGAGCATGAACGAGCCCATCGCGCCGCCGCCGCGCAGCACGCTGTCACAGCAGTTTTTGATGCCGACGAGCGGATAAAACGGTGCGACAATCAGCAGATACTGCACGCCGATGTTGGTGACCGTGCCGACACTCACCTCATCGCCGAGGAACAGGCCGAGAATGCTGCCGCCGGCGAAGAAAAACAGTGCGATGATGCTGCAGATGACGATTTCAGACATGATGATGCAGGCGCGGATACCCTGACGGACACGCGGAATATCCTGTGCACCGATGTTCTGCGCCGCATAGCTGGACAGGGCGTTGGGCAGGGAGTTCATCACCATCAGCGCAAAGGTGCTGACCTTGAGCGCGGCGGAAAAGCCCGCGACGGTGAACGGCCCGAGGGAATTGACGAGGCCCTGTACAAAGAACACGCCGACAGAAACAAACGACTGCTGGCAGATGGACGGAATGGCAATCAGGCTCATGCGGCGCAGCAGATGTGCGTCAAAACGGGCGGGGCGGCGCTCGGTTTTGATGCGGGCGAGACGGCGGATGAGTGTGACGACTGCGAGGACGGACGAAATACCCTGTGCAATCAGCGTGGCCCAGCCGACACCTGCGATACCCATGTCAAACGTCGTGACAAACAGCAGGTCGAGGATGACATTGAAAGTCGTGGAAAAGGCAAGGAAATACAGCGGCGTGCGGCTGTCTCCCAGACCGTTGAAAATCGCGGTCGCGGTATTGTAGAGGAACAGGAACAGCAGTCCGGCGATATAAATGCGCAGATAGACCATCGTCGGTTCGAAGATATCCTTCGGCGTATTGATAAAGCGCATCAGAGCCGGGCAGGTGAGCTGACCCGCAGCTGTCAGGACGAGCGACAGTGTGATGAGCGAAATGACTGCCGTGTTGACTGCGGCGCGCATCCGCACGGTGTCATGTGCGCCGAACAGCTGGGAAATGACAACCGAGCAGCCGACGCTCGCACCGGCGGCAACGGCGATAAACAGCACCGTGATCGGATATGCCGCGCCGGTAGCGGCCAGCGCATCGACACCGAGATACCGTCCGGCGATTACACTGTCCGCAAGGTTGTACATCTGCTGGAACACCATGCTCAAAAGCAGCGGCAGGACAAACTTCAAAAGGATTTTGAAGGGCGAGCCCTTCGTCATATCTGTCATCATGATTCTTCATACTCCCCTGATGAAAGAACTTCATCTGATTTTATGCGCGTGACATTATGCGTGTTCGTTTTATGCTTCTGAGATTGTAGCACACGCCGCAGACTTTGCATAGCGCAAACTTTCACAGGTTTTCGCCGGATGAGAATGGTTGTTTTATACAAAATTTTACGTTAAATTTTGGGCAACATCACGAAGCTGCGGTGAGACGGCACAAACTGCGCGGAAACACGAAATTTCATTGAAAAAACAGGGCGAAACGTGTAAACTATGGAATAGAAGAGCGCTTAAACGGATGGCAGCAGGCGATGGGCGGAAAGACGATTTCCGGTCATGCGGATTGCCGGCCGAAGAGCGCACGGACCAGGCGGAATGATTGTCCGGCTGTGCAGAACACAAATGTGCGGGAGGGAAACAGATTAATGCGACAGAAGAAACGGTTGGGCGCACAGCTTTTCGACGAAAAGCTGGTCAAGTTTCTCTGTGTCGGCGTGGTCAACACACTGGTCGGCATGGCGATCATGTTCGGGCTTTACAATCTGGCGGGATGCAGCTACTGGATATCCTCTGCCGCGAACTATATCCTGACCAGTATCCTGAGCTATTTCCTCAATAAGCTGTTCACCTTCCGCAATCGGGACGGCATCGGCTCGACTGCGCTGCGCTTTGCCGTCAATATTGCGGTGTGCTATCTGCTTGCCTATGGGATCGCGAAGCCGCTCACCGCGTATGTGCTGTCCGGCGCACCGGCGGCTCTGCGCGACAACTGTTCCATGCTGGTCGGTATGGTGCTGTTTACGGCGCTGAATTATTTCGGACAGCGCTTTTTCGCATTTCGATCCCGCGAAACGTAAGAGGAAAGAACCATGTCTGTTTTCATCAAACGATTGTTTTTTGCCTGTGTCATCATCGCGGCTGCGCTGATGGTCTGTATGAACGGCAGCGGTCTCGGACTGCTGCTCGTGCTGGCGGCGGTTGTAATTCCGCACCGGTTCCGCCTTCGCTGGTTTTTGCCGATGCTGTTCATTTTGAGTGCAGCGGTGCACCTGGCGGCGGTATATGCGATTGAGCCCGCGCCGGTTTCGGATTTTGCGCGCATGGTCGATGCCGCACAGCAGGCCGCCGCGGGAGACTTCAGCTTTCAGAATCTGCCGTATTATTTTCAGTGGGCGTATCAGACCGGCTTTGTGCTGTGGGAGGCACTGCTGCTGCGGCTCTTCGGCAGCATGGCGAGCATCAAAATTGCCAATGCACTGCTGCTCTCCGGCATCAACTGCCTGATTTATCTGTTCGCGCGGCGGTTTGCGGGCGAACAGGCGGCACAGTCCGCCGCGCTGCTGTATCTGGCGACCGCTTTCCCGACGCTGCTGACCTGTGTGCTGACCAACCAGCATGTCTCCGCCTTTTTCTTCCTGCTCGCGCTGTATGTGCTGACGGGAGGCAAAGCGTTTTCTCTGCCGCGCGCACTGGCGGCGGGCGTGCTGCTGGCGGCGGGCAATATCCTGCGTCCGGAGGGCATTGTCATTTTGGCTGCCCTTTGCGGCACGGTGGTGTTTGCGCTCATCATGCGCCGTTCCCTGCGCGGCAGCCGGCGCATACTGTGCGGGACAGCGGCCGTGCTCGCGGTGTATGCCGCAGTCAGTGCGGGAGCCTCGTGGGCGGTCAGCGCTTCGGGGGTCAACCGGTATGGGCTGAGCAACAACTGGCCGGAGTGGAAATTTATTGTCGGCTTCAATCATGAGACGAACGGCTGGTATTCCGCGGAGGACCGTGCGCGCTTCGACGAGGCGCATCAGAGTGATACGCCTGCGGAGATTACAGAGCAGTCGCGGGAAGAGGAAAAACAGCTGATTCGGGAGCGAATTTTGTGCGCGCCGCCGGATTTTTTCCGCCTGATGTCGGGCAAACTGTATGGACTGTGGATTGCAAACGGTCTGGGCTTTCCGCTCGGACACCTCAACAGCCCGGAGGTTCGCGTTTGCGGCATACGGGGCAGTGTGATCTATCAGTATGCGGCTGCGCTTGACCGGACAGTGTTTGCGGCGGCGGCGCTGCTTGCGCTGTTTGGCGCGATGGCGCTGATGCGCCGGAAGCCGGAGGAACAGGAAATTTCCGCTGTTTTGCCGCCGATGACGGTGCTGGCATTTTTCACCGTTTTCCTGTTGGTTGAGGTTCAGCCGCGCTATGTGTTTTTGCCGCAGATTTTCCTTTATCTCGTGGCCGCAGCAGGCATCTGCGCGGTGCACGGCAGACTGTGCAGCGGCGGAAGCCGCCGTCAATCGGATGGTTCCGAGAACGACGGAGCGCGCGTTTGATGCGTCTGTCTTGCAAATCGGGCGGAATATGGTATAATAAAACGACTATTGTGTATGAAAGATTACCGCCGCATGGATTGGACTGCGGCGGCTGAAAGGAGTTTACAAACATGGGATGCAATCATGATTGTGAGAGCTGCGGCGGAAGCTGCGGTGAGCCGGAATCCCTGCTCAAGGCGCCGCATCCGCTGTCGAGCGTGAAAAAGGTTATCGGTGTTGTCAGCGGCAAGGGCGGCGTAGGCAAAAGCCTGTGCACGTCGATGCTGGCGATTGCGATGCAGCGCCGCGGCGCGCACTGCGGCATTCTGGATGCGGATATTACCGGTCCGTCCATTCCGAAGGGCTTTGGCCTGACTGGCACACTCGGCGCGGCAGAGGAAGGCGTCTATCCGATGGCGACGAAAACAGGCATTGAAGTCTGTTCGATCAATCTGCTGATGGAAAATGCGAGCGATCCGGTGATCTGGCGCGGCCCGATCATTGCGGGCGCGGTTCAGCAGTTCTGGACGGATATTATCTGGAAGGATATCGACTATATGTTCGTCGATATGCCGCCCGGAACGGGCGATGTGCCGCTGACGGTCTTCCAGTCCCTGCCGGTTGACGGCATTGTCGTGATGACTTCGCCGCAGGAGCTGGTTTCCGAGGTCGTCGCAAAGGCAGTCAAAATGGCTGAAATGATGAACATTCCGATTATCGGCATCGTGGAAAACTACAGCTATGTGCAGTGCCCGGACTGCGGCAAAAAGATTGCCGTATTCGGCGAAAGCCATGTCGATGAAATCGCAAGGGAGCACCATCTGGATGTTCTGGCAAAGCTGCCGATCGATCCGGCGCTGGCTTCCGCCTGTGATGCGGGCAAACTGGAGGAGGCACAGCTTCCCGACCTTTCGGCCGCCTGCGACAAAATTGCACGTCTGTGACAATATAAAATGCACCGGAGTGTACCGACCTCCCATCGTTAGATTTTGGTCTGACGTTTGGGGGGCCACCTCAAGTCTCCGGTGCATTTTTTTCTGTGTTTTTTTGCGTCAATCGTCAATTTCGCGCTGCAATGTGCGCAGCAATTCCAT
>DJXF01000003.1 GCA_002449635.1 Clostridiales bacterium UBA7011 | reverse complement strand
GGCCTCCGTCAGTGCGATGTTGATATTTCCAAGGTCAAGGTTGTCGGCGTCGACGGCACGGGCGCCGGTCTCCAGGCAATCACCGACGGCACCATGACGGCTACCGTATTCCAGAACGCAGTCGGCCAGGCATCCGCAAGCCTGCAGGCGGCAATCAATCTGGCAACCGGTGAAAAGCTGACCAAGGATATCTCCTATGATACCGACAAGAACAACAAGGGCATCATCTGGATTCCGTTCGAGAAGGTTACGCCGGACAATGTTTCCGATTACTTCTGATTGGAATTCGCATGACCTCACATTCGCATGATCTGAAAGAATACATCGAGTGGAATACGGGCGCACACCTTCGGGTGTGCGCCTTTTGTCTGCGCGGCGGTCCCGTCTGCCCGCCGGAGGCTGGCACAGTTCGCCTCCCTGCACGGTTTTCCCGAAAAATCCGCGGCGCGATGCGGCAAAATTCGAAAAAATTGCACAGAAAACCGCCTGAATTATGCGAAAATCGCCGGAAAAACAGCTTTTTTAACGAAAAAAATACGGGAAGGGCAGAAAATGTATATTTTAGGGCAGGAAATGGACTTGCAACAAAAAAAGTCTGTGCAATAATAGTAGTGACTGAAAGGAAACGCATTGGAATGAAACAGGAGAAAGCGAGGAGTTCTCGATGAATTGGAGAAAATGGACGGCCGCACTGCTCACCGGTGTGTGCTGTATGACGGCGATGACCGGCTGCGCCAAATTTACGCCGCTCAACGCCCCCGTGGAGGAGGAGACGGCAGCGGCGGCCGAGGATACGGCCTACCGCGGAAAGCTGACGCTGGTCGTGTCGCAGAGGGACGAATATCTGACCTATCTCGACCAGGCCGCGAAGGCGGCGGCGGAGGCGCGCGGATGCTCGATCGAGTCGTTCGACTGCGGCGGCGATATGAACAAACAGATTCAGTATGTACAGACCGCGGCGGAGAGCGGCTCCAAGGCCATTCTCGTTGTGCTCGCGGATGACGCGCGCGCGGATGAGGTCGTTCAGGCGGCGAGCGAGGCAAAGGTGGTCTTTGTCAACCGCATCCCGCAGGATTTGTCCGTGCTCGACGAAAACCATGTCTATGTCGGCTCGAATGAGGACGAATGCGGCGCGTTCCAGGGCGAACAGCTCGTCGAATATCTGAAGAGAGAGAACAAGACGTCGGTGAATTACCTGCTCTTTAAGGGAACCGAGGGTCTGGTGCACACGAAAAAACGCTCCGAGGGCGCGCTCAAGGCGCTCGAGGCGGCGGGCATTCAGGCCACACCGGCGGCAGAGCCGGCGGACTGCGGTTATGACCGCAGCAAGGCGATGGAGCACATGGCGGTTCTGCTCGCGGACGGGCTGGACATGAAAAACGTCGACTGCATCATTGCCAACAACGACGCGATGGCGCTCGGCGTGATTGAGGCGCTGCGGCAGAATGACATTGACCCGAACAGCGTCGCGATTATCGGCGTCGACGGCACGGCGGCAGGCCTGCAGGCGGTTCGCGACGGCGAGATGATCGGCACGGTCTATCAGAATGCGATTGCACAGGCGTCCGGCGCGGTGCAGGCGGCGATCAATCTGGTGAGTGAGGCCGAGCTGATGAATGAGATCAGCTTCGAGCAGGACAAGGGCAATCCGAGCATCATCTGGGTTCCGTTCCAGCCGGTCACACCGCACAATATCACGGATTTTGAATAAAAAACAGCGGCGCGCGGCGCTTTGACCGCGGGGCCGCATGAAAAAAACCGGTATCGCAGCGAATGCGGTGCCGGTTCTTTTTGTGTGTTCAGGGCTTCCGCCTGTGCGCGAGCGCAAACGGCAGCTCCATCAAGGCCATACAGCCGGCGACCGCCGCGATGAGCAGCGCGAGATATCCCGCCGGATTTCCGCCGGACAGCTGCGCGAGCCCGACCAGGGGCGAGCCGGGAGAGGGCAGCTGCAGAAACATATAGTTGGTGCCAAAGTGCCGGTTGAACAAAGACACCGGCGGGACGGCTGCGCACAGAAACAGCATCGGCTTCCACAGCGCGGACAGGCGCGGCCGAATCGAGCCGCGGGTAGTTTCCGAGACGATATAGAGCACAATCAGCGTGTGCGAGACAAAGCAGTGCAGCGAGATGAAGCTGAAAAACGGATAGACCACCCAGTCGGGAAACAGCAGGGCGGCACAGGCGCCCGGGAGACAGAGCGCATACAGCGTCTGTCCGAGCCAGTCCGGTTTGCGGATGCTGTGCAGGGCGCAGAGAAAGACCGCCAGGCTGCACAGGTGCAGCGGGAGCTCAAACCGGTTCAGACAGCCCATCCCGGCATACACGGTCATGCGCAGCAGCTCGGACAGCAGAATGGCGAGCCCGAGTGCGCGGGAGGTGCGTTCGGACAGCGGGCGGCGCACCGCGGACAGACACAGCGCGGCGGCGAGTGCGAGCACAGCCAGATGCGGCGGCGAATACAGCGCAAAACCGGCATCCGGCGGCAGATCATCGGCATAGGTGAAAAACAAAGCATTCCTCCTGAAAAACAAAGCGTCCGGAAGACGGCACGCCGGAAAAAGAGCATCCGCCCCGGTTATGGAAAAACAAGGCGGATGCGGTCGGTATGTCTTATTTTTTTTCGGACGGGTGGCGCAGCGGCCACGGATATTCGCCCATCTTCCGGCGCGTGCGGACATAGACATAGTATACCCAGACGGTCGGGATATTCGCAATCAGAAAAGAAAGCACAAGCGAGGCGACGGCGCCGCCAACCCCGCCGACGTGCTCCAGATCGCCGAATACCTTGGGGGCGGCCTGCACCACAGACATGACAGAGATGACAAAAAACAGAATCGGCATGGTCAGTCCCGCGCCCCGTCCCGGACGGCGGGCGAACATGCGCTCAAAAAACCACAGCGTCACAAAGACGATGACCAGACCTGCAATCAGCAGAAGCAGACCGAATTTCATTTCCGAACCGGTGTTCATTTGCGTTCCCTCCTTTCCTCAAATCGAACGGTGATAGAAAAAACCAAACAGCGCACCGGCTGCCGCGGTCAGCAGAAAAAACGCGAGATCGCCGATGGCATAGGGCGTGACGCCGCCGGCGAGCAGCTCACGGATGGTGACAATCAGAAACGCGGCGGAAATCGCGGCGCTGGCAATGCACAGCCATTTCCACATCGGACGGTTTTCCGGATGCTTGGGAATCGTGAAATCCTCCTGAATCGGACGGTGGCAGACCGGACACTCCGTGTCCGTTTCCTCGATGCGGTTGCCGCAGTACTGGCAGATTTTCATAGGTACCGAACTCCTTTTTCCGGACGCGCTCATTCCGCCGAAAGCGCGAGCATTTTGAGAATGATGGAAGCGGAGGTCTGCGCCGCTTCGCTGATAAAGTTGTCATAGGTTTCATCGGCGTCGTCATCGGCCGCGTCCGACATGGTGCGGATGACGAGATACGGCTTGCCGAACATATAGGCGGCATGTCCGACGGCGGCGCCCTCCATTTCCACACAGGCGGGGGCAAACCGCTCGTTGATCGACCGGCGCAGCTGTGCGTCGTTGACAAACTGATCGCCGGAGACAATGCGCCCGTGACGGCAGCGTCCGTTCAGCTCGGGAATCGCCGCGCAGGCGCGGTCACACAGCGCGGACAGCGCCGCATCCGCCGGGAAAAAGGCGCGCTTCGGGTAATAATCCAGCATGACGGCGTCCTGATCGTGGAAGCCGACCTCGCTGCTGATGACAACATCGAGCATGTGCAGACCGTGCGCCATGGCGCCGGCAATGCCGACATTGACAATGCAGTCCGCGCCGAACCGGCCGATGGCTGTGGCGGCGCACACGGCGGCGTTTACCTTGCCCACGCCGCAGCAGACAAGCACGACCTCGCGGCCGGAAACCGTGCCCTCATAAAACACGGAGCCGAACATCGGCGTCTCCGCGGTGATCGCCATGTGGCTGCGAATCAAATCAATTTCGGCGTCCAATGCGCCTAAAATACCCCATTTCATAGGATGTACTTCCTTTCTGCCTCTTTTTTGTCTGGTTCTATTATAAAAAGCGGGGTTGCATTCGTCAATCATTATACCGTATAATGGAGAAAAAATCGCAAGGGAGCTGGAATATTGTGAAGCGGATTGCAAGCTTTTGTATCAATCATGATACCCTGACCGAGGGGATGTATACCTCACGCGTGGACGGCGATGTGATTACCTATGATATCCGCATGGTGCGGCCGAATCACGGGGAATATCTCGACCCGCCCGCCCTGCACACCTTTGAGCATCTGTTTGCCACCTATGTGCGCAACACCGCGCACAGCGCGGACATCGTCTACTGCGGCCCGATGGGCTGCCGCACGGGCTTTTATTTTCTGGTGCGCGATTCCATGTCGCCGGAAACCGCGATTGCACTGGTGCAGCAGACCATGCGGTTTGTCTGTGACTTTACGGGCGTGATTCCCGGTTCGGCAAAGGCGGAGTGCGGCAACTATCTGTCCCATGACCTCGAGGGCGCAAAACGCATCGCGGAGAAAATGTCCCGCGTGCTGGCGGGATGGACGCCGGAACAGCTGGCTTATCCCGAGTAAAGTGTGATGGCTGCGGCGGGGCGCGGCAGCATCACAGACGGATGAAACAGGACAAACGGTGAACGGGCCGGAACGCATCTGCCGGATGTTTGTGAAAAAAACAGGAGAAATTCGTTGACACGGCGCGGGAAATGTGGTAATCTAGTCAGGCACTCAACGAGAGGGCCGCGAAAA
>DJXF01000001.1 GCA_002449635.1 Clostridiales bacterium UBA7011 | reverse complement strand
TGTCGTTGGTGGAGGTGTCGCCGTCGACCGATACGCGGTTGAACGTGCGCGCCACCGCATCCTGCAGTGCGCCGCGCAGCAGGGACGGATCAATCGCACAGTCGGTGGTGATAAAGCACAGCATCGTGCCCATATTCGGGTGAATCATGCCGGAGCCCTTGGCGATGCCGCCCATCCGGCAGGTCTTTCCGCCGCAGTCAAATTCGACTGCCGCCGTCTTTTCGACGAGATCGGTCGTCATAATCGCGCGGTTCGCCGCAGCGGAGCCGTCCTCCGACAGCTGATCTGCCAGCTTCGCCATGCCGCCCTCAATCGCCTCGATATTCAGCTGCTGGCCGATGACGCCGGTCGAGCTGACAAGAACCAGATTTTCCTCCACGCCGACAGCCTGTGCCGCCGCCTTTGCCATGCGGCGCGCGTTTTCAATGCCCTGCGGCGCGCAGGCGTTCGCATTGCCGGAATTCGCGGCGATCACCTGTGCGATGCCGTCCTCCAGATGCTCCATGCAGACGTAAATCGGCGCCGCCTTGACGCGGTTGTTGGTAAAGGTCGCCGCTGTCGACGCACAGCATTCGCTGACAATCAGCGCCAGATCATCCTTCTCCTGCGGGCTGCCCGCCTTGACGCCGCAGTGCACGGCTGCCGCGCGGAAGCCCTTTGCGGCGCACACGCCGCCTTCGATCTTCTTCATGTGGTGTATTCCTTTCTATCCGTTTCAGCGCCGCCTGTCCGCAGGCGGCCGCAGTGGTTTCACTTGGTCAGACCGGCTGTTTCCTCAAAGCCGAGCATCAGATTCATGTTCTGTACCGCGGCGCCGGATGCGCCCTTGCCGAGGTTGTCAAACAGCGCCGTAATCATCGTCTGCTCCTCATGTCCGCAGACAATCAGCGACAGGCTGTCGCGCCCCGCCATGGTGTCGGCGTAGATGACCGGCTCGGTTCCGCCGAACGGCAGCACCTGCACCATCTGCTGACCCGCATAGTATTCCGCCAGCCTTGCATGAATCTCCTGCGCGGTCGGCGCGCCGGGCAGCAGCCGGTTGTGCAGCATCACCGTCGACGCCATGCCCTTGTAGAAATCGCCCAGAATGGGGGCAAAGACAGGTGCCGCCTGCAGCCCGCACACATGCGTCATCTCCGGCAGATGCTTGTGCCTGAGATTCAGCCCGTAAATGCGGTGCGATTCGTGCCGCGGGTCGCGGTCCGGGTCCTCATATTCCGCGATCAGCTTTTTTCCGCCGCCGGAATATCCGGTGAGCGACGAGCAGGTCAGCGGGTAATCCGCCGGTACCACGCCCAGTCTGACCAGCGGATACACCGAGGAAATAAAGCCGGAGGCATGGCAGCCGGGGTTTGCGACGCGCTTGGAGCGCACAATCGCCGCGCGGTGCGCCTCGGACAGCTCCGGAAAGCCGTAATCCCAGTCGGGATGGGTGCGGTGTGCGGTGGATGCGTCGATGAAGCGTGTGCTGTCGCTGCCGCAAAGCGCAACCGCCTCGCGCGCCGCCGCATCCGGCAGGCACAGAAAGACGATGTCCGCCGCGTCAATATACTTTTTGCGCTCCTGCGCATCCTTTCGCTTGTCCTCGTCGATGAGGATCAGCTCGATATCGTCACGGGAGCCGAGCCGCTCAAAAATCTGCAGTCCGGTCGTTCCCTCTTTTCCGTCTATATAAACAACTGGTTTCATCACTTCCGCCTCCGTCACGTGCGCAGCTCGGCGCGCATATCGGTCAGCTGCTCCTCCGCCTCTTCGAGGAAGCGTTCGATGCGTCCGATCTGACGGGTGACCTCCTTCGGCGCGGGACCGCCGATCACCGCGCGGCCTTCGACACAGGTCTTGAGGTCGAGCGCGTCATAGACATCCGGCCCGAATTTGTTGGAAATCGCGGCGAAATCCTTGAGCGTCATCGTCTCGAGCGTCTCTTCCGCACGGATACAGGTGTTGACCAGCCGTCCGACGATCATATAGGCGTCGCGGAACGGAAGCCCCTTCTTGACCAGATAATCCGCGCAGTCGGTCGCATTGATAAAGCCGCGGCTTGCCGCCGAGCGCATGTTCTTCTTGCGCAGCGTCATCGTGCGGAACATCGGCGCAAATACCTCGAGGCACTGCTTCGCGGTGTCAATCGCGTCAAAGACGCACTCCTTGTCCTCCTGCATATCCTTGTTGTAGGCGAGCGGAAGCGCCTTCATCGTCGTCATCAGCGTCATCAGATCGCCGTAAACGCGGCCCGTCTTGCCGCGAATCAGCTCGCAGACGTCCGGATTCTTCTTCTGCGGCATGATGGACGAGCCGGTGGAATACGCATCGTCCAGCTCGGCAAACCGCCACTCCCACGAGCACCACGAGATGACCTCCTCCGACAGGCGGGACAGGTGCATCATCATAATGGACAGGCAGCTCATCAGCTCAATGCAGTAATCGCGGTCGGAAACGCCGTCGAGCGAGTTTTCCGTCACGCGCGCAAAGCCCAGCTGCTCGCGGACGAAATCGCGGTCAATCGGATACGTCGTCGATGCCAGTGCGCCCGAGCCGAGCGGCATTTCATCCATGCGCGCAAAGCAGTCGCTCAGGCGGGAGATGTCGCGGCGCAGCATCTGTGCATACGCCATCATGTAATGGCCGAATGTGGTCGGCTGTGCGCGCTGCAGGTGGGTATAGCCCGGCATAACCGTGTCGAGGTTTTCCTTCGCCTTTTCCACGAGCACCTTTTCAAAGTCAACCGCCAGCTGCATCAGCTCGCAGATTTCCTTTTTGACGTACAGGCGCATATCGAGCGCGACCTGATCGTTTCTCGAGCGCGCCGTGTGCAGCCGCTTGCCGGTGTCGCCGATGCGCTGCGTCAGCGCGACCTCGATATTCATGTGAATATCCTCGTATTCCGGATTGAATACGTCGAGGTCGTTGTGTTCAATATCGTAGAGGATTTCCTTCAGTCCGGAGACAATTTTCTCCGCCTCGTGCTCCTCAATAATCCCCTGTCGGCCGAGCATAGTCGCGTGCGCAATCGAGCCGGTGATGTCCTCGCGGTACAGCCGTCCGTCAAACTGAATGGAGGAGTTGAAATCATTTACTGTGTTATCGGTTTCCTTCTGGAAACGTCCTGCCCAAAGCTTCATAATGGGCCTCCTTTTCCGGGCCTTTGCGCCCGCTTTTTTTGCTCTGTCTGAAAAGGGTCAATCGCCCTGAAAAACACACAATGGGCGGACAGCTGTGTCCGCCCGATTGTGACAATCGTACCGATCTTTTCTGCGTGTTATTCCACCGTCGGGAATTCCATGCCGGCTGTCTTCTGCAGGTTCATGTCGTTGAGGGCACGCACCTTGAGCGGCAGGCCGAACAGGTTGATAAAGCCCTCGGAATCCGCCTGATTGTAGGCGTCGTCGGCGGCAAAGGTCGCCATCGCCTCGGAGTGCAGGCTGTACGGCGAGGTGACGGAAGCCGGAATGATGTTGCCCTTGTACAGCTTCAGCTTGACATCGCCGGTGACCGTCTTCTGTGTCTCATCGACAAATGCGCTGAGCGCCTTGCGCAGCGGGGTGTACCACTGACCGTTGTATACCAGCTCGCCGAACTTCATTGCAACCTGCGCCTTATAATGCGCGGTCTCCTTGTCGAGCGTGATTTCCTCCAGCTTTTTGTGCGCCGCATACAGAATCGCACCGCCCGGCGTCTCATATACGCCGCGGCTCTTCATGCCGACCAGACGGTTTTCGACGAGGTCGAGCAGGCCGATGCCGTTTGCGCCGCCCAGCTCATTGAGCTTGGTCAGCAGTGCAACCGACTCCATTTCCTGTCCGTCCAGCGCGGTCGGAACACCCTGCTCAAAATGAAGGGTGACATAGGTCGGATGGTCGGGCGCCTTCTCCGGCGAAACGCCCATTTCAAGAATCTCATCGTACTTCGGCTCATTTGCCGGATCCTCCAGATCCAGACCCTCATGAGACAGATGCCAGATGTTCTTGTCCTTGGAGTAATTGGTCTCGCGGTTGATTTTCAGCGGGATGTTGTGCGCCTCCGCGTAATCAATTTCCTTGTCGCGGCTGTCCAGCTCCCAGAAGCGCCACGGTGCGAGCACCTGCATTTCCGGCGCGAATGCCTTGATCGCCAGCTCAAAGCGAACCTGATCGTTTCCCTTGCCCGTGCAGCCGTGGACGATGGTGTCCGCGCCTTCCTTCTTGGCAATTTCAACCAGCCGGCGCGCGATGATCGGACGCGCGAACGAGGTGCCCAGCAGGTAGCCCTCATAATCCGCGCCCGCCTTCATGGTCGGGATAATATAGTCATCGACAAATTCCTTGGTCAGATCCATGACGTACAGCTTGGATGCGCCGGTCTTGAGCGCCTTTTCCTCCAGACCGTCCAGCTCGGTGCCCTGTCCGACGTCGCCGGATACCGCGATAACCTCACAGCCGTAGTTTTCCTTCAGCCACGGAATCAGGACAGAAGTGTCCAGACCGCCGGAATATGCCAGAACTGCTTTTTTAATTTTCATGTCCTTTGTTGCCATGTTGTATAACCCTCCATCAAAACGGGCCGTTTGTTTTGTATAAACCGCAAAAAATGTGTTTTTGCGGCTTTATCGCCCCTGTTTTTGTCATGACCCTATTATAAGCCCGCTCTTGCAGGAATGCAAGAAAAACTTTTAATTATTTCTGAAAATGTATAATTATTCACTCGATTTTTTACTCTTTCGCAGTGATACAGCACCACTGTCCCGAATATTTTTTCGCGTTTTTGCTTGCAATGCGGTTACAAATCCAGATCATTTTGGCTTTTTCCTCACAATCTCTTGCAAATGCAGCGGGTTTGTCCTATGATAATCATGATACGCGGACTGATAATTTATAAAAATATCCCGCGCATCATTCTGAATGATTCCCGTGCCGCCGCCCGAAAACCGGAGGTTTCGCCCTGTTTCGGCACGGAAAAAGGAGGTCTCCATGAAACGTTTTCTGTGTATCCTGCTGACCGGTTCCCTGCTGCTCTGCCCGCTGTCCGGCTGCGGAAAAAAGAAGGATGCCGCGGCAGGCTCTGCTCCCGCAGCTGCCGGCGCCCTGACGCAGCAAGAAGAGGATACCATGCATCTGAATATGCTGTTCTCGCTCATCGGCACGCCGGATATCGGCGTCACGGAGCTGCTGGGCGACGGCGAAAAGCAGAAGTATGGTGCGGACGGCTCTCTGCGGCAGCGCACATTTGAAGGCACGGTTTACGGCGCAGACATCACCTTTGATGTGAACTATGATGAATACGGCGACGTCTCCGATATTGACGTCAGCTTCCCTTCTTCCGTCTCCCGCGCGGAGCTGGAGAAAACCGTGACCGAGCTTGTGGAGCGCAAGCCGTCCGCCGACGGCTCGTGGCAGGCGGAGACCGCCGTTGTCACCCTGGATGAGACCGACGGACATGTCTGCATGATGCTCAAACCGTTCTCCGGCGGACCGGAGCCGGAGGAGTCCGACGAACCATAATCCCCGATGCCCTCAATGTAATCCGTTCAAAGCATCCGGCTGCGGCCGGGTGCTTTTTTCTTTCCTGCAAAAATCTGTT
>DJXF01000075.1 GCA_002449635.1 Clostridiales bacterium UBA7011 | reverse complement strand
GCTCGACATAGATCTGACGAATCGCTTCGTTTTCGCCCAGACCGCGCAGCACACACTCGACCTTGTAGCCGGCGTCCTCAAACGTCTTTTTCCACGAGCCGTCCTCGTCGCCTGCCATGTCGTTGTTGGCGTGATCTCCCGCGACAACCATCAGCGGCTCGAGCACAACGCGCTCATAGTTCCCGGCCTTGACCTTGGCGAGAACGTCGTCGAGCGAAGGCGTCGCCTCGACGGTGCCGACGTAGTAGTTTGCAAAGCCGTCCTTTGTCAGCAGATCCTGCATTTTCTGATAGACTGCGTTGGAATCCGCCTCGGTGCCGTGACCCATAAAGCAGATGGCGGTCTTGCCGTCGTCATATTCCTTTGTCCAGTCGGTGATCGCCTTTTCGACCTTTTTGAAGTCGTCGTCACTGCTGAGCAGCGGCTTGCCGAAGGCAATCTGCTCGAACGAATCGGAATAGTCCGCGACTTCCTTTTCCAGATCGGCATATTCCAGACCGTTCATCAGATGGGTCGGCTGTACGACCAGTGTCTTGACGCCGTTGTCGGCGGCGCGGTCGAGCGCAGCCTTGACATCGTCAATTTTGACGCCGTCGCGCTTTTCCACATGGTCGATGATGATATTCGCGGTAAAGCCGCGGCGGACGGAATAATCCGGAAACGCGGTTTCCAGATCGCCCTCAATCGCGCCGATGGTCAGGCGGCGGCTGTCGTTGAAGCTCGTGCCGAAGCTGAGCACCAGAAGCTCCTTGTCCCCGATGCCGTCCTGATTGCGGACGTTGTCCTTGGACGCATCGCCGGTGTTGTAATTCTCCTCCTCATCGGCATCCGCAGCGGCGGTGCTTGCCGAGCCGGAAACGGCAGGCGTGCCCGAGCCGGCGGCGGAATTGTCCTTGCCGGAGGACGAGCAGGCGGCCAGCAGAACACAGCCGGCCAGCAGAGCGGTGAGCAGTACAGCGGTCAGTTTTTTCATTTGTGTGACCCTCCTTGATTGTGGTGTTTTTGCCAATGGACACTTCGGAGGTGCAGAAAGCCGTCGGGCCGACCCGCTGTGAAAAAAAGAAAAAGCTCTTTCTCCCGCAGCGAGGAAAGAGCGACGCCAATGAGACCCTGTCCGCAGACAGTGTCTGAGCCGGTACGATCAATACCTCGTGATCGGGAACATCATTCCTGTACCAAACAGCCGGCAGGTTTCCTGACTCACGGGTCATCGCTTCAGGCGGCCTTCCCGACCGGAGGTCAGTGGCCGTGCCGCAGCACATTTGCCTTCCGCTCGCCGATTACAGTGACGAGATCGCACAGGAATTGCACCTGTTTCCCTTTTACCCTCTGCGCCGCGCAGCCTGCCGCAGGCAGAGGCACCGGCAGTTTTTTTATTCCATTGACCGGAATTACAGCACAGGCCGCGCCTGTTCTGCAATTTTCGTTATTATACCATGCCGTCCGCGGAAATACAATGCAAAATACGGCTGCGGGAGGGGCGCGCCGGAACGGAAAAAGGCCGGCAGCTTCGCGGTGAGCTGCCGGCGCGGGTTGGAAAGTTACTTCTTTCTGCGGGTACAGGACACGTCGAACGACGGGTTGTAGGCGTAATAGTTCTTGGAATCCAGATTTTCCTGCACATTGCGCAGAGCTTCGCCGAAGCGCTGGAAATGCACGATCTCGCGCTCGCGCAGGAACTTGATCGGGTCGCGCACATCCGGATCGTCGATCAGGCGCAGCAGGTTGTCGTAGGTCAGGCGGGCCTTCTGCTCGGCCGCCATATCCTCAAACAGGTCCGCAAGCGCGTCGCCGGTGGACTGCAGCGTCGCCGCGCTGAACGGCATACCGCTCGCCGCCTGCGGATACACGCCGGTCGTGTGGTCGACAAAATAGGCGTCGAAGCCGCTCTTTTTGATCTGCTCCGGCGTCAGATTGCGGGTCAGCTGATGGACAATCGCGCCGATCATCTCGGAATGCGCGAGCTCCTCCGTGCCGATGTCGGTCAGAATTGCCTTGCCCTGCGCGTACGGCTGCGCAAAGCGCTGGCTCAGATAGCGCGTCGCTGCGCCCAGCTCGCCGTCCGGACCGCCCAGCTGCGTGATAATCAGCTTTGCCATCGACGGGTCGGGGCGGCGGATGCGTACCGGATACATCAGTTTCTTCTCATAATCCCACATGGTTTATTTCACCTCCCACGGCCACGGCTCGTCAATCCAGTTCCATTTGTTTCCGCCGCCGGCGGTGCTCATGCGCAGCGGACCGAAATTCTTCTCATAGGTCTCCTCCGCCTGCTTCTTCTGCCTGCACATCGTGCGGAAATACTGCAGCGCGGTTTCGTCATCCGGATGACCGTCCAGATACATGCCGGCGTCAATCGCGGCGAAGTGGCGGCGGCGGATTTCCTGCATCGCCTGCTCCTTCTCAGTCACAGGGAACCGCCTCCTCTCCGATAAACGGCTTATCCAAATCCGCAAAGATCGTGCCGCGCGACAGTGCGACATCGTCTTTATAGATGTTCTGCCAGATCTGATCGGGGACAAAGCCCATCGCCAGCGCGAGCAGATTGTAATTCATGACAAAGCCCGGACCGGACTGTGGGCACTGCGGTGTGACCGCGTGCTTGGAGCCGTTCGACTTTCCCTCGGCCATAGCCTCACGCTTCCTTTCTGTAAAAGATTGAGCCTGCGCGGCTCTCACTGCCATTGTATGACATCGGGGCAATCGGGGTGAGGGCGGACGCGGCGGGAAAATTCTGCCGGATGAGGAAAAAACTGTTGACATCCTGATATCAAAGTGATATCATTAACCCATCAACAACGAGGAGGGAATTCCGATGAAAGAGAAGGTTCTCAAGCACAGAAAAAACGGCGCGGCGGCACTCGCGGCCATTCTCGCGCTGTATGCACTGGCGATTGCGGTCACCGTCTTTTCCGCAGTCCGTCTGGAAGGGAGCGGGGGCGCGTTCAGCCTGATTCTGATGGTGATCGGCATCGCGTGGCTGGCGGTCGGCTGGATTCCGCTGCTCGGCCTGAAGGTGCTTAAGCCGCAGGAGGCGCTGGTTCTGACCCTGTTCGGAAAATACATCGGCACACTCAAGGGCGAGGGCTTTTACTTTGTCAATCCGTTCTGCACCAGCGTCAATCCCGCCGCCCGGACCAAGCTCAACCAGAGCGGGGATGTCGACAGCGGCGGCTCAAAGCTCCAGATCGCACTGGACAAGAGCGGTGTCTCCCTCGAGGGAACCAATAAGAAAATTTCGCTGAAAATCATGACGCTCAACAACAGCCGCCAGAAAATCAACGACTGCCTGGGCAATCCGGTGGAAATCGGCATCGCTGTCATGTGGCGTGTCACGGACACCGCAAAGGCGGTATTCCATGTGGACAACTACAAGGAATATCTGTCGCTGCAGTGCGACAGTGCGCTGCGCGATATTGTGCGGCTGTATCCCTACGATGTCGCGCCGAACGTGGATACCACCGGTGACGGTGTGGCGGATGAGGGCAGTCTGCGCGGCTCGAGCGAGATTGTCGCCGCACGCATCCGCGATGAAATTCAGAAAAAGGTGTCCGACGCGGGACTCGAGGTGCTCGAAGCGCGCATCACCTATCTCGCCTATGCGCCGGAAATCGCAGCGGTCATGCTGCAGCGGCAGCAGGCTTCCGCCATCATTGACGCGCGCAAGATGATCGTCGACGGCGCGGTCGGCATGGTGGAAATGGCGCTCGAACGCCTGAACGAAAATCAGGTCGTGGAGCTCGACGAGGAGCGCAAGGCGGCGATGGTTTCCAATCTGCTCGTCGTCCTGTGCGGCAACCACGATACCCAGCCGATTGTAAATACGGGAAGCCTGTATTGATATGGCGGGAAAAAAGAAACAGGTGCCGCTCCGGCTGTCCGAGCAGCTGTACAACGCCATTGCCGCATGGGCGGAGGACGATTTCCGCTCGGTCAACGGGCAGATCGAATATCTGCTGACGGAATGCGTCAGACAGCGGAAAAAGAACGGAAAATATGTGTCGGAGCATCTGGATGAGCCGATTGAGCTGGACATCGAATAGGGCATCAAAACAGCCGCCGCAGCAATGTTGCTGCGGCGGCTTTCGGCTGTCAGGGGGGAGGCGCTCACTGTGTCCACGCCTGCCGCAGGACGTCGGACAGACCGTCCGTCGCGGTGAGATTGCGCGCGCTGAACACGGCGCAGCCGTCAATGCCGTCGATGCTGTGCGCGAGATCGAGCTGCCGCGCGATTTCCGCACACCCGTCGGTGCGCCACACATCGGTGTATTCCGTGCTGCCGATTTTATACGCGGCGAGACCGAGCACAAGCCGGACCTGCGTGCCCTGCACCTGCCGCGCCCACCAGCGGGCGAGCGTGTCGAAATCCGCGGCTTCGTCGCCGATTTCCCAGTAAATCTGCGGGCAGATGTAGTCAATCCAGCCGTTTTTGATCCATTTGAGCGAATCGGCATAGGACGAGGTGTAGTGCTCATAGCCGTGGGTGTCGCTGCCGCCGAAGACGTTGACGCCCTTGTTGCGCCAGATGCCGGACGGGCTGATGCCGAAGACGCACACCGGATTTTTTGCGGAGCGGTGTACGGTCTCCCCGACGGCCTGCACGAGCCGGTTGACATTTTCGCGCCGCCAGTCGTCGCGGTTTTCCCCGCCGCCGTGCGCGGCATAGGTGTCCGCGTCGTCAAAGGACGGGGAGGGATAGAAATAGTCGTCGAACTGAATGCCGTCGACGTCGTACGCTTTGACAATTTCCTCCACGCCGTCACAGATGAGCTGACGCACTTCCGGCAGGCCGGGATTGAAGTAATAGCCGCCGTCACAGCGCACCACCCAGTCGGGGTGCTGCTTGGCGGGAGAGCTGTCGGGCAGGGAGGAAAAGTCGCTTTTCGCGTGTTCCCCGGCGCAGATGCGGTAGGGATTGATCCACGCCTCCAGCTTCATGCCGCGCGCGTGCGCCTGTTCGGTCCAGCAGGCGAGCGGGTCAAAGCCGCCCTCGGGCGCCTGGCCGCAGGTTCCGGTCAGATAGCGGCTCCACGGGAACCGTTTCGAGGGATACAGCGCGTCGGCTGCCGGACGCACCTGAAAATAGATGGTGTTGATGCCCGCTGCCTGTGCCGCGTCCAGCATGTCATCACAGCGTGCGCGCAGCGTGTCCGCATCGGCGGTCGGCTCGGCAGGGTAGTCGATGGCATACGCTGTCGCAACCCAGAGGGCGCGCGTTTCCGCTGCGGCCTGCAGCGCCTTTCCGGTATCCGTCTGCTCCATCTGACTCGAACGGCGTGCCGCTTTCGGCTGCGCTTCGGGTTCGGGCAGCATGTCCTCCGCCTGCTTGAGAAGCTGCGGCAGCTTCCGGACATCGGGCAGCGGCAGGGTGCCGCCGGCATACCGGACAATGCCCGCCGCGAGCGCGACAAACAGTATGGTGAGTGCGAACAGTTTTTTCATAGACAACCCTCCTGTCCTCGCTTCATCCTACGCGGGACAGGGTGCGGATTATACCGAAAGCTGCATGACATAATCGTCCATCACAAAGCCGTTTCCGATATCGGCATCCTGTGTGCGCACGGTTTCAAAGCCGGTGGCATGATATACGGCGATGCTGCCCGCGTTGCTGCGGTTTACGGTGAGATAAACGCCGGATTTTCCCATCGCGCGTGCCTGCTGCGCGACAAAGTCGATCATGCGGCGGCCGAAGCCGTGGCCGCGCGCCTGCTTTTTGAGGTACAGCTTGCTGAGAAACAGCAGCTCCTCCTCCGGATGAATGCCGATATAGCCCAGCAGCTCGCCGTCTCCGCGCACGAAATAATAGAGGTAGCCCGCGGTCAGCTGTTCGCGCATTGCCGGCGCGGACTGGAATTTCTCCACCATGTAATTGATCTGCTCCTCGGAGAGAATGACCGGAAAAAATTCATGCCAGATTTCATTCGCCAGTGCGGCGAGGGTGTCGATTTCGTCTGCGGAAACCGGCTCTATCGTCAAATTCATATGAAAACACGTCCTTTCTGATGCCTTCTCAGTGTAGCACACTTTCCCGCACAGGGCAATGCGCAACGGACGGTTTCCGGCAAAAACGCCCTTTCCTTTCCGCGGAAGATGGGGTATACTGAAAGATATTAAGAATCGTTCAGGAGGAATGAAAATATGCCCGAAATAGAAATGACAAAGGATTATGTGCTCGATATCGGGCAGATTGACGCACGCGGCATCGCGCGGCCGTCTGCAGTGGTCGACTTTATGCAGGATCTGGCCACACGGCATGCCGCCGAAATGGGGCTTTCACAGATTGTGGCGGAAAAGGGCGGTATCTTTGTGCTGTCCCGCCTGAAATACACGCTCAGCCGGCCGCTGCGCTCGTATGAGACCGTGCGGATCCGCACATGGCCGCGTCAGCTGCACGGCGCGGCGTGGTACCGCGATTATGTCTTTTGCGCGCCGGACGGCACCGAGCTGGGCGGCGCGGTCACCGTGTGGGCGATTGTCGATGTGCAGTCGCACCGCCTGCTGCGCCCGAAGGCGCTCGGCATGACCTTTGAAGATCAGATTGTGGGAAAACCGGAAACGCTGCGCGCCATCCGCGCGGAGCAGCTGACGCCGTGCTTTGACCGCGTCGTGCGGTACAGCGACATCGACGTCAACCGCCATCTGAACAACGTCAAGGCAGTGGACATTCTGTCGGACGCGTTCGGTCTGGAGGAGGACGAATCGCGGTGGGTCTCCCAGATGCAGGTGAATTATATTTCCGAGTCCACCTGCGGCACCACCCTCACGCTTGCCCGCGGACAGAATGCGGACGGCGCGCTGTGCGTCTCGGCATTTGACGGTGAAACGGAAAAGGTACAGGCGAAGGTACAGTTTTCTTCGCTTTGATATGCGATGACAGGAGAGGATTGCTATGAAAATCAGCGATATTCTGGATATCATTCTGCAGAGGTGTCAGCCGCGCCGCGTCATTTTGTACGGCGAAAAGGTTGTGGCGGGCAGCCATGACCTCAAGGCGGCGGATTTGTGCGTGATTGTGGATGACTGCGACAAGCGCACCCTGCTGCGCAGATTGTATCTCGAGGTAAATGTGCCGATTCCCGTACAGTTCCTGCTGTACACAACAGAGGAGTGGGAGGAGCTGCTGGAGGATGCCGGCAGCTACGCGTCTGCGATAGAGAGAAAGGGAACGATTTTGTATGACAAGACGCCGTAAAGGCAACGAGGACAGCCGGTATTATTACAAATGGCTGGAAAAGGCGCTCGGCGATCTGCAAAGCGCGCGCATTCTGCTGACATGGGGCGGGGACAGAATGGCCGTCGCATTCCACTGTCAGCAGGCGATTGAAAAGGCGCTCAAGGGGTATCTGCTGTTTCGCACCGGCCGGCATTTTGACGGGCACAACCTGACCTTCCTGTGCAGGCAGGCCGCGATGTGTGACGACCGGTTTGTGGAGTATCTGGACGAGAGCGCCGCGCTCAACAACTATTACATTGAAACACGCTACCCCACCGATCTTCCGTTTCAGATTACCGAGACGCAGGAGTACGCGATCCTGCACATGGCGGAGGACATGTTCCGCGTCATCCGGCAGGAGCTTTATGCGGCGGAGGAAGACCCGCACGGAACCGAGTGACAGCGCCTGCGTCAGATGCGCGCCGCATTTGCCGCGCGGCGGGAGAACCGGGATGACGATGTCGTTAAAATGTGAAATGTTCACAGAAAAAACGGGAATTCTTTTGCGTTTTCCATTTACAATGCCACATAATTTTTGTAAAATAGTATGAGAGGAAGGACGGGAAACCGTACACATATTTTTTTGCAAAAATCAGGAGGGTTCACCTATGATTATAACGATAACGCTGAATCCGGCCATCGACCGCACGCTGATTGTTGACGAACCGATCGAATTTGGCGGCGTGAACAGCGTTTCCCAGAGCTACGTCGAGGTGGGCGGACGCGGAATCAACGTATCGCGCGCCATTCGCTCGCTCGGAGGAGAGAGCATTGCGATGGGCTTCACGGGCGGCAACAACGGCCGTTCGCTCAAGGACGGACTGACCGCGCTCGGCATCATGCACGATTTCACGGATGTCGCAGGCGAGACCCGTGTCAACACACAGATTGTACATCCCGACGGCAGCCATACCGACCTCAACGAGTCAGGCGCGGAGGTCATGGACGACGATTATCTTCGGTTTATCGAAAAGCTGGAGCTGTATCTCGATCCGCAGAATCTGTTCGTGCTTTGCGGACGTGTGCCGCGCGGCATGAAGCTCAAGCAGTATCTCAAAATCATCCGCATCATCAAAAAAGCGGGCTGCCCGCTGCTCGTCGACTGCGACGGCGATACACTGAAACATGTGCTGCCGTACAAGCCGGATTTCATCAAGCCGAACACCACAGAGCTGGCAAAGCTGACCGGCAATCCGCGCACGCATGACCCGGAAGAGGCACTGGTCAGCGCGCAACCGCTGATGGAGCAGGGCGCACAGACGGTTTGTGCGTCGCTCGGCCCGAACGGTGCGATTTTCCTGTTCCCCGATGAAAAGCCGCTGTACCTCGTCGCGGAGGCGGGTCCGGCAGACAAGAGCGCCGTCGGCTCCGGCGACGCCATGGTCGGCGCCATTGCACACGCGTACAATCAGGGCATGTCCAATGAGGAGCTGGCAAAGTTTGCCGTTGCGATGGGCACGGCATCCGCAAAGCTGCCCGGCACGCAGATGGCGACTATGAAGCAGGCCTATGAGGTCTATGAGACCATCAAGGTCTACACGATGTAAGTTCCAAAACAGACGAAAAAACAGCGAAACGGCTGGCGTTCAGTCCGCTTCGCTGTTCTTTTTTTGCCCAAAAATCGGGTACAAAAGCCCCCGAAGGCTCAGCGCCTGCCCGGGGTGCCGGGCTTTTTCCGCAGAAACAGCACGCGAAAGGCGACGCCGCAGCCGCTGAGCACGACAAACAGATAAAAGCCGACGCCGCGGCTGAGGAGCATCGCGTCGTGCAGCGCGCCGCGCGGAAACAGACCGCGAAACAGCAGCAGAAAAGCGCCTTCGCTTGCGCCGACGGCGCCGGGCAGCGGCAGGGCGGAGACGGTCACATGCACAATCGCCTGCGTCGCAAAGATCGCCCAGAATCCGCGCGGCGGAAGGCCGAGAGACAGAGAAATCCAGCACGGAACGCTGTAAAAGGCGGCAATCTGCACGACGGTCACGGCAAGCATGCGGCAGACGGTGCCTTTGCTGCGCCGCAGCGTGACGGCGCTCTGCTGATACAGTGCGAGCTGCTCCTGCAGGCTGTGCGAAATTGCCTCTGCTTTTTTGATGTGCAGGGCGCGCAGCAGGCGGCTGAGCCCGCCGAGCAGTGCGGCGGACAGACGGCGCGAAAACACCGCGGTCAGAGTAACCGCGAGCAGCAGGACATTGACACCCGCGCCGGCCGCGAAGAAATAGCGGAAATTGCCGACTTCGCGATTCAGCCGCATCAATTGGGTACAGAATCCGGCAGCGGCAAAGCTGACCGTCACAAACTGAAAGCAGGAAAACTGTGTGAGCAGGGCGAGCGTGCCGCAGGAGGGGGGAATCCCGTCGCGGTACATCGCGTACAGCTGCATGGGCTGGCCGCCGCTGGCGGACGGTGTGATCGAGCTGAAAAAATAGCCGGTGAGCGCATAGCTGACCGCCTGCGGCGCGGTGCAGGAGCAGCCGAACAGATGCAGACAGCGCCGCAGGTTGCACGCCTCGCACAGCAGAAAAATACACATACAGCCGATGGCGGGCAGCAGGAAAACCGCCCGTGCGCCGCGCAGGACGGAAAACAGCTCGGACAAATCCTGCCCGCGCAGCAGAAGATACAGGGTCAGGGCGACCAGCGCGGCAAACACGGCCGCGTGAAACACAAGTTGTCTGGGGGAAAGTGCAGATTTATTCATTCATTCAATCGTACAAAAATGTAAGGGGATTGGAAAAAATATGAAAAAGGGGGATAATTACGCGAGATCGACGATATAGCTGACGATGACGCCGTCACCGACGGCATCGCGCACGGCCTGCGCGCCCGATGTACCGAATGCGCCGCACAGCTCGATTTTCTGCACCTCGCCCGCATCGGCGAGCTGCTTTGCCTGTGCGCAGGCGTCATCGAGGTCCTTCACGCCGATCATGATGCTTTTGCAGAGGGGGGATTCCAGCTCCGTGCGGTGTACGGCGCTGTCATAGTCGGGGCACATGACGAGAAAAACAAAACGAAACTGCTTCATCAAAAACAACCTCCTGTCCTTGGATGGGTATAGTATACCATAAAAGGTGCGGATTGCGGCGATTCCGGCAAAAAAATGCGGCGAAAAATAAAAAAACATCCGGCGGCAGCCTGCCGCCGGATGCGATGTGTGTCTGTTTGAATGAGACAGGGAAATTACTGCTCGCCGCCGTACATCTTCTGGAGATCCAGCAGGTGCTGATAGCGTGCCATGGAAACGTCCTCGGACTTTGCGAACAGGCTCTTGGCGCGCTCCGGGAACGAACGGGTCAGAG
>DJXF01000072.1 GCA_002449635.1 Clostridiales bacterium UBA7011 | reverse complement strand
TCAGCGCCGAATAGTACTTCGGACGGCAGTGGGGGCAGCCGATGGAATTGATGTGCGCTTTCACCTCGTGAATGCCGAGGCGCTTGAGCGCGGTGTCCGCGAGGGAGATAATCTCCGCATCGGTCGCCGGCGTCGGCGCGCCGAACACCTCGACGCCGAACTGATGGTGCTCGCGCAGACGCCCCTTCTGCACGTTTTCATAGCGGTAGTTGGGCACAATATAGTAGCCCTTGAACGGCAGTCCCTTCGCGTACAGCGAGTTTTCCAGATATGCCCGGACGGTAGAAGCCGTGCCCTCCGGACGCAGCGTAACCGAGCGTCCGCCCTTGTCCTCAAAGGTATACATTTCCTTCTGCACGACATCCGTCGTGTCGCCGATGCCGCGGTTAAACAGCTCGGTGTGCTCGAAATTCGGGAAACGAATTTCCTCGAAGCCGTACTCCATCGCAATCGTGCGCAGCACACCTTCCACATAATGCCATTTATATACCTCAGAAGGAACGATGTCCTTGGTGCCCTTGGGGGCTTTGATGAAATCTGCCATAAAAATCGGTGGTTCCTTTCTCTATTGTTGCTGCCGCGAACAAAATTGCGGCCACGAAAAACAGGCGGTTGAGCAACCGCCTGATTATCTTTATCTTTTCGGCTTCGGATTGACGATATCGCGCCAGTCCAAGTCGCCGCGGTCCAGACCGAGCACAAGCATTTCCGCCGTCGCCACATTGGTGGCAATCGGAATGTTGTGCATATCACACAGCCGGACAAGGGAATGAAGATCCGGTTCGTACTCGCTGTTGGAGTTCGGATCGCGGAAGAACAGTACCATATCGATCTCGTTATACGACACGCGTGCACTGATCTGCTGTTCACCGCCCTGCATGCCGGCCAGATACTTTTCGATGTTCAGTCCGGTCGCTTCGGCCACCAGCTTTCCGGTCGTTCCTGTGGCGCACAGATGGTGCTTCGACAAAATGCCGCAGTATGCCATACAGAACTGAACCATCAGCTCCTTCTTTTTATCGTGTGCAATCAATGCAATATTCAAAGCTCAGACACCTACCTTCCTCCATACAGTTCCCACTCTATTGCCATACATAGACTTGCTGTTTCTCATTGTTACAGCCGCAGAAGCGGTGTCTCCTCGCCGTCCAGACGCTGCGCAATGTTGCGATAAGCCGTCGCCGCGCTGCGCCGCCGTTCGGATGCAACCGGCATGCCCAGTCCGGCATACACGGAAACCTCCTCGTCCTCCGGCACGATGCCCAGCAGGCAAAGTCCGGTGGCGTCCATCGCGTCATCGACGGTTCCGATCGCACCGCGGTGAATCAGTCTGCGGCGAATCCGGTTGACCACAAGGCGCACCTGCGGTACGCCGTCATCCTCCAGCACGCGCGCCATGCGCTCCGCACCGCGCAGGCTTCCGCCTCCGCCGCAGGTGACGACAATCGCCTCCTGCGCAATCGCGGCAAATGCCCGAAATTCCTCCGCCAGACCTGCCGGCCCGTCGATGAGGATAAAGTCAAAGCCCGCGTCACACGCCTGCTGCTGCAGACGGCGCATGCCGTCCTCCGTCAGGGCGTCCGATGCCAGCGGCTCCGCCGGTGCGGTGAGCAGAAAGATCTGTTCCAGCGACGGGTGGCGTGCTGCCGCCTCCATCAGCGGAATCATGCCGGAAGCCACATCGGCGAAGCTGAATACCACGCGGTCGCTCATGCCGAGCACGATATCCAGATTGCGCAGGCCGGAATCCCCGTCAATCACAAGGACCTTCCGTCCCCGTGCCGCCAGCGCCGCGGACACGCCCGCCGCCAGCGAGGTTTTTCCCGTGCCTCCCTTGCCGGATGCAATGATAATGGTCTTCGTCATAACTCCTCCTGCCAATTAAAAAAATTATATACCAATTCCCGGTTTTACACAAGTGGTTCTGTTATCTTTTTTCACACTTGTCACAAATGCGACAATTTTACCGGCTGTTTTTTCGTCATACCGACCGATTTGCGTGGTTGCCGTCAGGAAATGACGTCGTAATTTCCGGTGTCATCCGCGGTCGGGTCCGAATGGCTGCGCGCGTAGAAATAACTGTTGTAGATATCCCGCACAACCGGCGCCACATTGTTGCCCGAATCGCCGCCCTCGATGACGACGCAGACCGCAATCTGCGGGTCCTCATACGGCGCATAGGAGATAAACAGGCCGTTGTCGCGCTCGGTTCCGGTGACCTGCGCGGTGCCCGATTTGCCGGCGACCTTGATGGGATAATCCTGGAACACGGTCGCCGCCGTGCCGTCCTCTGTCGTTACCTTCGCCATGCCCTCGTGCACCAGCTTCCATGTGGTGTCCTTCGCCTCGATGGTCGCGCGCACCTTGCTCTCCTTGGTGTAAACCGTGTCGGAATAGTCGTATGCCTTGACCGAGCGCAGCAGATGCGCCTCGTACTGCGTGCCGCTCGACGCAATCGCCGCACAGTAGTTGGCGAGCTGCAGCGGCGTAAAGGCGTTGTCGCCCTGTCCGATGGCCGCCTGCAGCGTGTCGCCGCCCGACCATTCGCGCAGCGAGGAATCGTTTTTCCTGGCCGCGGCGCGCGCGGTGGGTCCCGCGATGCGTCCCTTCTTCTCTCCCGAAAGCTCCAGACCGGTGTAGTCGCCGAAGCCGAACTTCGACGCGTAGCTCTCCAGCTTGTCGCCGCCGAGCAGGCGTCCCGTCTCAAAGAAGAAATAGTTGCACGAATCCTGAATGGCTGTCGTGACGTCCTCCCAGCCGTGACCGGCGCCGGTCGAGGAAAAAATCCAGCAGCGCGGCTGATAATCCTTGTAATATGTGTAGATGCCTTCGTCGTAAATCTTCGTGTCTGCGTCAATCACGCCGCTTTCCAGACCCGCCACAGCCGTACAGATTTTGTACGTCGAGCCGGGTGCGTAGGTGCCCGCAATCGAACGGTTGAGCAGCGGCGTCAGCTTGTCCTGACTCAGCTTGTTGTAATCCTCGTTGAACGTCTTGAGGTTGTAGGTCGGATAGTTGGCGAGCGCGAGAATCTCTCCGTTTTTCACGTCGATGACCACCGCCGCGCCGCCGCCCGCGCCGCTGATGCTCCGGCACTGCCGCGCAAGCGACTCCTCCGCGGCCTTCTGCAGCCCGAGATCGAGCGTCAGCACAACATTGTTGCCCGACTGCGCCTCGACGGTCTCCTTTTCGCTGACCACATTGCCGCGCGAGTCGGTTTCAATCGCCCGCTCGCCGTCTGTGCCGCGCAGATATTCCTCAAAAGCCTTCTCCGCGCCGGTCTTGCCGACCTTCGCGTTCATGGAATATCCTTCCTCCTTGTATTTTTCCCAGTCCTCGGAGAAAATCGGGCCGACATAGCCGAGAATATTGGCGGCATATTCCGTCTGAATATCGCGCTCTGCGCGCGTCTCCACCTCCACGCCGGGGAATCGCTCGTGCTGCTCGCTGATGCGTGCGACCAGATCCTTGGAAATGCCACCCGCAAGGCTGAACGCGTTGTACAGCGAAAACTGTTCCTGATCCATCTGATAGCGGATGCCGACAATTTTGCGCGCGTCTGCCGCGTCCAGATCGGAATCCACCTCGTATTTTTCGCGCAGCGCGGCAATGACGCCGTCCGCGTTCAGATCCTCCGCCCATTTTTCGCCTGCACCGAAACGGCGCATGCTCTTGTAATCAGACGTATTGCTGTCCTTTGTAAAGGCAAACGAGCCGTACTGTCCCGAGGAGATCGGAAGGGTGTCGTTGCGCTCCGCACCGTCCGCCTCAATCAGGCGGACAAGCTGTAAAATGCGGTCATTCTGTCCCTTTTTCTCCCAGAACGCATAGGTGATCCGCAGGCCGTAAACGGTCGTATTGGTGACCAGTGTCTGACCGTTGCGGTCGAGGATATCGCCGCGCGAGGCGGCCGAGGTGCTGGTATAGGTAAACAGGTGCTTTGCCCGGCCCGCATAGTCATCGCCGTGGATGACCTGAAGCGAAAACAGGTTGGCGGCGACAATCAACGCGCAAACCAGTCCGCCGCCCGCCAGAACGCTCAGTCGGCGCAGCTGCTGTTTTTTATGAATGTCCATCGCTGTCTCCCTTCATCAGGCGTCCGGTGAAACGGAAATCTGCGGCTTTCTTCCGGCAATCCTGCGCACAACGGCGAGCACCGGCACGCTGAAAACCGCCGCCAGCGCCGCCTGCACAATGACATTGCGCAGAAATGTCAGCAGGCTGATGTCTCCGAACTGAAAATAAAACAGATACCGCAGTGCGGCGAGCAGCGCAATCATGCCGATCGCACAGAGCATGGTGCCGCGCCGCTCCATCCGGCACAAGCGCCCGCGCACAAGTCCGCACGCGATGCCGCAGATCATATAATACAGCGGATACAGCCCCTCTGCGCCCAGTCCTGTGGTGTCATAGAGGATGCCGGCGGCGAGTCCGCACACCATGCCGGCAGCCGGTCCCATCTGCAGCGCCGCCGCCGCGACAATCAGCGGCAGCAGGTCGATATGCGCGCCGAACACGGCGATGCGCAGGCCGAGCGTGGTCTGCAGCACATAGGCGATCACAAGCAGCACCACACACAGCGCAATGCGCACAGCGGAAGGCACATTATATTTCATGTCGCTCCTCCTCACTGTCCATCGGCCTTGATGTCGGTGATGATGAAAACCCGCGTCAGCGAGGGGATTTCCACCATCGGCTCAATGACCGCATAATTGGACATGCCGTCGCTCTCTGTCTGAATGCTCTCCACCGTGCCGATGGCAAGTCCCTTCGGGAATATGCCGCCCGAGCCGGAGGTCTGCACCGTATCGCCCACGACAACATCCGCGCCGCGGCTGAGATAGCGCACCTTGAGCTTGCCGTTGCCCATCAGCTGATAGTCACCCTGTGCCACAGCGATTTCCCCGGTGCGAACCATGCGCGCGCCCGCCGACATGTTGCTGTCGATAATCGTGGTGACCTGCGCCGAGTGCTCGGACAGGCTGCTGATGTAGCCCACCATGCCCTGCGGCGTGACGACGCTGTCATTTTTTTCGAGACCGTCCGCACTGCCCGCGTCGATGGTCAATACGCTCGACCATTCATCCAGCGTGCGGCCGATGACCTCCGCCGAGGCGTAGACGAACGATGTATTGCGCTCTGCCACGCCCAGCATCGCGCGCAGGTCCTGATTTTCCTTGACCGCCGCCTGCGCATCCTCCAGCCGTCCGTTCAGGTCGGACACCTGCTTTTTGAGCAGTTCATTTTCCGCGACCAGCTGGTCATAGCGGAAATATTTGTTGTATCTGTCCGCCGCATGTACCGCCGTGTGTGTGATGGCGCGCTGTGCCGGACGCAGCATCGTGCCGACCGCGCGGCTCAGCAGGCTGTCCTGTCCGGACACCCCGGTAAATATGGCGATTGCCACGCAGATGACCGCGGCGATCACCGCAGCGGGGAACCATCTGGCGTGGGTTACTTTGTTCCAGATTCTTCGCAAAATCCACTCAACCTTTCTGCGTTCGGCCGTTTTTGCTGCATGCCTGCCGCAGCATTTCACTGAGCAGGCAGATGGGCAGCCCCATCACACCGTAATAATCTCCGTTGATGCCGGACACGAACAGGCCGCCCGCGCCCTGAATGCCGTAAGCCCCCGCCTTGTCCAGCGGCTCGCCGCTCGCGGCATAGGCTTCCGCCTCGCCCTCGTGCAGCGCACGAAACGTGACGTCGGTCACTGAAACCTCCGTCTGCTCGCTGTCCGCCGTCTTGACGCAAACCGCCGTCATCACCTGATGGGTGCGTCCGGACAGCCGGTGCAGCATGTGCACGGCATCCGCTTCGTCCGCCGGTTTGCCCAGGATTTCCCCGTCGCACACGACAATCGTATCGGATGCGACGATGAGCGCGGTTGACTGCGCCTGCGCCCAGGCAGCCCGCGCCTTGCGCTGTGCCAGCTGCGCGACATTCTGCTGCGGCGTGCGCTCCGGCGATACACTTTCATCCACATCCGCCGGACAAACAACAAAATCCGGCGTGATGCGCGCGAGCAGCTCCCGCCTGCGCGGCGACTGCGATGCCAGAATCATCGGATGATACCGTGATAGTTCCATTCTCCGTTCCTCCTCATCGTCCCGTCGAACCGAAGCCGCCCTCACCGCGGGCAGTTTCGTCCAGCTGCTGCACTTCCTCGGCTTCAAACGGTACGACCGGAAGAATGCAAAGCTGTGCGATGCGCTCGCCCGGCTCAATCGTATACGCGGTATCGGACAGATTGACCAGTCCGACACACACCTCGCCGCGATAGTCGCTGTCGACAACGCCGACACCGTTGGACAGTGTCAGGCCGTGCCGGATGCCCAGTCCGCTGCGCGCAAACACAAACGCGCCGAAGCCCGCGTCCGGCAGCGCAAGGGCAAGTCCGGTCGGGACGGCCGCACGCGCCATCGGCTCCAGCGTCAGCGGTGCGTCGACATTCGCGGTGAGATCTGCACCCGCCGCCCCCGCGGTCGCACGGTGCGGCAGCTCGGGCAGCCGTCCCTGCGGCGATGCAATGCGCCGGAATTTCACGGTCATCATGCTTTCATTCCACTCCTCTGCGGTATAGTCCCCGTGTGACAGGTCCGCCGAACGCCGGCGTCTGTCCGTGCAGCACCGCGCGCGCGGTCTGCGCCGCCTGCTGCGGGGTTTCATCGGTAAACAGCAGACGCGCATACGTCACGCCCGTCTGCCGGTATTCGCTTTCTTCCAGATAAAGCGGCTGTGAATTGTACAGGCTGCTGCGGCAGTGCTCCTCCCGAAAGACCGGAAAGCGCGCGCCCCTGCGGTCGGTCAGATAATACGCGCCGTGCGCGCACCGTCCGGTTCCGTCGCGCCGGCAGCCGCCTGTGCTGCCCGCGATCATGCAGTTTTCCGTCAGCATGAGCGGCAGCCGCCCGCAGACAATCAGCTCGGTTTCCATCGGCTTGCGCAAATCGCGGATCTGCGGCAGGCGCAGCTCAAACGACAGCGTCTGCCGCCGCACCCCCAGATCACACAGCGCGTCGAGCGCCGCGGAGCCAAAGGCGTTCAGGCCGAAATCGCCCCACGCCTCCATGCCCAGCTGCTGAACGGGCGCAAGCTGTCCGAGATTGCCGCACAGCGCCGCTGTGCAGCCGTATGCGCGGCATGTTTTCAGCTGCCGCAGCACCGCTTCCTGTTCGCGGTCCCACACAATGCGCGGCAAAACCGGAACAATCGCACAGCCGCGTTCGATGAGCTGTGTGACCCGCCGCTCTGCCCGCACCAGCTCGCCGAGCGGCACATAAATCGTGCGCAGCGGCAGCTCCGCCAGTGCATCGGTCAGCTGCTCCATCGTGCGCACCTGTGCGGTAAAGCCGGAAAAACCGGCGGATGCTGTCGAAGGTCTGTCCGCCGGCAGCGGCATCTCGCGCAGCGGCGGAACCGATAGGCGCGCCTGTGCCAGCGCATCGAGCGCCTGCCGGCGCAGCTCATTGAGCGACCGCGCCGCAAGATACAGCCCGTCATCCATCTGAACCGTGATGTCCGGCGTTCCGAACACCGTGCCGCCCGTCTTGCTCAGCGCCTTGTGTACGTCATCCGCCGTCGCCGCGCGGCTGTTCGCGTGCGCCGGACAGTCTCCCGCGACCGTCACGCGGTGCGTTCCGTCTCCGGCCTGCAGGGTCATCGGATGGCCCTCCTGCGCCGTGAACGACAGCGACACCGGCACGCAGGCGCGCTCCTGTCCCGCGGCATAGCTGCGCGCCGCCTCGTCATACAGCGGCTTCAGCTGGCGCTCCGGCGTTTTGCTCCGCACGCCGAACATCGCGGGGCCGGGCGCATCATCCAGATAGCCCTGTGTGAAGCCGTCGCGCGAGAACACCTTCTCGAGCGTGTCCAGCTCCTCCCGTGTCGGCGCGCGTCCTTCCCGCAGCACCGCCGCGTAAATGCGCGTGACAATCGCGACATATTCCGGACGCTTCATGCGCCCCTCTATTTTGAGCGAGGACACGCCCGCTTCACACAGCGCGCGCAGGCGCGGCAGCAGGCACAGGTCCTTGAGGCTCATGGGATAGTTGTTTTTTCCGCCATACGGCAGGCGGCACGGCTGTGCGCACAGCCCGCGGTTTCCGCTGCGCCGCCCGATGACAGCGGACAGCTCACACTGTCCGGAATAGCACATGCACAGTGCGCCGTGCACAAACACCTCGGTCTCCACGCCCGCATGCCGCGTGATATGCCGGATGGCCTCCAGCGGCAGCTCGCGCGACAGCACGACGCGCGAAAAACCCAGCCGCTTTGCCGCCAGCGCCCCTTCGAGCGAATGGATGGTCATCTGTGTCGAGGCGTGCAGCACCGCGTCGGGAAACGCCTGCCGAATGCAGCGCGCCGCGCCGAGGTCCTGTACGATGAGCGCATCCGCCCCCGCTTCGAGCAGCAGCCGCACATCATTTAGCAGTGCGGGCATCTCGCGGTCGGAGACGAGTGTGTTGACTGTGACGTTTGTCTTTACGCCGCGCAGGCGGCAGTAGGCGAGCGCCTGCCGCATTTCCTCCGCGGTGAAATTTTTCGCGCCGCGCCGCGCGTTAAACGTGCCGAAGCCCAGATAAACTGCGCCCGCGCCGTTCTGCACCGCCGCGCGCACGGCATCCATCGAGCCTGCCGGCGCGAGCAGCTCCGGGAGCTGATTTCTGTTCACTTGAGCAGGCGGGACAGACGGGAGCGCACCTCATTGAGCTGCCGCTCGGTCGAAGCGAGTTCCTTTTCCAGCTCCTCAATCCGGCGCCCCATCTTCTCGTTGTCCGCAACGCGTTCGCGCAGCTCGCGCACCTCGCGCTCCGTGCGCTCGGCCTGTTCGAGGTCGCTGCGATGACGAGCGTCTGCCTGTCCCAGCTGCTGCTCCAGCTCGGAAACGCGGCGCGTGCGCGCCTCCGCCTCGCCCTGTGCGCTCTGCAGGCGCTTCTGCGTCTCGCCCAGCCTGCCTTCCAGCTCGGTAATGCGTTCCTTGCTCTTTTCGCCCGCTTCCACCTGCGCCTCCAGCTCGGAAATGCGGTCCTTAAAGCGGTCGAGCTGTGCGATTTCGTCTGCGCGGCTGGCCGCGTTGTTTTCCAGGCTTTCGATTTCCTCGCGCGCGTCAGCCAGCTCCTGTGTTAAATCCTTGTTTTCCGACAGATAGCCGGAAATCTGTGTGCGCAGATTTTCCGCGCCCTGCACAGCCTGTACATAATTGTCTGCCATGTCGCATGCGGTCAGCGTGATCGCCTGCAGCATGTTGACGCCGTTTTCCCGGATTTTGCTCACGCGGTTGTCCACCAGCGCGGCAATTTTTGTCATATATTCCTCGTCCTGTTCGCCGGTCATCGTGAACCGGTTGCCCGCGATGACGACTTCCACCCTGTTTTTCATGAATCCATGCCTCCCGTTGTCCGCTCTCGCGCTCATTCCGCGGGCGGATTTCTTCATACATGGTTATTATAGCACAGCCCGTGCGGATTTGTTAACACTTAGTTGCATAAACCGCGGTTTTTTTGCACCGATTGCGCGTTTATCGCGCGCGTATCCGCCCTGCTGTGCATCCTGCACAGAAATCCGGCCGGAAAAGAAATTGTATCCGGCGCTTTTTCATGCTAAAATGAACAAAACGAATCGCCGCACAGACGGCTGCAAAGGAGATCCCGAAATTATGATGAACCTGAGTCAGGCGCGCCGCATCGTCGTCAAGGTCGGCACCTCGTCACTCACCTACCCCACCGGAAAGCTCAACATCCGCGGCATCGAACGCCTTGTGCGCTGCATCGCGGACCTGCACAACCGCGGATATGAGATGATCCTTGTTTCGTCGGGTGCCATCGCTGTCGGCGCATCCAAGCTGCGCCTGCCGGAGCGCCCGCAGTCCCTGCGCATGAAGCAGGCGGCAGCTGCGGTCGGTCAGTGCGAGCTGATGCATGTCTATGATAAAATTTTTGCCGAATACGGCATTCACACCGCACAAATCCTGCTCACTACGGACGATACCGAGGACGAACGCCGCCGTCTGAATGTACATAACACATTTGACGCGCTGCTGGAGACGGGCGCACTTCCCATCGTCAACGAAAACGATACGGTCGCCGTCGAGGAAATTGAATTCGGCGACAACGATCAGCTCGCCGCCGTCGTCGCGCGCGTCGCACGCGCAGAGCTTCTGGTCATTCTCACCGATATGGACGGTCTGTTTGACGGGGACCCGCGCGAAAATCCCGAAGCGCGGCTGATTCCGGTCGTGCACAGCATCACCGATGAGCTGCGCGCCATTGCAGGCGGCGCGGGCACGGCAAACGGCACGGGCGGCATGGCGACAAAGCTGGGCGCCGCGGAGCTTTGCATGGACCGCGGCATTCCGATGTTCGTCATCAACGGCGCAAAGCCGGAGACGCTGTATGAGCTGGCCGACGGCCGGCTGTCCGGCACGCTGTTTCTGCCGCCGGAAGCACCGGAAAAAGACTGAAAGGACGAAATCGCTATGACTTCTGTACTGGAAACCTGCCGCCGCGCCGCCGCGGCAAAGCATGAAATCGGCGCGCTGGGCACCGCAGACAAAAACCGCATTCTGCTCGCCATCGCCGATGCGCTGGAAGCACACCGCGCGGAAATCAAGGCGGCGAATGCGCGCGATATTGAAGCAGGGCGTGAAAGCGGTCTGAACGAGGGCTTGATCGACCGGCTGACACTCGGGGATGACCGCATCGACGGCGTCGCCGCAGGCTGCCGGCAGGTCGCCGCTCTGCCCGATCCGGTCGGCGAGGTGACCGAGATGAAGGTCACGCCGGGCGGTCTGAAAATCGGCAAAAAGCGCGTGCCGATGGGCGTCATCGGCATCATCTATGAATCGCGCCCCAACGTCACGGTCGACGCGGCGGCGCTGTGTCTCAAAGCCGGCTCCGCCTGTGTTCTGCGCGGCGGCAAGGAGGCCATTCATTCCAATCTCTGCCTGATGCGCATTATGCGCGATGCCGTTGCCGGCTGCGGCTGCTCCCCGGATATTCTCAACCTTGTCGAGGACACCACGCATGAGGGCGCGGCGGTCATGATGCAGGCGAACGGTTTGATTGATGTGCTCATTCCGCGCGGCGGCGCGCGCCTGATTCAGGCGGTCGT
>DJXF01000089.1 GCA_002449635.1 Clostridiales bacterium UBA7011 | reverse complement strand
CCGTTGAGGTAAACCCCCGGGGCGTTGCACGGAAGAAGCCTGCGGTATGCCGCCGTTGCCGGACGGGTTCTTCCGGTTGCAAGGGAAAAATAGCCGCCATTTTCCGTAAAATATTCGAGCGCGGCAATCGTTTCCCGTCCGATCGTGCGGTTATCATCGAGCAGCGTGCCGTCCATATCGCTCGCCAGCAGAATTCCGTCAAATTTCCCCATATTGACACCTCAATTTCTGTAATACATCGGTGAAATACGCCGGTAACGGCGCATCAAAGGTCATGCGTTCGCCGGTTGCCGGATGGGTCAGCTGCAGCTGACCCGCATGCAGGCACTGTCCGCCGAGCTTCCACCTGTCCTTTGCCGGACCATAGAGCGGATCGCCGAGAATCGGATGTCCGATGTGTGCCATGTGAACGCGAATCTGATGTGTGCGCCCGGTCTCAAGCAGAAAGGTCAGGAAGCTGTAGCCCTGAAACTGCTCAAGCACCTCATAATGTGTGACCGCCGGACGTCCGTCTGCCGTTACCGCCATTTTCTTACGGTCGATGCGATGGCGGCCAATCGGCGCGGAAATCGTCCCCTTCGGCTCGCGCGGTGTTCCGATGACAACGGCATAATACCGCCGCGCCGCGGAATGCTCCTTGATCTGTGCCGCAAGCGACTGATGGGCACGGTCATTTTTTGCGACCACCAGCAGTCCGCTTGTATCCTTGTCGATGCGGTGTACGATGCCCGGACGAATTTCTCCGTTGATGCCCGACAGGCTGTCTCCGCAGTGGTACATCAGCGCATTGACCAGCGTGCCGTTCCAGTTGCCCGGCGCAGGATGGACCACCATGCCGCGCGGCTTGTTGACGACAATGATGTCATCGTCCTCGTAGACAATATCCAGCGGAATGTTTTCGGCGGTCAGCTCCACTTCCTTCGGCTCGGGCAGCTCCACCCAGATGACATCGCCGCATACCGCCTTTGCGTTTTTCTTGAGCGGAGCACCGGACAGCGTCACACAGCCGTCCTGCATCAGATGCTGTACGGCGGAACGGGTCAGCTCCGGCAGCTGTTCGCTGAGCAGCTTATCCAGACGCTTTCCCGCGTCTGTCTCGCTCACCTCGACGATTCGTCTCATTTGTCCTCCGTTTTCACGTTATCCTTGTGCTGAAACAGGTAGTAAACCGCAAACAGCACCACGCCGACAACAACATAGATATCTGCAATATTGAACACCGGATAGCGAACGAACAGAACCTCAATCATATCGACCACATAGCGGTGCGTCACACGGTCGATGCCGTTTCCGATTGCACCGGCGCAAATGACCAGAAGGCTGACGCGTCCCCAGGCATTCTGCACCAGATTCTTTTTGAGGGCATACGCAATCGCGCCCACGACAACCGGAACGAGCAGAACGAACAGCCAGATATGATTTTCCAAAATGCCGAATGCAGCGCCGCGGTTTTCCACATAGGTCAGCTGCAGAATATCCGGAATCAGCGGAATGCTGCCAACCGGTGCGAGCGCTGTCACTGCCCAGTATTTGACCGCCTGATCGACTAAAACCATCGCGGCCACAGCCAGCAATGCCATAATCAGAGGCATCAGACATTCTCCTTCCTAAAGAACGAGGCAGAGGACGCATCCCCTGCCTCGGACAGTTTTTCGTATTTTTTTACTTGCCGAGAACTGCTGCGCAGCGGGCACACAGGCACGGATGCTCTGCATTCTCGCCGACGGTCGGATCATAGATCCAGCAGCGGGCGCACTTCTCGCCCTCCATGCGGCTGACAGCAATCCGGATACCGCCCAGCGCCTCATACGCGTCGCCTTCGCCCTCACCGCTCTGTACGGTGACAGCGGAAACAATGCACAGCTTTGCGAGATCCTGACCGCAGCCCTCCAGGAACTGTCTGCCGGCCTCGGATGCGGTAATGACAACCTTTGCCTCCAGCGGCTTGCCGATCAGCTTCGCGCCGCGCGCCTGCTCCAGAGCCTTGTTGACATCCTCACGAACGGAGATGATCTTGTCCCACTTGAGCATCTCAGCCTCGTCAAAGGCAAGCGCCTCGTCATAGGACGGCATCGTATTGAACAGAATATTTTCCAGATCGTCGCCCTCGGCGTGCGGCATCGCATGCCAGATTTCATCGGCGGTGAAGCAGAGAATCGGCGAAATCATGCGAACCAGTGCATCGAGAATGCGGTAAATAGCAGTCTGTGCGGACAGACGGAGCTGGCCGTCGTCGCAGTACAGGCGATCCTTGATGACATCCAGATAGAAATTAGACATATCAACGACACAGAAATTGTGAATCGCATGGGTGACCGCGTGGAATTCATAGCTGTCGTATGCAGCGCGAACGCGGCCAACCAGCTCGTTGCACTTCATCAGTGCCCACTTGTCCAGCTCTGTCATCTGCTCATACGGCACCATCTGATCGACCGAGAAGCCGTCGAGGTTGCCCATGATATAGCGGGCCGTGTTGCGGATCTTGAGATAATTCTGCGACAGCTGCTTGAACATCTTCTCGGAAATCTTCATGTCGACGCGGTAATCGGCAGAGGAAACCCACAGACGCAGCAGATCCGCGCCGTATTTCTTGGTGATTTCCTGCGGACTCATGCCATTTCCCTTCGATTTGGAGAACTTCTGGCGCTCCTCATCGACAATCATGCCGTGGGTGATAACCGTCTTGTACGGCGCCGTGCCCTTGGTCGCAATGGCAGTCAGCATGGAGGACTGGAACCAGCCGCGATACTGATCGTTGCCTTCCAGATAAATGTCCGCCGGATAGGTCAGATCGTCGCGCTCATCCATGACAGCGGCGTGGCTGGAGCCGGAATCAAACCAGACATCCATCGTGTCGGTTTCCTTGTCGAAGTCGGCGCAGCCGCATTCGCACTTGATGTCATCCGGCAGAATCTCATTGGCATCCATTTCATACCAAGCGCTTGTGCCGTGCTTGCGGAACAGGTCTGCCACGACAGAAATGGTTCTCTCATTGACCAGCGGCTTGCCGCACTTTTTGCAGAAGAAAATCGGGATCGGGACACCCCAGATGCGCTGACGGGAAATGCACCAGTCGGAACGCTCCTGAATCATCGAGGTCATGCGGTCCTCGCCCCATGCCGGAATCCAGCGGATATCATGGCAGGCCGCTACGGCGTCGTCCTTCATGGCATCGACGGAGCAGAACCACTGCTCGGTCGCGCGGAAGATAATCGGGTGCTTGCATCTCCAGCAGTGCGGATAGGAGTGCTCAATCGTCTCAATCGCAAGCAGATCATTGTTCGCCTTCAGATCTTCCAGAATGACGGCATTGGTGTCATCATAGTACATGCCGGCGTATTTGCCCGCATCCTCGGTCGCATAGCCCTTGCTGTCGACCGGAACGATCATCGGGATTTCCGGATATTTCTGGCAGACGATAAAGTCGTCCGCGCCGAAGCCCGGTGCGGTGTGTACGCAGCCGGTACCGGCATCCAGCGTGACGTGCTCACCGACGATAATCAGGGAATCGCGGTCCATCAGCGGATGCTGTGCGGTCATGTACTCCAGCTCAGAGCCCTGCATCGTGCCGACAATTTCGTACGATTCGATGCCCGCAGCGGAAGCAACCGCACCGATCAGATCGGTCGCCATGATGTAGATTTCACCGTTCGGAACCTTGACAAACGAATATTCAAAATACGGATTGACAGAAATTGCGAGGTTGCCCGGCAGCGTCCATGTGGTGGTCGTCCAAATGACAAAGTAGACGTTTTCCTTGCTGCCCAGCAGTGCGCTGATCTTGCCCTTGTCATCGTTTACCGCGAACTTGACGTAAATGGAATCGCAGGTGGAATCGCGGTACTCAATCTCCGCCTCTGCCAGCGCGGTCTCGTCGTGCGGGCACCAGTAAACCGGCTTCAGGCCCTTGTAAATATATCCCTTCTTCGCCATTTCGCCGAACACTTCGATCTGCTTTGCGACGAAATCGTTGGTCAGGGTCAGATAAGGATGATCCCAGTCGCCGATCACGCCCAGGCGCTTGAACTGTGTGCGCTGGGTATCGACATGCTCCAGTGCAAATTCCTTGCACTTGTCGCAGAACTCCTTGTTGCTGACCTTATTGCGGTCCAAACCGAATGCGGCAATCGCCTGACGCTCGATCGGCAGACCGTGGGTATCCCAGCCCGGCACATACGGCGCCTTGTAGCCGGTCATGTTTTTGTAGCGAATGATAAAATCCTTGAGGATTTTGTTGAGGGCATGACCAAGATGCAGATTGCCGTTGGCATACGGAGGGCCGTCGTGCAGAATAAACAGCGGCTTGCCCTCGTTTTTCTTCATCAATGTATCATAGATGTGATCCTCTTCCCACTTCGCCAAAAACTCCGGCTCGCGCTTGGGCAGACCCGCGCGCATCGGGAAATCTGTCTTGGGAAGATGGATTGTCTTGTTGTAGTCCTGCGGCATGAAACCGTTCTCCTTTCTTGCTTTCGGCGCACATGCGCCAGTCCGCCGTCGGGCGGAAATCTATATCGCAAACAGCCGGAGCTGTTTATCGTCGATGGTCATTCCTCCGACTGGTCGGAGGAACCGCTCACCTCTACCGTAAATTTGGTCTGTTCCATGCCGTTTTTGCGGGAGGCATGGGAGGCGTCGGCAAAAATTTTCAAAATATCATCCGGAATCTCCGTTCCGGACGTGTGCTGCTCGGGCACCGGCTCGGGCTCGCTCAGCCCTTCTACATGGCTCTCCAGTGTCTCACTGCGAACCGTCTGCCCCGAAATCGAGGCAAACTCCAAACCCACCTGCTGCGGAATCTCGGCAATCCGTTCGCTCTCCTCGCGGAACATCTGCGTCATTTTATTGATAAATGCCGCACATTCGTGCTGCGCCAGACGCAGACGCGCCTGTTCCTGCGAAGCCTGAATCTGATACTGCCGAATGAGCGCTTCACACTGCGCGGAGGCATCCGCCTTCATCTTCTCCGCCTGCTGACGGGCGGTGCTGAGGGTCTGTTCGGATTCTTCTTTTGCTTTTTTTGTGGTCTGCTCCGCCACATTCTGCGCCGTGGTCAGTGCCTGCCGGATCCCGCTTTCAACCCTGCGGTACTCCTCCACCTTGTCGACGAGAACCTTTAATTTTGCGCGCAGCTCGGCATTCTCCTTCTCCAGCGCCTCCATGTCGTCGGCCGCCTGATCGAGCAGGGAATCCACGCTTTTGGCATCATAGCCGCCAAAAACGGCCTTTTCTATGGAATATTCCCGTATATCCCTTGAACTTAACATGCTGACCTCCTGAAATCCGACAGCACAGCTGGCGGAAAATAACCGGAAAATGGCCGGGCAATCAACCCGGCCGGACGAAAGCCGCTGAATGCGGCTGTCAAAACTGCGTATATACGACCAGCGAATACAGCAGTCTCTGCGCGAGCAGCAGGATAAAATACGCCAGAAGCGGCGAAAAATCCAGCGGCATCGAGCGGAGCGAACGGAATCGGCTGAGCAGCGTGCGGCACGGTGCAACCATAGGTTCCGTCACCATATACAGCAGGTCACCGATGCGCGAATTCTGAACCTGAGGAAACCAGGAAGCGAGCGCGCGAAAAATCAGCAGCCACTGCAGCAGTCCGAGCAGCCGATAGGTCAAAAACACGATTAACATAAATCTGCTTGATACTCCTTAACCGGAAGTGAGCAGTCAGAACTTCATTCCGCTGTTCTCCAGCTCACTGATGAGATCATCACCGACAATCTCGACATCCAGCGGCGTAATCAGATAGGTGTCGCTGGCAACGCGCTTGATTTTGCCCTCGATGGCATAGGTGACGCCGCTGAGGAAATCGAGCATGCGCTTGGACACTTCCTTGTCCGACGATTCGAGATTGAGCACAACCGTCATTTTATTCTTCAGATGGTCCGCGATATCGGCGACGTTGTTGAACTGCTCTGCCTTTACCAGAACAACAGCCAGCTTCGTCGTCGCATTGATGTTGACAACTCTATTATTTCGGCGAGGCTGAATCTGCGTCTCCGCGCGGGGAGCCGGCTCTGCGCTGCCTGTATGATAGAACGATGCGGACGGAGTGCCTTCACTCTCAGCGGCTTCTACGCCCTCTTCCTCGATCTCATAATCGTCATCGTCCACCTCGCCGCTGACCCAGCGCTTGAAGTCATTCACAAAACCCATTTTCTGTTTCCTCCTGAATGGAACAAATCTTCCAGAATTATCAATAGTGGCGGGCACCAAAGATTGCCGTACCCAGCCGGACGATGGTTGCCCCACAGGAAATTGCCTCTGTATAGTCGGCGCTCATTCCCATAGACAAACAGTCCATGGTGATATTATCGTATTTTTTTGCCGATATGTCAATAAATAGTTGAGACATTCTGTCGAAATAAAGAGTTTTTTCTTGATTTGGCTGCGGTTTTGGCGGAATCGCCATCAAACCGCAAACGTGCACATGCTCCAGTCCGGCAATTTGCTCGGTCATGGAGAACAGCTCGTCCGGATCAATTCCCAGCTTGCTTTCCTCCCTGCCGATGTTGACCTCCAGCAGAATATCCTGCCGGATTCCCGCCTTTGCGGCCTCCTTGTCGATGACGCGGGCGAGCTTGAGCGAGCTGACCGACTCAATCAGCGAGACCTTGCCGATGAGGTACTTGACCTTGTTGCTCTGCAGCGTGCCGATAAAATGCAGCGGACAGCCGTCGTAGGCGTGCTGCTCATATTTTCCCAGCAGCTCCTGTACGCGGTTTTCGCCGCAGACATCCACGCCCGCAGCAATGGCCGCACGCACACGCGCGGCATCGTTCATTTTGGTCGCAGCGACAAGCGTGATATCCTCCGGGCGGCGTCCCGCTGCCGCTGCCGCCTGTGCGATGCGCTGCTTTGCCAGCGCAACCTTTTCTTCAATCTGTCTGCGTTCTTCGTCTGTCATTTCATTACCTTCTTGTCATCCAAATCCTTCGCTTCCACAATAATATCATCGCCAACGACCAGAGAATCATTGCCGGTGACGTTCAGCTTGACGATGTAAAAATCGTTTCCCTCGTACAGCGTCTTGATTTTTTTATAACGCGCCACCGAATCGAGCACGTAGACGCCCATCTCATTGTTTTCCATGCGAACCGCGGTCTTCGGAACCTTCAGCCCCGTGAACGACGCCACAATGACCGTCGCCTCCTGCTTGCGCATGGAAATGAGCTGCTCATTCATATCCTGCGACTCGAAAATGACGAGGGTGCTGTCGCTTTCCTTATCGTCCCGAATGGAACGAACGGTGGCTTGTGCGTCCTGTCCCGCCTGTGCAAAGCGGAGCCTGACAGCTTTGCCCTGCGTCAGGTGTTCTGCTTCTTCATCGGAGACGCGCGCCGCAAAATACCACGAATAACTGGAAACGATTTTTCCCTTGCCCCCGGGCGCGGCTTTTTTCTGCTCTGCCAGCTTGTCCAGCGCGGACAACGTCAGATCGTCCACCTTATCCGGAGTGAACACCGTCTCATAGCCGTCGATGGATTCGCAGAAATAGCCGGCATACGGGGAGGTGATGTCTGATGTGCTGTCGCCCAGCCGCTTTTCGAGCGACTCCGCCTGCGACTGCAGGCCGGAAATTTCAGCGTCAATGTCTCCGCCGCTCTCGAGCGAGCCGCTCTTGAGCACAAGCTGGCGCAGCTCGGAGGTCAGACTGCTGATCTGTCCGAGGGAAGCGTTCTCCGCTTCACTGCTGATCGCGTTCATCTGTGCGACAATTTTCTGATTGAGCTGGCTGGAATTTGTGCTCGACGACGAGACCGAACGCAGCGTCTTCAGCTGCTCAATGTTGTCGCGGATGTTCCGCAGCTCACGGCTGATGGTCAGCGCTTCCTCGTTTTTGTATTCCGTGACAAGCGAGGCGCCCTGTGCCACCTTGTCGCCGTCGGAATAGTTGTATTCCACCGTGTCGCCCTCTGCCACATCTATGACATTTTCCTCACGGATAAAGTAACCGCTGGCTGAAAACGAGTCGTCCATGACAACCTGAACGGCTCTCGTTGTTTTGACGGGATTGTAATGATTGACAGTGAAGCTGATTGTGCTGTACACAAGAATCAGCGCAAACGCAATCACCGGCACGCGGAGCGACCGGTTGAGCTTAATTCTGCCGATCCGCCACACCCGGCTGGACGGATCCGCAGACTTTTTGCGAAAAAACGGGAACGGTTTGAATGCCATAAGAAAGTACTCCTATCGGCAGAAACCGGTCAGACCGCTGCGGTTTCCCTCCTCCCGGTCAAATCCAGCCTCTTTTGCGGAATGACGGTGGAAATCGCGTGCTTGTAAATCATCTCCTGTTTTCCCTCGCAGTCAAACAGAATGATGAATGTATCAAAGCCGCGCACCACACCGCGAAGCTGAAAGCCATTGGTCAGAAAAACGGTCAGCGGGATCTTTTCCTGCCGCGCCTTGTTCAAAAAGGTGTCCTGTAAATTGATTTCATTTTTCATTATAGAGCAATCCTCCCGAGATGTATAGAAATACTTTTCTTATGGTACACCCCGGGCGGACAAAATTTCTGTCGCTTGATGGAGAATCGCCGAAAATTCGTCGGGAGAATCATAATACAGCCACACTGCGCGCGTATCGCGCCGCAGCCACGTCAGCTGCCGTTTGGCATACTTGCGCGATGCGCGTTTGAGCGCGTCCAGACAGACAGAAAGCTCCTCTTCTCCGCGCAGATACGGCAGCAGCTCTTTGTAGCCGATTGCCTGCGCCGCGGTGCCGGTGAGCTGCCCCGCCTGCCACAGACGCCGCGCCTCCTCCGTCAGCCCCTGTTCGACCATCTGATCGACTCGGCGGTCGATGCGGTCATACAAAACCTGCCGCTCCCGCGGACAAAGGGCGAAAAGGATCGCGTCATATTTCGGTTCCGGCCGCTTGTTTTTGGCGTTGAGCGCACCGATCGTCATGCCGGTCTGCTCGTAAACCTCGAGTGCACGCACCACGCGCTTGACGTTGTTTTCGTGAATGCGCGCGGCGGATTCCGGGTCGACGGCGCGCAGCATTTCGTGCAGCGTGTGCACACCCTGCGTGCGTGCGATCGCCTGATATTTTTCCCGGGCAGCCGTGTCCCCCGCGTCGCCGGAAAATGTGCTGCCTTCAATGAGCGCATCCAGATACAGTCCGGTGCCGCCGCAGACGATGGGAATGCGTCCGCGCGACAAAATATCCTGCGCACAGGCATCCGCCATCTGCTGATACCGCGCGACAGAGAACGCTTCTCCCGGCTCGGCCACGTCGAACATGTGATGCACGACGCCGCTTCGCTCTTCCAGATCCGGCTTTGCCGTACCGATGTCCATGCCGCGGTACAGCTGCATGGAATCCGAGGAAATAATCTCCGTATCCAGCTGCTTCGCCAGCGCAATGGAAAGGGCAGTCTTGCCCGATGCGGTCGGTCCCGCAATACAAATGAGTTTCGGTCTGCTCACTGATTCACCCGCTTAAACATCTTATCCAGTTCGTATTTCGTCAGCCGCACGGTCACCGGCCTGCCGTGCGGACAGCAGGTGACCTCGGGGTCGGACAGCACGCGGTCGCACAGCGACTGCATCTCCTGTATGCTCGTCCGGCTGCCGCCCTTGATCGCCGCCTTGCACGACACCGTGTGAATAAGGTCGTCCAGACGATCGGGCACCGGCGTGCGCCGGTCGAGCAGTTTCTGCGCCATCTCGGATACCGTCACATCCAGATCCCCGGCATCCAGATACGCCGGTGCTTCGCGCACCGCCATACTGTGCTGACCGAACGGCTCCATCACAAATCCCAGCGACTGAATCTGCTCCATTCCCTCCAGAACGGCGGCGTATTCCTCGCCGGACAGATTGACAACGACCGGCTGCAGCAGCATCTGCGTCGGAATATCCGCCTTTGCGCGCAGCTGATTGAACAAAATGCGCTCGTGAGCCGCATGCTTGTCGATCAGAATCAGACCGCTCTCGTCCTCCGCGAGAATGTAGGTGTCAAAGCAGCTGCCGATCACACGCGCCGGCGAGCGCGTCATGAGCGTCTCCTGTTCTGTTTCCTGCATCTGCGGCTGCATGGTCTGCGAAACCGGCTGCTCGGTCTGCTCCGCCGCAGGATGCTGTTCCGAGGGGAATTGCGGCTGCGCCGCAGGCTGTTTCACCGGCTCGTGCGGCATGCGCAGCGCCTGTTCATCCTGCTCGTCCACATCGATAAACGGCAAAAAGCCGCTGTGCCGCGGTTTCTCCCGCACCTGATAGACGGACGGGCTGTGCAGGGTGCTGCCGCCGCGCGGCACCGGGCGGGCGGAAGCGCGAATCGGCTCACGGGAGGTGACCGCCGTGTGCTGCTCCCCTGTCACGGGTGGCTGCGGCTGCGCGGTGTGCTGCGGTTCCGCCTGAATTTCAGGAATGTTGTCGTCTCCGGCGAGTGCATTTTTGCACGCCGCATAGACCGCGGAAAAGACCTGTTTTTCCTGTGCAAATTTCACCTCTGTCTTGGCCGGATGGACGTTGACATCCACAAGGGAAAGCGGCAGCTGCAGGCAAATGCAGCCGTAGGGGTACTTGCCCGTGATAATGCTGTTTCGGTACGCCTCCTCCATCGCCGCCTGCAGCAGCTTGGACTTGATAAAACGTCCGTTGACAAAAAAATGCTGATAGGTTCGGTTGGCGCGCGGCGCGTGCGGCTTGGACAGATACCCCCACACCCTGACGCCGCCGAGCGTGTGCTCCGGTATTTCGATGAGATTTTTGGAAAGTTCCCTGCCGAAAACGCTGTACACCGCGTTTTTCAGCGCGCCGCCGCCCGGCGAGTGAAAGACGTCCTTTCCGTCCCGGATGCACCGGAACATAATCTCCGGATGGCTTTCCGCGGCATGCTCGACAACCGAGAGGATATAGCCCGCCTCGGTAAAATCCTTTTTGAGAAACTTCATGCGCGCAGGCGTGTTGTAAAACAGATCGCGAATGACAAAGGTCGTGCCCTCCGGACAGCCCGCCGGTTCATTGGCCGTTATTTTTCCGCCCTCCAGCGACAGATGCGTACCTTCTACGCAACCCTGCTGCTTGGTGAACAGATCGACGCGCGATACCGCGCAGATTGCCGCGAGAGCTTCCCCGCGAAAACCGAGCGTGCCGATGGCGTTGAGGTCCTCGCGCGTGCGGATTTTGCTCGTCGCATGGCGGCGAAAGGCAATCGGCGCGTCCTCCGGCGACATGCCGCAGCCGTTGTCACAGATGCGCAGATAGGATATTCCGCCGTGCTCGAGCTCGACCGTGATCTGCGTCGCGCCGGCATCAATCGCATTTTCCACCAGCTCCTTGCACACGGATGACGGCCGTTCGACCACCTCTCCCGCGGCAATCAGGTCCGCCATATGGGAATCGAGTTCATGAATGACTGCCATGCGGCATCCCTCCTTCCGTCATTCGACCATTTTCTGTAATTCAAAAATCAGATTGAGCGCTTCAATCGGGGTCATGGTGTTGACATCAACCGACCGCAGCCGCTCGCCCACGGCATCCGAGCGCAGGTCCGTCAGCGAAATCTGCTCGTCCTCCGGTTCATCCGCCAGCTCGTGCAGATCGATTTTCGGCGCGGTCGCCTCCAGCTCCTTCAGAATCTGTCCGGCGCGGCGCAACACGGGTCTGGGCACGCCCGCCAGCTTTGCCACGGCAATGCCATAGCTGTCATCCGCACCGCCGGGTACAATTTTCCGCAGGAATGTGATGTCTTCCCCGCGTTTTTTCACGGCAATGTTGTAATTCTTGATCCCGTCGATCAGGTCCTCCAGCGCGGTCAGCTCGTGATAATGCGTCGCGAACAGCGTGCGCGCACCGACCTTTTTCGGGTCGGCAATATATTCCACCACGGCGCGCGCAATGCTCATGCCGTCAAAGGTGGAGGTGCCGCGCCCGATTTCATCGAGAATGACCAGACTGAGGCGCGTGGCGTCCTTCAGGATGTCCGCGACCTCGCTCATTTCCACCATAAACGTAGACTGCCCGCTCGCCAGATCATCCGACGCGCCGACGCGCGTAAACACGCGGTCGACAATGCCGATGCGCGCGGACTTTGCGGGGACAAAGCTGCCCATCTGCGCCATAATCGTGATCAGCGCCACCTGCCGCATATAGGTGGATTTTCCCGCCATATTCGGTCCGGTGATGACGGCGACGCGGTTTGCCTTATCGTCGAGCAGCGTGTCATTTGCAATAAACATCGTATCGCGCAGCATGCGCTCCACAACAGGGTGCCGTCCGTCGCGGATATCAATGACAGAGGAATATTCCACCTCCGGACAGCAGTAGCCGTACAGATCGGCAATCTCCGCAAACGCGCACAGCACATCCGTCTGTGCGAGCACCTGCGCGGTCGCCTGCACGCGGTGCACCGCCGACGCAATCTGCTCACGAATTTCCGTGAACAGCTGATATTCCAGCTCAACAATGCGCTCCTGCGCCTGCAGCACGGTGTTTTCATACTGCTTGAGCTCCTCGGTAATATACCGCTCGCAGTTCGCAAGGGTCTGCTTGCGGATGTAATGCGCCGGAACATGGTCGGAATGCTGGCGCGATACTTCAATATAGTAGCCGAACACGCGGTTGTAGCCGACCTTCAGCTTCTGTATGCCGGTCGCCTCGCGCTCGCGCTGCTCGATCGCGGCAATTTCTCCCTTTCCGCCGGTTGAAATGTCGCGCAGGCGGTCGAGCTCCTCGCTGTAGCCATCGCGGATAAAACCGCCCTCACGCAGCGAAAACGGCGGCTCGTCGACAATCGAGGACGCAATCAGCCCGCGCAGGTCCTGCAGCTCATCCATCGACTCGCACAGAACCTGAAGCAGCGTGCTGCTGCACTGTGCCAGCTCCGCGCGCACGGCGGGCACGTGCTCGAGCGTCGCGCACATGCTGCGCAGATCGCGGCAGTTCGCCGTGCCGTAGACAATGCGGCTGATGAGGCGCTCGAGGTCGAACACCTGCCGCAGCTCATCGGTGAGTGCGCTGCGGCGCACCAGCTCGTCTTTCAGCTCGCTCACGGCGCGCTGTCTCTGTGCAATCTGATTCGGACTGCGCAGCGGCTTGCTCATCCACTGCCGCAGCATCCGCGCGCCCATCGCCGTGTGTGTCTTGTCCATCACCCACAGCAGCGAGCCTTTTTTCTCCTTCGTGCGCATGGTCTCGAACAGCTCGAGATTGCGCCGCGCGTTCATATCCAGCTCGAGGTACTGTCCCTGATGATACAGCTGGATGGTATCCATGTTGGACAGATCGGATTTCTGCGTATCCGTCAGATAGCGCAGCAGCATGCCCGCCGCACAGACTATCTCCGGATGATTCTCCCACGCATCGCCGTCGAGCGTGTCAAAGCGCGCCTGCACGCGCTCGAGGCAGTCCGCCGGGCGGCAGTCCTCCTCCGCGACCTCCTCGATGCCGCAGGAAATGTTGTCGCGCAGAAAATGCATGAGCTGCTTTTCCTTCGCCGCCGCAGGGCTGACCAGTGTTTCGCGCGGCAGAAAACGCCCCAGCTCGTTCATCGCATAGGAAGCTCCCGCCGCGCCGGACAGGTCTGTCGTGAGCATCTCGCCGGTCGTGATGTCCGCAAAGCACAGTCCCGCTCCCGATTCGCTCAGAAAGACCGCCGCAATGTAGTTGTTGCAGTCCTCCTCCAGCATCGACGCTTCGATCACCGTGCCCGGCGTGATGGTGCGGATAATTTCGCGTTTGACAAGACCCTTTGTCTTTTTCGGGTCCTCGACCTGTTCACAGATGTGCACCTTGTGCCCGTTTTTGACCAGCTTGGCAATATAGCCCTCGCAGGAATGAAACGGAATGCCGCACATCGGTGCGCGCTCCTCCTGTCCGCAGTCGCGGCCGGTCAGCACGAGGTCAAGCTCTTTGGACGCAATTTTTGCGTCCTCAAAGAACATTTCGTAAAAATCGCCCAGTCGGTACAGCAGGATGCCATCGCAGGTTTTCTTGATGTCAAAATACTGCCGCATCATCGGCGTCAATTCAGCCATGGTATCCCTTTCCGATGACCCTGCCGTACAGTGCACGCAGGGAGGTTTTTTCTATCTCAACGTCGACAAAATCGCCGATCTCCAGCGCTTCTCCGCGCACGAGCACCAACAGACCGCCATCCGTGCGCCCGCAGTGCGTGTATTCATTCTTCTGCTTCGCATTGGACAGTCCGTCAATCAGGACGGACAGCGTCTTTCCCTGATACGCATCCTGCCGCTGCTGATTGATGCCCTCCTGCAGTGCGAGCAGCCGTTCAAAGCGCGCCTGCTTGTCGGCCGGAGCGGTGTCGTCCGGCATGGATGCCGCCGGTGTACCGCTGCGTCTGGAATACAGGAATGTGTACAGCAAATCGAACTGACCGCGCTGCACCACATCCAGCGTCTGCAAAAAGTCCTCCTCCGTCTCGCCGGGGAATCCGACAATGATGTCGGAGGACAGCACGAGGTCGGGCATATGCCGCCGCGCCTGCTCGAGCAGCTGCAGATACGCCTGCTTCGTATA
>DJXF01000105.1 GCA_002449635.1 Clostridiales bacterium UBA7011 | reverse complement strand
GATCTTCTCCGGCATGGAGCACATGAAGCAGGTGCCGTTCCACACGGTCTATATCCACGGTCTGGTACGCGATGAGCAGGGCAGAAAGATGTCCAAATCACTGGGCAATGGCATTGATCCGCTCAAGGTCATTGAGGAATACGGCGCGGATGCACTGCGCTTTACGCTGGCGACTGGCAATTCCCCCGGAAATGATATGCGTTATTCCAAGAGCCGTGTTGAGGCGAGCCGCAATTTCTGCAACAAAATCTGGAATGCTTCGCGCTTTATCCAGATGAATCTGACCATCGATCATGTCGAGCTGCCGCAGGACCTCACAATGGAGGACAAATGGATTCTGTCCCGCTATAATGCGCTGGTACAGGATGTCACGACCAATATCGACCGCTACGAACTCGGCATCGCTGCACAGAAGCTGAACGACTTTATCTGGGATGTCTTCTGTGACTGGTACATTGAGATTGCAAAGACGCGCCTGCAGAACAAGGAAGATCGGCAGACATGTGAAAACGTACAGAATGTCCTGTGCTTTGTCCTGTCCGGCTCCATGCAGCTGCTGCATCCGTTTATGCCGTTTATCACCGAGACCATCTGGCAGGCACTGCCGCACGAGGGCGAGACGATCATGCTGTCACAGTGGCCGTCTTATCGGGATGATCTGAATTTTGCCGCAGAAGAGGCGCAGATGGAAATTCTCATGGAAAGCATCCGCGCCATTCGCAACCGCCGCGCTGAGATGAATGTACCGCCGTCCCGCAAGGCAAAGGTTTATGTTGTGGCGGACAATACAGACCGTCAGGACGTGTTTGCCGCAGGTGAAGCCTGCTTCCTCAAGCTCGCTTACGCCAGTGCCCTGAGCATTTCCGACACAGCACCGGCAGATGCTGCGAAGATGGTTTCCGTCGTCACCGGCGATGTACAGATGTACCTCCCGATGAACGAGCTGATTGACTTTGAAAAGGAAAAGGCCCGTCTCAACAAGGAAAAGACCAAGGCGCAGAAGGATCTGGCTTTCCTGGAAAAGAAGCTGAGCAATCCCGGATTCCTCAAAAAGGCACCGGAGCAGGTTGTCGCAGGCGAACGCACCAAGGCGGAAAAGCTGCGCGATCAGATCGCCAAGCTGGATGAGAGCCTTGCTGCGCTGAACTGAGTATGAACGATTACGAACACATTTTATCCGCCATCCATGCCCATGGACGGTTCAGCGGCACGCCGTGTCTCAGCCGCATTCGCGCGCTGCTGGCCGCCCTGGGAAATCCGCAGAATGACCTGAAATTTGTGCATATTGCAGGTACCAACGGAAAGGGAAGCATCGCTGCCATGACGGCAGCGGTGCTCGAACAGGCGGGATATCGCACCGGATTGTTTGTTTCTCCGTATGTCGTGGATTTTTGCGAGCGCATTCGTGTCAACGGCACGTATATTTCACAGGAGGCGATGTGCCGCATTGCGCAGCGCGTGCTGGAGACCGAGAAAACACTCGCTCTTCCGGCGGGAGAAGGAATTTGTGAATTTGAATTCACGACGGCTTGTGCGATGCTCTACTACGTTGAGCAGCAGTGTGACATTGTCGTGCTGGAGGTCGGTCTGGGCGGGCGATATGATGCGACCAATGTAATTGAATGCCCCGAGGTGGCCGTTATGGCACATGTCGCGCTTGACCACATGGCAGTGCTCGGCAATACCGTCGAGGAAATTGCGGCGGATAAAAGTCATATCGTCAAGACCGGCGGCACACTGGTCAGCTATCCCGACCAGAAGCCTTCTGTCGATGAGGTTTTGAAAAAACGCTGTTATGACATGCAGGCAAACTTCCGTCAGGCTGTACAGCCGCAGGATATTGTCTGTGCCATGGACGGCACATGCTGCGTGCTGGACGGACATCCGTTCCGTCTTCGCATGGTGGGCCGTCATCAGGCGTATAATGCCGCAGCGGCGTATACCGCATTACAGGTACTGCGCGAAAAAGGCTGGCATATTTCTGATGAACATGTGATAAACGGCCTTTGCGAAGCAGTTATGCCGGCCAGACAGGAAGTGATTCGCCGCAATCCGCTGCTGATGATTGACGGTGCACACAATGTTGACGGGGTGACGGCGCTGTGTGCAACCATTGACACCCTGCTGCCTTCCGGCGGAATCTCGATTGTACTTGGCATGGTGGCTGACAAGCAGTATGAAGCCTGCCTTCGTATGCTGACACGCCGCGCCGATGCGATTTACACAGTCCAGCCGGACAGCCCGCGCGCCCTGCCGAGCAGCCGTCTGGCGACATTGATCCGGGAATTCTCTCCGTATACCGATGTGTTTGACTGCGGAGATGTGGCATCTGCGCTCCGCCGTGCACTGGTCCGGGCGGATGAAGACGACGTGGTTCTTGTCTGCGGCTCGCTTTATGTCGCGGGAGAAGCAAAAAATGCGCTGCAATCCGGCATGGTCTGACAAATTCAGCAATCATATCTTTCTATAATAGAACTGTCCGAAACGGACGGTTCTATTTTTTTGCGCAGGAGGGGAAAATACAATGAAATGTTCACATAAGCGCGAACGCTGCGGTATAGTGATTCGCTTTCACGGTGAACTGGGACATCACGAGGCGGCGCAGTGTGTAGAATATCTGGAGAAAACAATGACTCTGTATCCGACCGAGCCGATTTTTCTCGATCTGTCGGGATTGACGTTTATGGACAGCTCTGGCATTGCTGTCGTGCTGGGTGCGCAGCGCAATGTTTTGGGCGCGGGACAGTCCTTTTGTGTCATCGGCACACCGCCGACTGCAATGAGAATTTTTCAGGCAAGCGGCATCTGCAGGCGTGTTACCTTTCTTCCTGCCCTGCCGCAGACAGAAGGGGAGGAGGATGACCTATGCACAGCGAAATAAATCAGATGAGTATCAAATTTCTCAGCCGGTCAAGCAATGAAGCCTTTGCCAGACAGGCTGTTGCCGCCTTTGCCGCACAGCTTGACCCGACAATTGAGGAAATCAATGACATCAAGACTGCGGTCAGTGAGGCGGTGACAAATTGTATTGTACACGCCTATCGTGAGACAACCGGTTACATAACTGTTTCAGCTAAGCTGTTTGATGACGGCGAAATCCGCATTGTGGTACGCGACAAGGGCTGCGGTATTGCCGATATTCAACAGGCACGTCAGCCGATGTTCACGACCGGAGATGCCGGACGTTCCGGCATGGGCTTTACCATTATGGAAAGCTTTATGGATCGTCTGCGCGTGCGCTCGCGCGAAGGAATCGGCACACAGGTCACGATGACCAAGCGGATTGCAGCACGCTTTGGAACGAGATAACGCGGCGCAGCTGCAGCTCATCCATCAGGCGCAGAACGGCGATGAAGCTGCGTGCGAAACACTTCTGCGCGAAAACAGCGGACTCATTTGGAGCATTGTGCGCCGATATACGGGACGCGGAGTGGATACCGAAGATTTATATCAGCTGGGCAGCATGGGCTTTTTGAAAGCGGTTCGCGGTTTCGACTGTGACTACGGCACGCGGTTTTCCACCTATGCTGTCCCGAAAATCAGCGGAGAAATCCGCCGGTTTCTGCGGGATGACGGTACGGTAAAAGTCAGCCGAACCATCAAATCTCTCGCCTTCCGCGTGAGTGCAGCACGCGAACAGCTCACTGCAAAAACCGGCAGCGAGCCGACGCTGTCCGAATTATCTGAGCTGCTCGGCGCATCCCCTGAAGAAATCGCCGCCTGTGAGGGTGCGCTCATTCCCGCTGATTCCTTACAGCGGGAAATCGGCGAGGACGGCGCGACATTGGAACAGCTTGTAGGCGATTCCGGCATAGAAGACCATGTGCTGGAGTCGGTTCTGCTGCGTGACACGCTGCAGCAGCTGGAAGAGCGGGAACGCAAGGTTCTTCTGCTGCGGTATTTTCGCGCACAGACGCAGCAGCAGTGTGCCGCTGTGCTCGGCATTTCACAGGTTCAGGTGTCCCGTCTGGAGCGCCGCGCCATTGAACACATGCGCGAGCTGATGATGGCTGACGAGTGAGGGGAAACCTTGTCCGCCTCTGTAAAATGTGGTATACTGAAAGTCAAATCTGCTGTTTAAGGAGATCGATATGGAACAAACACGGTTTGACATACAGTTTTCCGCCTTGCGCAGCGCGATTATTGAACGGGAATTTTCCGAACTCAATGACCGGCAGCGCGAGGCGGTCTTTCACACAGAAGGACCGCTGCTCGTTTTGGCGGGAGCAGGGAGCGGAAAGACAACGGTTCTCATCCACCGCATTATCAATATTCTGCGCTTCGGCCGGGGATACTCCTGTCCGTATGCACCCGATGATGCAACCGAAGAGGATCTGCTTTTTCTCCGCGAATATCTGCGAACCCCCACAGAGAAAAACCGCCTGCGTGCAGAAACCCTGTGTGCGGTAGAGCCGGCGCGCCCCTGGCAGATTCTTGCCATTACATTCACGAACAAGGCAGCTAAGGAAATTCAGTCCCGTTTGCAGCGCGCGCTCGGCGAGGATTTTGCGCGAGATATCTGGGCGTCTACCTTTCACTCCATGTGTATGCGCATTCTCCGGCGCGAATGTGAAGCGATTGGATATGATCGTTCCTTTACCATTTATGATACCGATGACCAGAAGCGTGTGCTGACAGCGGTGATAAAAGGCCGCAGACTGGATGACAAAGTCTTCGACGTGCGCACGGTCGCCGCTGCTATCGGACGCGCAAAAGACAACCTGATGACACCGCGTATGCTGCTGCAGGAAGCGCAGGACCGGTACTATGAAACCACCATAGCGGAGATTTATAAAGAATACGCCAGACAGCTTCGGGAATCCAACGCAATGGATTTTGACGACCTCATCATGAAAACAGTGCAGCTGTTTCAGGGCAATCCGGAAATTCTGGAACGATATCAGCGGCAGTTTCACTATGTGCTGGCGGACGAGTATCAGGATACCAACCATGCACAGTATGTCTTGACCAGTCTTTTGGCCGGCGGATATGAAAATATCTGCGTTGTCGGTGACGATGACCAGAGTATTTACAAATTCCGCGGCGCTACGATCACGAACATCCTCGAATTTGAGCAGCAATACCCCAATGCCGTGACCATTCGGCTCGAACAGAATTATCGCTCGACGCAAAATATTCTGAGCGCGGCAAATGAGCTCATCCGCAACAACGCAAACCGCAAGGGCAAGGAATTGTGGACAGATAACGGCGACGGCACAAAAATTCGGTTTCACCGGTCAGACACGCAGGAGGGCGAAGCGGAATACATAGCCCAGAGTATTCTGGAGGGCTTTGCGGAAGGAAATCGCTGGAGCGATTACGCGATTTTATACCGCAACCATGTGCTGTCCAACGCACTGGAGAGTGCATTTAAGCGCAACAGTGTACCTTATCGCATTGTGAGCGGTCTGCGCTTTTTTGACCGCGCCGAGGTGCGCGACATGCTCGCTTATCTATGGGTTATTCTCAATCCGGCGGACGATCTGCGGCTGCGGCGTATCATCAATGTACCCGCGCGCAAAATCGGAAATAAAACAGTGGAAACCGTCGCCGATCTGGCCTCACGCGGCAACACCACGATGTTCGATATTATTTCGCGGGCCGGAGAATATGATGAGCTCGGCCGTGCAGCAGCGGCACTCAAAAAATTTGCCTTAATGATCGATGATCTGCAAAAGATGCTGGAATATCTGCCGCTCGATGAGTTTTACGAGCAGGTTATGGAGCATACGGGCTATCTCGCTGCGCTGGAAGCCAAGGGTGAGGCCGAACAGGCGCGCATTGAGAACACAATGGAGCTCAAGTCAAATATCGCAGAATATGCACAAAGAGAAGAAAATCCGACGCTTGCCGGATTCATGGAAGAGGTTTCACTCTTTACGGATATCGACCGCATGGATGCGGATGCCGATGCAGTGGTTATGATGACCATGCACTCCGCAAAGGGTTTGGAGTTCCCGAATGTGTTCCTGATCGGCATGGAAGACGGTATTTTTCCGAGTTTCCGTTCAACAGAAAATGAAGAGGATCTGGAGGAGGAACGCCGTCTTTGTTATGTCGCTGTAACACGAGCCAAAAAGCAGCTGTATTTAACCTGCGCGGAACGCCGGATGATGTATGGCAGAACACAATATTCCAAGCCATCCCGCTTTTTAGAGGAAATCCCGGAAAAGTTTGTCGACTCTAATATTTCAGAGACACAGCGCGAGCGGCAGCAACGATTGGATATGCGCCCGAGCGCAGGCCATCAAACAAAGAGGGCATTTGAAATATCCGGCGGATTTCGGAAAAAACAGACGACCGCCAAGCCTAAAATTGCCGCAATGGATTTGAAACCCGGCGACCAGGTCGATCACAAAGCCTTTGGACACGGTATGATTACGTCGTGCATGCCGATGGGCGGAGATATTTTACTGGAAATCACGTTTGACCAGGTTGGCACCAAACGGCTGATGGCAAAATCTGCAATGAAATTCATGGTGAAAAAATAATTGCAGATGTTTGCCGCGCTGACACGATTTGCAGTCCGATTATGTTTGCGGTTGATACCGTAGATACTGTATCAGTATGATGAAACGTCCGCAGCTGTGGTGGAAAAGAATTCACGCAGCTGCGGATTAATCTTTGCCTGCAAGTATGAAAAGCTGTGCTGCAATGAGGTCAGCGCGCAAAACAGTCGTGCAAATATCATGGAAACAATGCGATTGGCTGGCGGTCAAATCAGGTGAAATCTGCTGACTTACCGAAAGAGGCCTGCTCTGAGTTGAACAAAATTTTTATTTTGTTCAACTGGCACAATTGCTCCTCTCGGGTGGCAGACTGGAATCTCTCACGGCAGCTGCTGTAAAACGGAGCGTTCACCATTCAAATTTGTGCAGCGAAAAAAATATCATGTCTCTGCGGCTGCGCAAGAACGGCTGTATTGCTTTCGGGTTTGTATTGGAGCAGACGCAGGTCCGTTGACTGGCGGATTATTGGTGCATGCCGGACACCGGCATCCCAAACAAACAGCCTATCAAAAGAGGCCGATGTGTGAGTCTTTTTCACGCAAAAATCCGGCGGAAGCATTCGCCTCCGCCGGAAATCCCCCTGCATCACATTCAAGCAGTAAAAATGTGATCTACTTTTTCAGATACTTCATCATCATGGTCGCAGCCTCTGCGCGGGTTGCATTTCCCTGAGGATTCAGATACATCTTTTTGTTTTCCTTGCTGCCGCAGATAATGTTGTTCTGCGTTGCCCACAGCATCGCTTTTTTTGCCCATCCGGACACCTTTGCACTGTCCGCAAAACCGGTAAACACGCCGCTGACAGCCGGATTCTTTTCGCGGTTATACAGCACGACAGCAAGCTGCTCCCGGGTTACATTTTGATCCGGGGCAAATTTGCCATTTCCCACACCGGAAACAATTTTATTTTGTGCGGCCCACTGGACAGCATTATAATACCATGAACCGGATTTGACATCTGAGAACTTAGCAGCTCCTGTAACAGTCGGTCTGCCTGCCTGATTGTACAGAATCTGTACAACCTGTGCACGAGTCAGCTTTG
>DJXF01000025.1 GCA_002449635.1 Clostridiales bacterium UBA7011 | reverse complement strand
TAAGCTACCTCTGAAACCGAAGTTTCTCCAAAATCAATCCAGAAATTCACGGATGGCTTCCCCGATGCGGCTGCATGCAATATCAATCTGCTCGAGCGTCGGCATGGAGAAGTTCATGCGGAAGCCGTTGGAAACTGCATCTTCGTCAACAGAGAATGCGCTGCCCGGAACACAGGCCACCTTCTTTTCGGTAATGCGGCGGCACAGCTCAAGGCTGTCACAGCCCTCCGGAAGCTCACACCAGATGAACAGACCGCCCTCCGGATGTGTAAAGGTGACCCGCTTGTCAAAGTAGGTTTCACACGCTTTCAGCATCGCATCGCGCTTTATTTTGTTGAGTTTGCACTCTTCTTCGATGTGTTTGTCGATATCATAGGTTTGCAGGTACCGTGCGACAACCATCTGGAAGAACTGGTTGGTGTGCACGTCGCTGACCTGTTTGCATACGACCATACGGTTGATAATCTTCGGGTTTGCGATGCAGTATCCGATGCGCATGCCCGGAGACATGACCTTGGAATACGAGCCGGCATAAACGACTCTGCCCTCCGTATCCATCGACTTGATGGTCGGAACCGGCTCTCCTTCGTAGCGCAGTTCAAAATACGGGTTGTCCTCCAGAATCAGCACATCGTACTTTTTCGCCAGCTCCAACAGCTGGCGGCGGCGCTCCAGCGACATCGTGCGTCCGGTCGGATTCTGGAAGGTCGGAATGACATAGATGAACTTGACGTTCTCGCTGGACGCGAGAACCTTTTCCAGCTCATCTATGCGCATGCCCTCTTCGTCCATCGGGACGCTCTTCAGGTTTGCGCCGAAGCTGCGGAACGCATTGAGTGCGCCGATGAAGCTCGGGCCCTCGCATACAATGGTGTCGCCCTTGTTTATCATCGTCTGTGTCAGCAGGCTGATCGTCTGCTGGCCTCCGGTGGTGATAATCAGATCATCGGCATCCGTTCCGGTGCTGTATTTCTCCTGCATACGCTTTTTCGTCAGGTCGCGCAGCGGCTGATAGCCCTCTGTCATGCCGTACTTAAATGCCGTATCCGCATCCTCTGCAAAAATCTCAGCGCTCAGCTTAGCCATTTCCTCCTCGGGATACGAGCTCGGGTCGGGTGCGCCGGCAGACAGCGCAATGACCTCCGGATCGACCAGCACCTTGAAGATTTCGCGGATAGCAGACGGTTTCATCGCCGCAATATGCTCGGCAATTTTATATTCCATAATTATTCTCTCCTGTCAAGTCATCTGTTTTATCATCGAAAAAAACGAAAATAAAACGCTTATGGTTGATTTTATCACAACAGAAGACTTCTTGCAACTGCACAGAGCGGTATTGCACGAGCATTTTACAAACATTTCGTGCGTTCTGCACACATTTTTCGCAGGAAATACACGGACTTTCTGCAAAATATTTACGATACGGGTCATCTTCTCCGCGGTATTTGTGGTATACTAATCGAGAACCTGTTGTTACGGGCAATTCTTTTCGGAGGGCATTGACGCATGATAGCTACCATCTTTGATTTTCTCACCGCCCATATCAGCGCATACGGCGCTGTCTTCATTATTTCCATGATTCCGCTCATTGAACTGCGCGGATCCGTCATTGCCGGCACGGCCTTCGGCCTTCCCTGGCTGAATGTGCTCGGCTTGAGCATCGTCGGCAATCTCATTCCCATTCCTTTTATCCTGATCTTTGGCAAGAAGCTGATTGCATGGCTCAAGACACTTCCTATGCTTTCCCGTCTGACCACATGGTATGAGAAACGGCTGCTCTCCAAATCAGCGACCATTCAGAGAGTTGCCTTTTTCGGTCTCTGGCTTTTTGTCGGCATCCCGCTTCCCGGAACGGGTGCATGGTCCGGTTCCGTTATCGCCTCTCTGCTTGAGGTGCCGCCGAAAAAATCGTTTGCTGCCGTGATCTGCGGCGTTCTGACAGCCGGCATCATCATGACTGTCGGCTCGCGCGGTGTCGCCGGCCTGATTCATCTGTTTCAGTAAGGGGGAAATATCATGACCGCTGCCATTACCGCTTTCGATTTTTCTGTCCTGTTCTGGATTCAGGAGCATTTGCGCTGCGCTGCGCTCGACATCATTTTTCCGTTGATCGGCAGGCTGGGAAGTGCCGGCGTGTTCTGGATTACGCTTGGCATCGTGCTGCTGTTCCCCCGCAAAACACGCGCCTGGGGCATCTGTGTACTGATGTGTCTGCTGATTGATTGTGCCATCGGCGAAGGCATCCTCAAGCATCTGATTGAACGTGTACGGCCGTGTGTTCAGCAGCCGATCAGCGAAATGCTGATTGCTGTTCCTGTCACCTCCTCCTTTCCTTCCGGTCACACCGCGTCTTCCTTTACGGCTGCTACGGCAATCTTTCATTTCAGCCGCCGCGCCGGCATTGCCGCGTACATCATAGCGGCTCTGATTGCGTTCTCCCGCCTGTACTGCTATGTCCACTTTCCGACTGATATTCTGGGCGGTATGGCGCTCGGCATCTGTGTCGCCTGTGTCATTACGCCGCCTTTGAAAGCAAAACTGACGGCAAAAATCAAAGTATAATACCAATCCTCCGATTCCGGTCGGAGGATTTTTTCTGTTCCGCTTTGATAAAAGCATATTGATTCTTTTGTGCATTTCCAATATACTGAATATAACAAAACCGATCCGGCAGGCGGGAGAAGTCTTTCGCGTGCACGGCAAAAAAACAGGAGGCGGCAGACATGATAGATTTTGATAAATCACGTATTTTCAAGCTCACGCGCGACAGAAAACCCGACTTCAAGCTGATTGAGGATTTGCTTGTCTCCGGCGAAGAGGTTCTTTCGACATATACGACGGTGCGCGACAAGGTCATCTTCACAAACAAACGCGTCATTACAATCAATATTCAGGGCGCAATCGGCATGAAGAAGGACATCACTTCGCTCCCCTATGCCAAAGTACAGGCATTTTCCCTCGAAACCGCCGGCGCATTTGATCTGGAAGCGGAAATGGAGCTTTGGTTTGCCGCCATCGGCAAAGTCAGCTTTGAATTTCTTGCCGGCAGCAACGTCAAGGAAATCAACCAAACAATCAGCGAATATATCCTCAACAGATAATCTCGCAGAACGAACAAACAGGCAGCGCACTGCATCTTCCGCAATGTGCTGCCTGTTCTTTTTGGGCGGTTACTGCAGGGCGGAACTGCGTTTATTTCCCCTGCGCCAGTCTGCGGTACAGGAACTTCCCTGCCGTATCATTAAACGCATCGAAATTATCCGTATTGGCATTGTGTGCTGCCTCCGGAATCACATGCATCGGAAAGCCGCTCCGTTCCGACCATCTGCGGCAGAATTCCGCAAATTCCCCCGCATAATCGAGTGCGCCGACAGTCAGCAGGACCGGACAGGAAAACTGCACTGCCTCGCGGCGCGTAAACCGGTCGGCATACGCCGCGCCGAATACATTGACAATTTCACGCTTCGGCATCTGTTCAATCATAGCGAGCGCATTGTGATAGCCGTAGCTCGTCTGTCCGCGCGAACGCGCAAGGCTTGCATAGAGCATGCGTTCCGGCAGGCGCTTGACAAACAGCGGAATTCTGCGCATCCTTCTCATTTCTGCGGCAGTATAGAATTCATCGCCAAACGGCATCACGCCGACGCCGATAAACGCGAGCAGCCGATGCGGATTGCGAACCGCAAATTCCTGGCACACATAGCCGCCGATACCCGCGCCGACCAGAATGATCCGGTCGATCCCCTCGCGCTGCAAAATCGCCTCCAGTTCCTCCGCCGCGTGTGCGTAGGAAAAGTCAGCATACGGGCGTGATCTACCGTGCAAGGGAAGATCCCAAGTCAGAACGGTATAATCGCGCTGAAAATATGCAAGCTGTCTGTCAAAGGCGTGGT
>DJXF01000036.1 GCA_002449635.1 Clostridiales bacterium UBA7011 | reverse complement strand
TAACACAGCCGAGCTGCGGCCGGGGTGCGTTCCGAAAGGCAGCACATCGGTATTGCTGCAGCAAACGCGGCATATTTTCCCTATCTCTGCGTTTCTTTGCCGCTGCACAAATATTCTACGAGGTGAATTGCTATGAGCTTGAATGCGACGCCTGCCGCTGAACGAATACATATCGGCATATTCGGCAAGAGAAATGCCGGAAAATCCAGTCTGATTAACGCGCTGACCGGGCAGGAGCTTGCCATCGTATCTGATATCGCCGGCACAACTACCGACCCGGTATCCAAGGCAATGGAGCTTTTGCCGCTCGGACCGGTTGTCCTGATTGACACGCCGGGACTCGATGACGAAGGGGAGCTGGGGCAGCAGCGCGTGCGCCGTGCGCTGCAGGTTATGAACAAATGTGATCTGGCTGTCGTTGTGATTGACGCGGCGGAGGGGCAGACACAGGAGCACGCAGCACTGACCTCCCGTCTGACGGCAAAAAAAATTCCGTATGTCATTGCAATGAACAAATGCGATCTGCTGTCAGAGCTGCCGCAGGATACCGACACCATCCGTTATGTCAGCGCAGTGACGGGTGCAGGGATTCCGGCGCTCAAAGAGCACATCGCACATCTCGTGCCCGACAGCGATAATGACCGGCGCATTGTGGGCGATTTGATTTCCGCACACGATTTTATTGTGCTCGTCGTGCCGATTGACTCCTCTGCGCCGAAAGGACGCCTGATTCTTCCGCAGCAGCAGACCATCCGCGATATTCTGGAATCGGGTGCGTGTGCAATAGTCTGCCGTGATACGGAGCTCGCCGCAGCGCTCGAAAAGCTCGGACAGCCGCCGCGGCTCGTCATCACGGACAGTCAGGCATTCGGAGCGGTTTCCAAAATTGTGCCGCGAAGCGTGCCGCTGACCTCATTTTCCATTCTGTTTGCCCGATATAAAGGCCGTCTGGAACAGGCGGTACAGGGCGTCACCGCGCTCAACAGCCTGAAGGATGGAGATTCCGTCCTGATTTCAGAAGGGTGCACGCACCATCGGCAATGCGGCGATATCGGCACGGTCAAACTGCCGCGTTGGATAGAGCAGTTTACCGGCAAACAGCTGAACTATCACTTTACAAGCGGCGGCACATTTCCCGACGATCTCTCCCCCTATCAGCTGATTGTCCACTGCGGCGGCTGTATGCTGGGAGAACGCGAAATGAAATATCGCCTCGCCTGTGCGGCGGACAGCGGTGTGCCTATGACAAACTATGGTATTTTAATTTCATACATTCACGGCATTCTGCCGCGTGCGGTAGAGCCGCTCGGCATCCCGCTGTAATCCGGAGCAATTCTGTTTCACCATACAAAGGAGATAAGATATGGAAGATTTCATTTTGACAGGTGTCTTTTACCTGTTTGCCGCTGTTCTGTTTATCATTTATTACATTCTCCCGCCTGCCCTCATTGTCGGCGGCTTCATTGCCTCATCCCGCGAAGATGACCGCCGATGGCTGGTGCTCAGTCTGGTCGGTGTGATTTTATACATACTGGTTTTCGCCGCAAAGCTGCAGGGCGGCAACATTCTTTACTATTTAACCCACAGGTAAGACCGGTACAATTGTATCTTGCTGCAAAAAAGACAGACGCCATCGGAAAACAATCCGGTGGCGTCTTTGTCTGTCGATCCGCTGTTCATAGAAATGATTACCTGCGCACATCTCCGCGGTCACAGACAATGCGGTAACCGGCAGCGCGCACCCGTTCCTCCTGACATGTCCTGCATTTGACCGCTTCCTCATCCATACAGATTTTATTGTCATACAGATCATAGTGCTGACGGGCACGCGCGGGGGTCAGATTTGGCATCATGACGTTTGCACCCGCTTTCAGTCCGAGCTCACGTCCCACCGGACTGATTGTGCCGAGCGCGGTCGTCGCGGGCAGCAGCGCGTAGGGAAACAGCAGGCGCAGCACAGAGAGCAGGCGCAGTGTCATCGCAAGCGTACCCGCCGGCTGCGCCGCAAACGGTGTTTCATGGTGCGGAATAAACGGTCCGATCCCGATCATATCCGGCGACAGCTGCTGCAAAAACCGAAGATCCGCAAGCAGGTGATGCGGCGTTTGTCCGGGAGAGCCGACCATAAAGCCCGCGCCTACCTGATATCCGATTTCTTTCAGATCAAACAGGCAGCGTTTTCGGTTGGCGAGACGCATTTCAGCCGGATGCAGCTTCCGGTAGTGATCCTCAGAGGCGGTTTCATGCCGCAGCAGATAGCGGTCAGCGCCCGCGTCAAAATACGCCTGATAGCTGCTGCGCGACTGCTCGCCGATGGAAAGTGTGACCGCGCAGTCCGGAAAGTGCTCCTTGATCGCATAGACCAGTGCGCAAACCGCCTCATCCGTATTGCGCGGGTCCTCCCCGCCCTGCAGGACAAATGTGCGAAATCCCATATCATATCCGGTCCTACAGGCGGACAGAATTTCCTCCTGCGTGAGACGATATCGCTGTGCGCGGGTATTGCTGCGCCGTATGCCACAGTAATAACAGTCATTTTTGCACGTATTGGTAAATTCGATCAGTCCGCGGAGATATACATCCGTGCCGTAATGCGCCCGGCGAACCTCGTCCGCCGCCGCAAAAAGCTCCGTGTCCTCTCCCTCTCTTGTCAAAAGCCGGAGAAGCTCCTCGTCCGGCAAATCGTGCTCTGTCTTCAGCTTCGTAATTAACAGCTCCATAGCGTTCCTCTTATCGGCAGCGTTGCTCAGCCGTGAACGACGGAAGCAAGCTATCCTAGTCAAAAAGTATGATTTTCAGATCGACGTAAAACTATCATGTTTTCCATCCGATGTCAAGCAGTCGGAAACAGCCGCACCGCACAAAAACCGGCAGAACACAGTCTGCCGATTCTGTGTCATTTCAGATATTTTTTCAGATACTGTCCGGTGTATGATGCATTGCACTGACTGATTTCCTCCGGTGTGCCGGTGCAGACGATGGTACCGCCGCCGTCGCCGCCCTCCGGTCCGAGGTCAATGATGTGGTCAGCAACCTTGATGACATCCAGATTGTGTTCGATCACGACAACGGTATTTCCGGCATCGACCAGCTTTTGCAGCACGTCGACCAGGCGGTGTACATCGGCGATATGAAGACCGGTCGTCGGCTCGTCGAGAATATACATCGTGCGGCCGGTCGAACGGCGCGACAGCTCTGTTGCCAGCTTGACGCGCTGACTTTCGCCGCCGGACAGCGTTGTCGAAGACTGTCCCAGCTTGACATAGCCGAGGCCAACCTCCTGAAGGGTCAGCAGGCGGCGGTAAATTTTGGGCACATTTTCAAAGAATGTGACCGCTTCATCGACGGTCATATCGAGCACCTCTGCAATGTTTTTGCCCTTATACCGCACCTCAAGGGTCTCCTTATTATACCGGCGTCCCTTGCAAACCTCACACGGAACATACAGATCGGGCAGAAAATGCATTTCGATTTTCAGCAGACCGTCTCCGGCGCACGCCTCGCATCGGCCGCCCTTGACGTTGAAGGAAAACCGGCCCGC
>DJXF01000032.1 GCA_002449635.1 Clostridiales bacterium UBA7011 | reverse complement strand
TATATGCCTCAGAAAGAGCAAGGATTGATTTCGTAAAACCAAACAAGTTGATAACAATTTCTGTTAGATAAAGCAGCTCCATTTAAGGGGCTGTTTTGTCTATACAAATAATCAACCATCTATTGTGACAGAGCCATACGAAAAAAATGCCGCAGACAAAACATCTGCGGCATTCGGATGCTGTGGCAATTCGATTGTCATTCCCCCGCCTTGCCGGTGATGATCCACGGCGCAGGCTGCGTATCAAAGGTATTTTTGCTGTTGAGCTTGGAGACCGTCACCTGAATGATATCCGGGTCTTTGATCCCAAGAGTCTTGCAGAGGGCAGGCATGCCCGCGGCAACAGCAAAGTCAAGCGTATAGATAACAAATTCCATGTTGGGATTGAGCTTGAGCAGGCATTTCATCTCCTGTTCCATGCTCGCGGATGCAACCAGCATCGTGACATCGGGCACCGGCAGGTCTGCCATGGTCTGTTCATCCACATGATCGATTATCGTAATATTATTCAGACCAAACTGATGGACATTGTCCTCCATTGTCTTGCGGTCGCGCGAGTTGTATTCCACGGCGATAATCGTGCCCTCGCCCCCGTGAATTGCCGCTTCTACCGCAATCGACTCACCGGAAATCACGCAGAGATTTTTCTGCGGGTCAATCTGCATTTTGCTCAGAATAATCGAGCGAATTTCGGAGCCGACATAGCGCACGGAGCCAAAGGCAAACGACTGATTTGACATGCCGAATTTCAGCGTGCTGCGCGCCTTCGGGTTTAGGATGAGCATACCCGCAGAGGCATTGATGCCGCGGTCAATCATGTCGTAAACCTTGTTCTGTTTGATCGGACCGACCGGGTCGCTGCCTTCGTTATAGACGACCGTACATTCGCCCAGACCGGCGTTGAACATGCGGTAAAAGATATCCGGATGTCCCGCCTCGGTGAACACCAGCACCGAACGATGGGATTCCACCGCCGGAATCAGGTTCTTGTTTTTCTTCGTGATGTCGAGAATCTTGACATGCTCCAAATCGACATCGGCATTGTCCGAAAAATATTGCAGCCACGCCAGAATATGTGCATTGGTAAAAAGGTTGTTTTCCATACCAAAACGCTCCTTTTGCGTTTAATTTTCTTTATCATACCATACTTCTGTGGAAAATGCACGAAAAATCAACCCGAACCGCAAATGTTTTGTCAAAAAAGTCACCGTCTTTCCGCGCCGGTCAGGTTTCATTTTGCCGGCGGATGGACTGCGCAATCTGCCGCTCCACCTGCTCCACCTCGTCCCGAAAGGCGCGCGCCGAAATGCGCTGCGCGCCGTGCGCCAGAATGATGATCTGTTCGATGCCGTCCGACGTCGCGACGCGTACATTTCTCCGTCCGCTGATCTCATAGGACACCTTTTCAATGAACATATCCGCCGTTTCGGCTTCTTTCGTATAGACGACATGGATGTTGTGATAGCGTTCCACCACACCGGTCTGTCCCGGCACGCGGTACGCATCAAACACGAGGATGACCTCACACCGGCGGTACGCCTGATAATTGCAAAGCGTATTCATCAGCGATTGACGGGCGGCATCCATACTGTCCTGCGCGAGGGCATGGAGATCATCCCACGAGAAAATGATGTTGTAGCCGTCGACGAGCAGATAATCCTGCGCCGGCTCCAGCTGCCGCAGAACCTCACGCGGATGGTCATACCCCATCGAACGCGCGGACCGGAACGCACGCGGCTGAATTTTGCCGTAGGTGCGCTCAAAAATCTTTTTCAGCTCCCGATCCAGTTCCTGCGGGCTGCTGTACGACGCGCGCGCCGTGCGGGTGACCGTCTGCTCCGGTGCCGAATCGTCCGCACGCAGCCTGATGACAGCCGGCAAATGCATCTGCTTCTCCACCTCATGCCATTTGACGGTATACCCCGCACCATGGGAACAAAAGACGGAATCCGGCGTATTTTCCACGTCCGCTTCCGGCTGATACCCGATTCGGGCAACCACTTCCTCGGTATTGTGGCATGGACGATAGCCATCGACAGTGAGCGAAACCCTTCCGCGGCCCTTTGTATAGGCGAGAACCTCCATCGGATAATCGCGCATCGCTGCAACCGGGGCGTGTCCGCAGAGAACCGAATTTTCGCCGTCTGTTTCCGGCGGGTCAAAGGTTCCGCCGCGCGCCGGAATATCCGACATCGCCCGCCCCACACTTGCCTGCGGCAGCTCAAGGCGGAACGCATACCATGGCTCGAGCAGCACCGATTCCGCCTTCATCAGTCCCTGACGCACCGCCCGGTAGGTCGCCTGACGAAAATCGCCGCCTTCCGTATGCTTTGCATGGGCACGTCCGGTCAGCAGGGTGATGCGCATATCCGTGATCGGCGACCCTGTCAGCACGCCGAGATGCTCTTTTTCCGCCAGATGGGTCAGAATCAACCGCTGCCAGTTTCGGTCGAGCACGTCCTCGCTGCATGCGCTGGCAAATTCCAGACCGCTCCCGCGCGGCAGCGGCTCGAGCAGCAAGTGGGTCTCCGCATAGTGGCGCAGCGGTTCAAAATGTCCAATGCCCTCAACCGGTGCGGCAATGGTCTCTTTGTAGACGATATTTCCGGTGTCAAACGTGACCTGCAGTCCGAACCGCTCCTCAATCAGACTTTTCAGAATCTCCAGCTGAATTTCTCCCATCAGCTGAATATGAATCTCCTGCAGCCGCTCATTCCAGACAATATGCAGCTGCGGGTCTTCTTCCTCCAGCTGCCGCAGCTGACGCAGCGCGGCGGTGACATCGCTCCCCTCCGGCAGCCGAAGCTGATAGGTCAGAACCGGCTCCAGCACCGGCGCAGGCGATGCCGCCTCCAATCCCAGCGCATCGCCCGGCTTGGTCCGGGTCAGTCCCGTCACCGCGCACACGCAGCCTGCCGGCACACAATCGGTCATCTGATATTTTTCACCGGAGTACAGCCGCAGCTGATCGGCTTTTTCCTCCCATGCCTCGTCCTTCGGGACAGAGAGCCCTGCATTGGTCAGGCGGGTTTTGACCGGAAGCATGCCTCCCGTGATTTTCATCCACGTGAGGCGGCTGCCCTGCGGGTCACGCGAAATTTTATACACCTTTGCCCCGAATTTCTTCGGGTATCTCGGGTTGACCGTATACTGCTCCAGTCCGCGCAGGAAATATTCCACACCTTCCAGCCGGAGCGCCGAGCCGAAAAAGCACGGGAACAGTGCGCGGTGCACAATCGCGCGGCGCAGCTCCGGCAGGGGCAGCTCTCCGCTGTCCAGATAGGCTGCCATCAGCTCCTCGGAGCAGACAGCGGCCTCCTCCCGCCACAGTTCCATATCGCGTCCCTCGGAAAAGTCGACGCAGTTCTCGCTCAGCCGCCGTCTGAGCTGCGCAAGCACCGCGTCATACTCCGCGCCGTCCAAATCCATTTTGTTGACAAACAGAAAGGTCGGTATGCGGTACTGCTCCAGCAGCTTCCACAGGGTCTCGGTATGTCCCTGTACGCCGTCACTGCCGCTGATTACCAGAATGGCATAATCCAGAATTTGCAGCGTGCGCTCCATTTCCGTGGAAAAATCCACATGTCCCGGCGTATCCATCAGCATGAACTGCGTGTTCTCGAGCGACAAAATCGCCTGCTTGGAGAAAATGGTAATGCCGCGCTCCCGTTCCAGCCGGTAAGTATCCAAAAACGCATCGCCGTGATCGACACGTCCGAGTTTTTTCAAATTTCCGCTCAAATACAGCATGCCCTCAGACAATGTCGTCTTACCGGCATCTACATGAGCCAACATTCCTATGACCAATCGTTTCATTCCGAATTTCCTTGCCTTATGTTTTTGTCCATTGTATCACATACGCTGTGTTTTTTCATCCGCTTCTATCCGGTGCGCGAAAAAACGGTCTGCATGCCGGATGACACACAGACCTCATTCTGCCCCGCCGTTCAGTTCATGCGCCCGCAGAATGTGCAGACACGCAGAAAGCCATTGCGCAGCGTACCGCCGCAGAATTGGCAGCGGTCTTCCATACACCAGACTGTCGGACATTCCCATTCCACTTCCGTCTCCTCCGGCACGCCGAGATAGCGGCGCAGCGTCTGACGGCTGGAAAACCGCACGCCGGCAGCATCCGACACTTCACACCACAGTGACAGCCTGCGCAGCGCGGTGCATGCGGAAAAGCAGTGCTCTGCCAGCAGCTGCAATTGAAGGACGGATATTTCGATTTCCGTCACTTTGTCACATCCGGAAAAGGCGTGCGCTGCAATCGCGTGGGTTTCTTCGGGCAATACCAGCTTTGTGCCCGCCGGAGTACAGCGCTGCAAAACGCCTGCGACAAGTTCAAACTGATTTGTATGTTCCATCCGGTTTCCTCCTGAATCATTGTGTCTGAAACGAATCTTATGGTTTTGCTGCGGATTGTCTGCCGGTCATGCGCTTTCGCAGCACCAGATAAGACACTGTGATGGCGCATGCTGTCACAATCCAGCTGATGGGATACACCATCATGAGGATATCGAACGTCGGTATATGGCGGAATATTGTATAGACCCAGCTGATGCGCACGCCGCAGATGCCGAACAGAGACAGGAATGCGGGTATCATGGAATACCCGTACCCGCGCAGGCAGCCGGAAAGCACTTCGATGACTACATTCACCAGCTCTGCCGACAAAATATACCGCATGCGGATCATACCGAACGAAATGACCGCCGGATCCCCATTAAAGAGATGCAGCAGAAAACCGCCGGAGAAAAAGATGGTTCCCGCGATGAGTGCCGTAAACAGCATATCCTGTATCATGCAGATCCGTGTGACACGCCGGCAGCGATCAAACTGCTCTGCACCGTAGTTTTGTCCGACAAAGGTGGTACACGCCTGCCCGAAGGAAT
>DJXF01000052.1:331-14238 GCA_002449635.1 Clostridiales bacterium UBA7011 | reverse complement strand
AAAATGCCCATCCAGAATCCGACTGCTGCGGGCAGAAACGACCACATTCCCATGGATTCCGATTGCTCGATGGCCGGTATCAGCAGGCTCCAAATGGATGCCGCAACCATGACACCGCTCGCAAACCCTATCAGCGCGCGCTGCACCAGGTCACCAATGCCTTTTTTCATGAAAAAGACGCAGCCGGCGCCGAGTGAGGTGCCAACGAACGGAATCATGACACCCTGTATTGTCTCTGTCATTCGTCCAACCCCCTTGTACGGACGATGACCCGCTCCGTGCGTCACCGCCCGGAAATTTGCGGACAAAGTTAGTTTTTGCTAACAGGCTCCGCAAAAATAGGTACCTTTTTCAGATACCTAAATCATTATATCGTGTTCTTTGGCATTTGTAAACTAAAATTCTGCCGCAGCCCTTGTTTTTTCAGAAAACGACAGGAAAATCCGCACGAAAGAAGCAGATTGCAGGGTCATTTCAGGTGGAAAAGCCTGTTCTCCGATGAAAACACCGCTGCGCAATGATGCGATTCCCCTGAAACTCCCCTGCTTTGAAACTCCGTTATGATGCAGCGGCTTCTCCTGCTGCTGCCGCTTCCGTCCCAATCGTCGCCTGATACAGCCAGTTTCTGCCGCTCTCCGATGTCAGCCAGTTGTAAAACAGCATTGCCGGATTATCCTTGTCTAACCCGCTGCGGCAGGCGATATAATAGTTTGTCTGCAGCGGATATGCAGATTCTTCCGACGTCCCGGGTTCAGGCAGCGTTGTCTCCTCCGGCAGAGTCCCGTCCACCGCCACCAGCGCTGTGCCCTGCGGCTGTGATCTTTCACGCAGGGCGAGATAGGTGGTGCAGCACAGCGAACCGGCGGTATGCGGACAGGCCGCGGTCAGGACAGTTTCTCCCTCTGTAACCGTCACTCCCATGTCATCTCCGCCGAACTGATCCGCAAACAGCTGACGCGCGGACGAACCGGGCGCAGCGGCATAGCCCTTCCACTGCTCGGTTCCGCCGTTCCGATATGCCGCGGAAATCTGCGCTCTCGTCAGCGACTGCGGCTGCACTGTGCCGCCCGCCAGAAACACAAGCGCATCTGTTCCCGCGACCTTCGGGGAAATGCCCTGTTTTTCCAAAGCCTGTGCGGTTGACGCATCCGGTGCGTAGGCGAGCACCACATCCAGTTCCCCGCGCATCAGGCGCTGCCACGCCTCATCGCTCGACCCGTAAAAAGAAATTCGATTCGCCGCTTTTTCAACCTTACTTCCGGTTGCAGCCGCGGCTGTCAGCTGTCCTGCATGACGCAGCGCGGCACAGCCGCCAAACGATGTGAAATCTTCTGCAGAAATTTTGGAAATGGTTTTGTCCTGTGTCTCCTGATTCGTCCTGCCCGGCGCCGAAACGGTACAGCCCGTCAGCAGCAGGGCGCACAGCACGGCTGACAGAACTCTGTTTTTCTTCATTTTCTCTCTCCTCATTCCGCTCCGTTCAGGGCCGTGCGCACAATCCATGTGCCGTCGGCGTCCACAATGCCCGACCAGCCGCCGCGCATCGCCGCAAAATACGTGCCGTCTGCACTGACAATGCTGTCATACAGCGGCTTTATCACGACATGTCCATGTACATCCGCGATGCCCTGCCGTCCGGTATCCGGGTCAGTGATCGTGAACACATCATCCTGATCGGCCGTTTGCTGCTGCGGCACCGCGTACAAGCTGTGATGCAGCTTGCCGACTTTTCGCTCATCTTTATTGAAGATCTGATAGCCGTCCGCGAGCGCGGCGATAAAGTGCGTGCTCCCCTGCGGATAAATGGCCGCTTCTCCCTTCAGCTCCACATGTTCCAGATCGTCGAATACAACGACATTGCCCTCTGTATTGGTGTAGGCAAAATAACTGTCAGGCAGCGCAGTCAGCTGCTGTCCATGGAGATCATCCGGCAGCCGCAGCTTTTGCCCGCGCGGCGCATTGAGAACGATACACTCCTGCTCCGACTGCCAGAGCTGATAGACCGGCAGCTCATCGCCGCAGTGCACACCTTTTCCGTATGTAAACGCTGCGATTTCCTCCCCGTCGGCGCGGAGCACGCCAAAATGTCCGGCAGCATCCTTCGCCAATGCATAACCGCCGCAGGTCTCGTCCATCCACGATGCTGCTGTTTTCGTCACCTTGCCCGACGCATCGACAAATCCCCAAGTGGTTTCGCTCAGCTGGACCGTGGCGCTTCCGCCGGAAAATGCCCCCACCTGCACCGCCTGCAATGCGGCGAGCTGCTGTGTTGTATCCGCGCTGCTGATATACCACATGGTACCGCTGTCCGAATCGGCGCGGCTCACAATGATGCCGTCTGAACAGCTTGCAGCCGTTCCGTTTACCTGTCCGAAAATCCTGCCATCCGCACGGTACACGGTTGACACCGTACTGCCCGACCGGTGCACAAAAATACAGTCGTCTTCCACTGTGATGCTCCCTGCGAACGGTCCGAGCACCCAGCTGCCGTCCTGCGCCGCACAGCTGCTGCGGGTGCTGCCGTCTGCCATGCGCTCGGTAAGCAGCCAGACAAAGGTCTCGCCGCACGGCTGCCGTTCTGCCGCGGAATACAGCGGTTCAGTCAGCAATTCTCCCGCTTCATCAGCAAGCGCATAGCGATAGACCGGTGTGCCGTCCTGCTTCCAGCCGATTATTTTTGCGGTATAGGGAAAAATCCGCCCATAATCAGTCGCAGGAGTAAAGAGGTCCAGTTTGACACCCATGCGCAGTGTGCCAATCGGCTGTTCTATTTCATAGGTCAGCTTTTCCGTATCAGGCTCCAGCTTTGCAGCTGCTGTTTCGGCTGCAGAGCCTGTCTGCTGCGACGCAAGCTGCGGTGCCTGTATCGCAATCATGCCGCAAACCAGCGCGGATATCACGGCCATTCCCGCCACCCGCTTTTTCATACGATCCCTCCTGAAGAACCATTGGATATTATTCTATAATTCTATCAGGTAATATCCCGCTGTCAAGGTCTGTTGTGTAAACATTTTCCTATAACGGAACAGGACGGCCGTTCTCTCCCGGAAAAACGGCCGCCCTGCTGATTATATTTCTTCTTCGTTGGGATCACCGGCGGAAATCCCTTCGTTATCTACCGAACAACGCATGCGCGAGGCGACGAAAAAAGCTTTTCTTTTGCCTCCCTGCACGCACCTCCGGTTTCACTTTCAAAATAACTGCGGCTTCAGGCTCAGATGCCAGATGATCCCCCGCTGTTTCCTGCCCGCTTGTCTCGGGAGGAATCGCAGAAGCCGAGGCGGTATCCGAATTGAAGTAATCATACAGTCTCATCTGGCTGTTGACCGGACGCTGACCTTCTTCGCAGACGATACGCTCATAGGTGCCGTCAGGCAGCATTTTCCACGACTGGCTGTTGTCCGCTTCCAGCGTTTCCATGATGTACAGCAGCTGTTTCCGAATCTCCGGTGACTTCGGTTCCGCAAAAATCTCAACGCGGCGCTGCGTATTGCGGTTGAGCAGGTCGCCCGAACCGAGGTAAATGCGCTGCCGTTCGCCTTCGCCAAAGACGAAAATGCGCGAATGCTCCAGATATCGTCCGATAATCGCGCGAATGGAGATGTTTTCCGTACTGCCCTCGATGCCCGGACGCAGGCAGCAGATGCCGCGGATATACAGATGTATTTCCACGCCCGCCTGTGACGCCTCCACCATTTTTTCCATGATGCCGATGTCATTGAACGAGTTGATCTTCATCGCCACATAGCCATGACCGCCGTTTTTCTGTACTTCAATCTCGCGGTCCAGCATTTCCAGCACATGTGAGCGATAGCAATGCGGTGCAACCCAGAGCGCTTCCGTGTGCTCGGTCGTCTCGCCGATGGACAGGTTATTGAACACCTCTGTCGCATCGCGTCCCGCCGCCGGATCTTTGGTGATGAAGCACAGGTCTGTATACTGCTCAGAGGTCTTTTCATTGTAGTTGCCCGTGCCGACCTGCGTGGTGTAGCTGAGCTCACCGGCCGCGTTTTTGCGCGTAATCAGACACAGCTTCGCGTGTACCTTGTAGTCGCTCAGTCCGTAAATGACGCGGCAGCCGGCTTCTTCGAGAATCGCGGAATAATCAATGTTGCTCTGCTCGTCAAAACGCGCGCGCAGCTCAAGCATACAGAGGACATCCTTGCCGCGGTCGGCGGCATAGCACAGAGCGGATACAACCTTGCTGTGACCGGCAAGGCGGTACAGGGAGATCTTGATGGAAACAACCTCGGGATCATCCGCCGCCTCGTAGAGCATATTGAGGAACGGCGTGTAGCTGTGGAACGGATACGCAAGCAGGATTTCCCGGTCCGCAAGCTGCCGCAGCGGGATATTCTGATGATATACCGCGGGAACCTGCGGCTTGCGCTCCGGATAAAACAGGGACATGTCCGCATCCTTGATTTTTCCCGGAAGGGAGAAGCCGAAGCTGAAATCCAGCGGAATTTTCTGGATAAACACACCCTTTGCCGTCACTTCCAGATGATCGCACAGGTACTTCTGTACCTTTTCCGATTTGCGCGACATCTGCAGCCGCACCGCAAACAGGCGGCGCCGCTTTTTCAGCAGCTCCTGCATGACGCCGCGGAAATCCATATCATAATCGAGCAGCGCTTCATCCACAGCGATATCCGCATTTCGTGTGACGCGAATCGTCGTCTTTTCCACAATTTTCTGCTTGCTGTACAGCTGGGAAATAAAATGCTCCACGATGTCGCAGGTGAAGAACACCTTTGTGCGGCCGTCAAAGCTGACGACAAAATAATCCGGCAGATGCCCGATCGGGATCACCCCAAACCGTTCCCCGCCGTTTTTCGTGGTGTGGCAGGTGACAACATATTTTTCTTTATTCCGAAGGAACGGGAACGGATGATGACGGTCAACAATCTGCGGCGAGAGCAGCGGCTTGATCTCCTCAGAAAAATATTTCTGCGCAATCATCTCATCCATCTTGCTGATTTTCTTAAAATGAATGATGTCAATGCCGCGCTGCTTGAGCTCCACAATCAGTGAGGCATACATCTCCTCTGTCATCGGCTCAAAGGAACGCACCATCTCCAGCATGTGCTGAACCTGCTCCGCTGCATTCCATCCGGTCTTGTCATCCAGCTTATCCGGATCCATAATGCTCTGGTCGGTCAGCGAACCGACCCGAACCATAAAGAATTCATCCAAATTGGAAAAATAAATGGCTGCAAATTTCAGGCGCTCGAACAAAGGAACATCCTTTCGCAGCGACTCGGAAAGCACTCTCTTGTTAAACTCCAGCCAGCTCAACTCGCGGTTGACCAGCAATTCTTTGGGAAGCATATAAGCCGCCCTCCTTTTACTGACGAATTTCATCCGGTGGGATTCGCACGGAATCCCCTTTTATTATATCGCAACCCGAAGAAAAATTCGAGAGGTTTTCGTCATTTTTTACATTTTTTCGCTCATTTCTGCGTCTATCCTTGTATTGTTTTCTTTGGAAACCCCGGCGCACGAGAAAAAACCGGCGCCTCCGCACAGGAAACGCCGGTTTCTCATTTTTACATTATATCTGAAACTGCTTATTCGAACTCGACCGGATCAATGTGCCAGATGTTGGCCGCATAGTCCTTGATTGTGCGGTCAGAGCTGAACTTGCCTGCATTGCAGATGTTTCTCCAGCACTTTTCGGCAAATGCGTACTTGTCGCTGTAATCGCGGTTCAGACGCAGCTTGGTATCGATATAGCTCTGGAAATCGTACATGAGGAAGTACTTATCCGGATGGCTCTGACCCCAGTCAACCTTGTGGATGATGGAATCATACAGCTCGCGGAAAATGCCCGTGCCGCCATCGTTGAGCGTACCGTCGACCAGCGCTTCCATGACGCGCTTGATCTTCGGATCGTTGTTGTAGATGTTGTACGGGATGTAATTGTTGTGCTCCTCGCGTTCGATCTCTTCGACCGTGCCGCCAAAGATATACTCGTTCTCCATGCCGGCCTCTTCTGCGATCTCTACATTCGCACCGTCCAGCGTGCCGAGGGTAACCGCACCGTTGAGCATCAGCTTCATGTTGCCGGTGCCGGATGCCTCCGTGCCGGCGGTAGAAATCTGCTCGGAAACGTTTGCTGCTGCAACCAGCTTCTCCGCATAGGATACGTTGTAGTTGGAAGCAAAAATAACGCGGATCTTGTCACGCACCTGACCATCGTTCTCGATCAGACGGGCGATCTCGTTGATGAGCTTGATGATGCCCTTTGCACGCGCATAGCCCGGGGCAGCCTTTGCACCGAAGATGAAAGTGGTCGGATGGAAGTCCTGAATCGAACCGTCCTTGATGCCGAAGTAAATGTACAGAATGGACAGTGCATTGAGGAACTGGCGCTTATACTCATGCAGACGCTTGATCTGAATGTCATAAATCGAGCCCTTGATCGGCGCAGTGCCGTCGTGCTTGAGCATGAACATGCCGAGCTGACGCTTCTTTAGGTGCTTGATGTTCCAGAACTCGTCGAGAACCGCCTTGTCGGTCGCATACTTCTCCAGCTTCTTCAGCTGAGAAAGGTCGGTGACCCATGCATCCGAGCCGAGCAGGCGGGTGATGAGGGCAGACAGCTCGCGGTTGTTCATTGCCAGCCAGCGGCGCTGTGTAATGCCATTGGTCTTGTTCTGGAAGCGCTCCGGCCAGATCTGATAGAACGAATTCAGCGTGTTCTTCTTCAGAATCTCGGTATGGATTGCCGCAACACCATTGACGTAGCTGGAGCCATACATCGCAAGATTCGCCATGTGAACCATGTCATGCTTGATAATCTGAACGTTCTGAATGAAATCCGGATTGCACTGCTGCTTGTACAGCTCATCAATGAACATGTTGTTGATGCGCTCGATGATGTCGTAGATCTCCGGAACAACGGCGATCAGCAGGTGCTTGTTCCACTTCTCCAGTGCTTCCGGCAGAATGGTGTGGTTGGTGTAAGCAAAGGTCTTCTGTGCAATCTCAACCGCCTGACGGAACTCAATGCCCTCGTAAGTAGTCAGCAGGCGGACAAGCTCCGGAATGGAGATAACCGGATGGGTATCGTTCAGCTGAATGGCATTGAACTCGGCAAAACGGGTGAAGTCGTTGCCGTGGTTTGCCTTGTACTTCTTGATGATGTCCTGCAGCGATGCGGAGCAGAAGAAATACTGCTGCTTCAGGCGCAGCTTCTTGCCCTCGTCAGTGGAATCGTTCGGGTACAGAACGCGGGAGATGTCCTCGGCACGGTTCTTCTCGCGGACAGAAGCATCATAGTGCTGCTCGTTGAACTCGTTGAAATCAAACGAGGACAGCGGCTCGGACTGCCACAGACGCAGGTTGCCGATGTTGCGCGTGCCATAGCCGATGATCGGAATATCATACGGTACCGCGCGGACCGTCTGATCGGCAAACTTGACCAGAACTGCCTCGGAATCCGAGCGGATGCTCCACGGATCGCCGTAGCGTGTCCAGTCGTCTGCGGTTTCCTTCTGGAAGCCGTCCTGAATATACTGCTTAAACAGACCGTAGCGGTAACGGATGCCGTAGCCGTCCAGCGGAAGGTCGAGCGTTGCAGCGGAATCCAGGAAACATGCCGCCAGGCGGCCGAGACCGCCGTTGCCGAGCGATGCGTCTTCCACCTCTTCCAGCGAGCTCAGATCCAGTCCGCGCTCCTTGAACAGCTTCTCAACCTCGTCATAAATGCCGAGGCAAAGCAGGTTGTTGTAGATCGCGCGGCCAATCAGGAATTCCGCAGACATGTAATACGCATGGCGCACAGCGCGGTGCAGATTCAGGCTGTCCTTCCACGGCTCCGCAATTTCAGCCATGATCGCCTTGGACAGCGCATGATGCAGATCCTGTGCATTGGCCTCGTCAAGATCCTTGCGCAGGTCGCTTCGCAGGTAAACCTCCATGTTGTCCATCAGTTTTGAACAATTCATCGAATGAAAAAACCACCTTTCTGATGATCGTATGCGAACAGACATCTGTTGCTGGGCGCGGTCAATCCGCACAGCACAATGCTGTTTCGTCTCTGTCAGCACATTTTTTCTATGGGGACATGTAAACATTATACCATGTTCTGCGTTGTTTTCAACAAAAACCTGTCAGTTGGCCGGCTTTTTATCATCCATAAATAAATTCTGTAACATAATTTTTGTATTTTTTGGCAAATTTCCTCCCGTTAGCCTCCGATATGCGGTTAATTTTTTCACATTTTTCTATTCCCCGCCGTTTATCGGAAATTTTCATTCTTCCGCTTGACATTTCTTTTTCCGTGTGCTAAGGTAATTTCAACATGATAAACCAGTGAACGAGAGAAGTACGCTTCCGGGATGTGCATCCAGAGAGCCGCAGGCGGTGAGATTGCGGCAGCATGCAGGCTGCGGAATGGACTCGTGAGGGCAGCCCGAACGCTTCGGCCAGTAGGCACTGACGGTTTCCGCCCGTTACAGCGGAGCGCACATGATGGTGTGCGGCGAGTGGTCGATTCCTCATCGGGTATCGGCAATACAGGGTGGCACCGCAGAAGCTTTTGGCTTTTGTCCCTAGAATTCGGACCAACCGGATTCGGGACAAAAGCCTTTTTTGTTTGTCCTCCTGCCCGCCGCAAACGCGTGCCGATAATAGACCATTCCGGCGGTGCGGTGTCTGACGGCAAAGAAAGATCCGTACCCTCATCGAGAAAGTAAGGAGTAACAAATATGTCTAACGGAAGATTCGGCATTCACGGCGGGCAGTATGTCCCCGAAACACTGATGAATGCCATCCACGAACTGGAGGATGCATATATCCGCTATAAAGATGACCCCGCCTTTCAGGCAGAGCTGACCGACCTGCTGAACAATTATGTCGGCCGTCCCTCCCTGCTGTACTATGCAGAAAAGATGACAAAGGATTTGGGCGGCGCGAAGATTTATCTCAAGCGCGAGGATCTCAACCATACCGGTTCCCACAAGATCAACAACGCACTGGCGCAGTGCCTGCTCGCAAAGAAAATGGGCAAGACCCGTGTCATCGCGGAAACAGGAGCCGGCCAGCACGGTGTCGCCACCGCAACGGCAGCCGCGCTGCTCGGGCTGGAGTGTGAAATCTATATGGGCCGCCTCGATACCGAACGGCAGGCACTCAACGTCTACCGCATGCGTCTGCTCGGTGCAGCGGTGCACACGGTCGACAGCGGCACGGCAACGCTGAAGGATGCGGTTTCCGAGACATTCCGTGAATGGGTGAGCCGCATTGACGACACACATTATGTCCTCGGCTCGGTCATGGGACCGCATCCGTTCCCCACCATTGTCCGCGATTTTCAGGCGGTCATCTCCAGAGAAATCAAGGCACAGCTGCTGGAAAAGGAAGGTCGGCTGCCGGATGCCGTCATCGCCTGTGTCGGCGGCGGTTCGAACGCCATCGGTGCGTTTTACCACTTTATTGAAGATGAGAAAGTACAGCTCATCGGCTGCGAAGCGGCCGGACGCGGTATCGACACAAAGGAGACTGCCGCGACCCTGTCCACAGGTCGGGTCGGTATTTTCCACGGAATGAAATCCTATTTCTGTCAGGATGAATACGGTCAGATTGCCCCCGTTTACTCCATCTCGGCGGGTCTGGACTATCCCGGCGTCGGACCGGAACACGCCATGTTATTTGAATCCGGCCGCGCACAGTACGTCGCTGTCACGGACGAGGAGGCGGTGCAGGCATTTGAATATCTGTCGCGCACGGAGGGGATCATTCCTGCGATTGAATCGGCACATGCGGTTTCCTATGCCTGCCGCCTTGCCCCGACGATGAGACCCGATCAAATTCTTGTCGTCAACATTTCCGGCCGCGGAGACAAGGATGTTGCCGCTATCGCCCGCTACAGAGGGGAGGATCTCCATGACTAATATCTCTGAGGCCTTTGCCCACGGAAAGGCGTTTATTCCGTTTCTCACCTGCGGTGACCCCGACCTGGAAACCACAGAAAAGCTCATCCCCGCCCTCGCCGAAGCGGGTGCGGATCTCATCGAGCTCGGCATCCCGTTTTCCGACCCGACCGCCGAAGGTCCAGTCATTCAGGACGCCAATCTGCGCGCGCTTTCCGGCGGCACAACCACCGACAAAATCTTTGATATGGTGCGCCGCGTGCGCCGGAAGGTGTCTGTCCCGATGATCTTCCGGACCTATGCCAATGTCATCTTTTCGTACGGCCCAGACAGGTTTCTGAAAACCGCCGCGCAGATCGGAATCAGCGGCATCATTGTGCCGGACATTCCGTTTGAGGAGCGGGAGGAATTTGCACCGGAATGCCGGAAATACGGCCTGGTACAGATTTCAACGGCTGCGCCCAACTCGCATCATCGTGTTCATGCCATCGCAGAACAGGCGGAAGGCTTTCTCTGCTGTGTGTCTTCCTCCGGTATGATGGAAACAGGCAGCTCCACTCTGCCCGGCATCGGCGCAGTGATGCAGCACGTCAGGGCAGTCTCGGACATTCCCTGTGTCGTGAAAGGCGGCATCTCCACGCCGGAGCAGGCGGAAGCGGCATGCCGGCAGAGCGACGGCGTGATTGTCGGTTCCGCTGTTGTGAAGCTGATTGCGGCACACGGGCGCGATTGCGTGCCGCCGGTTTCCGCGTATGTCAGGGAAATGAAAGCCGCCTGCCGCCGGGCGGATTGAAAGAAATCAACCGGTCTCTTCAGCCGTGCAGACAAAAATCTGCGCGGCTTTTGTCAACACGCACAGACTGCTCATTCTTTTCCCGCGCATGTTTGTGCATATCTTCCATCCCATTTTCCGTCCGCTTCGGACTGTGTTAATTTTTGGTCAATACCGGTGTTGTTTTTGAATTTTTCGTTGCAAATAACATGGTTTTTGTTGTATAATATTCCTGTTTGGGAATGGAGAGATTCGCCGGTAAAGCCGTTCTTCTTCGCATGCCTCGGCTGATATCGCGGTGATTCCTGTCTAACCGTATTTTTTGTCATCTTTTATCATTCAAAGGAGCTGATACACTGTGCCAAAAAAACTGAAGATCACAGAGACCGTCCTGCGTGACGCCAACCAGTCCCTGTGTGCAACCCGTCTTCCCCTGTCGGAGTTCAAGCCGATTCTGGAGACCATGAACAAGGTTGGTTATCATTCCGTCGAATGCTGGGGTGGTGCGACGTTCGATTCCTGCCTTCGTTATCTGAACGAAGATCCGTGGGTTCGCCTTCGCACAATCCGTGAGCTGATGCCGGATACCAAGCTGCAGATGTTGCTGCGCGGTCAGAATATTCTGGGCTACAAGCACTACTCTGACGACACCGTTCGCGCCTTCGTACGCAAGAGCGTTGAAAACGGCATCGACATCATCCGCATTTTCGACGCGCTGAACGACCTGCGCAACATCGAGACCGCTGTTGACGAGTGTCAGAAGGCCGGCGGCGAGGCTCAGGGTACGATTTCGTACACCCAGTCTCCAGTTCATACGCTGGAGAACTACGCAAAGCTCGGCAAGCGCATTGAAGAGCTGGGCTGCACCTCCCTCTGCATCAAGGACATGGCAGGCGTCATGAGCCCGCAGGAGGCATCCGATCTGGTTTCCGCACTCAAGCAGACTGTCAAGATTCCGATCGTCATTCACACCCATGCGACCACCGGTCTGGGCTCGATGACCTATCTGAAGGCTGTCGAGGCCGGCGCAGAGGTCATTGACTGCGCAATCTCCCCGTTTGCGGGCGGCACATCCCAGCCGTGCACCGAGGCGATGGATCACGTTCTCGTTCAGATGGGCTATGAGACCGGTCTTGACCGCGCTGAGATGCGCAAGGTCAACGAGTTCTTTGAGCCGATCAAGAAGGCGTATGTCACCGAGGGCAAGATCAATCCGTTCGTTATGAACGTCAACACCAACGCCCTGCACTACAAGATTCCGGGAGGCATGCTGTCCAACCTGATCGCCAATCTGACCGATATGAAGTCCCTCGACCGTCTGAACGAGGTTCTCGCCGAGGTACCGAACGTCCGCAAGGACATGGGCTATCCCCCGCTGGTTACCCCGCTGAGCCAGATGGTTGGTTCTCAGGCTGTTAACAATGTACTGATGGGCGAGCGCTACAAGAATATTACCAAGGAAATCCGCGCTTACATCCGCGGCGAGTACGGCACCGCACCGGCTCCGATTGAGCCGTCTCTGGTGAAGAAGGTCATGGGCGATGAGAAGCCGATGGAAGGCCGCTTTGCTGAAACCCTCGAGCCGGAAATTCCGGCAGCGAAGAAAAAGCTGGGCGATATCGCTACCTGTGAGGAAGATGTTCTGTCCTATGTTGCTTTCCCGCAGCAGGCTGAAAAGTTCTTTGCGTATCGCGAAGAGCACAAGGGCATGAAGGTAACATATTCCATCAAAAAGGTCGACTAAGGAGGGTTTAACATGAACATTGGTGTAGGCGAAGCCCTGCTGATTGCTCTGTGTGGCTTTGTAACCGTATTCCTCCTCCTTTTGTTCCTGATTCTGGTCATTCGAGTTGTCTCAAGCGTTGTCATGACGATTGAAAGCAAGGGCAAGGCACCGGCAGAGACGGCTGCTCCGGCTCCGGCTGCTGCTCCCGCCGCTCCGGCAGAAAAAGAGGAAGCACCCTCCAAGCCGTGGGACGGCAAGCTGCAGCTCATCGACGTCGATGAGGAGACCGCAGCCTGCATTATGGCCATCATCAGCGATGAGACTGATATTCCGCTGGACGAACTGCAGTTCAGACGCATTCAGGCGCTTTAATTTGGAGGTACGAACATGAAATATATTGTAACGCTCAACGAAAAACAGTATGAAGTCGAAGTGGAAAAGGGCAAGGCTGTTGCCGCTTATATCGGCGAAGCTCCGGCCCCGGCTCCGGTTGCTGCTGCTCCGGCTGCCGCTCCGGCACCGGCCGCTGCTCCGGCTCCGGCTGCTGCTCCCGCCGCTCCGGCAGGTGCAGGCGACCCGGTAACCTCACCGATGCCGGGCACCATCCTCGATGTCCGCTGCCAGCAGGGTCAGACCGTCAAGAGCGGCGACATCCTGTTCATTCTGGAAGCGATGAAGATGGAGAACGAAATCTTCGCCAGCAAGGATGGTACGGTCACTTCCGTATGCGTGTCCAAGGGCGCGTCGGTTGACACCGGCAGTGTTCTGTGCACCATCTCTTAACGGAGGTTGTGTGGAATGGAATTCTCTTTTGTAAGTGTTCTCGGCAAAATCCTCGGAGAATCCGGCTATGCAGGCTTTTTCCAGGGGATCGGCGGCGTAAAGTGCCTGATTATGGTCCTGATTGCGTTTGTCCTGCTGTATCTGGGCATCGCAAAGCAGTTTGAGCCGCTGCTTCTTGTCACAATTGCATTCGGTATGCTGCTGGCTAACCTGCCAGGCTCAAACATGGTTTCCAATACCGATGTCGAAGGTTTATTACATTATTTCTACTACGGTGTCCGGTTTGATATCTATCCGCCGCTGATCTTCTTAGGTGTCGGCGCGATGACGGATTTCGGACCGCTGATCGCACGTCCGTCCTCCCTGCTGCTCGGTGCTGCCGCTCAGTTTGGTATCTTTACCGCATTCCTCGGCGCACTGCTGATGTTCCATTTCCCGGTCAATGTGGCTGCTGCAATCGGCATCATCGGCGGTGCAGACGGCCCGACCGCTATCATGGTTACTTCCAAGCTGGCTCCGGAGTATCTGTCCGCAATTGCAATCGCCGCATACTCGTACATGGCATTGATTCCGATGATTCAGCCTCCGATTATGCGCATGTTTACCCGTGCGGAGGACCGCAAGATCAAGATGGAGCAGCTTCGTCCGGTCTCCAAGACGGAAAAAATCGTCTTCCCGATCGCCGTTGCCACTGTTGTCATCCTGCTGCTGCCGGATACCGCTCCGCTGATCGGCATGCTGATGCTGG
>DJXF01000052.1:0-251 GCA_002449635.1 Clostridiales bacterium UBA7011 | reverse complement strand
CAACCTGTTCCGCGAGTGCGGCGTCACCGACCGTCTGTCCGACACGGCGCAGAATGCGATGATGAACATCGTCACCATCCTGCTGGGTCTGTCTGTCGGCGCTACTGCTGCGGCTGACACCTTCCTGTCTTTCCAGACAATCGAGATTGTCGCTATGGGTCTGGTTGCATTTGCATTCTCTACCCTCGGCGGCGTTCTGTTCGGTGATCTGATGTGCTGGGCATCGAAGGGCAAGATCAATCCGCTGATCG
>DJXF01000114.1 GCA_002449635.1 Clostridiales bacterium UBA7011 | reverse complement strand
ATGCTCTGTTCATCGCCGATATCCGCATAAATATTCTCAAACAAACAGACCGAGCTCTGCTCATTCGCAGGGATATGCAGTCCGGACTGTGCCATCAGGCACAGCAGGCCGAGTGTCTTCAGGCTGACCGTCTTGCCGCCGGTATTCGGACCTGTGATGACGAGCGTATCGTAATCCGCACCGAGTGCAATGTCGATCGGCACGGCCTTTTTCTGGTCGAGCAGCGGATGCCGCGCGCGCAGCAGCGAGACCTTTGTCTCCGCATTGATTTCGGGCGCACAGGCATTGAGTGCAAACGAAAACCGCGCCTTTGCAAAAATGAAATCCAGCTCGCACAGCACCGTGTAATCCGCCTCTATGGCGTCGGAAAAATCCGCGACCTCTGCGGTCAGCTCGGCGAGAATGCGCTCAATCTCCGCCTTTTCCCTGCCCTGCAGAATTTTGAGCTGATTGTTTGCGTCGACGACCTGTGCCGGTTCGATAAACAGTGTCGCGCCCGAGGAGGATACGTCGTGTACCATGCCCGGAATATCGCCGCGATGCTCGCTCTTGACCGGAATGACATAGCGTCCGTCGCGCTGCGTAATCAGGCTCTCCTGCAGATATTTGGAATAGGTCGGAGAGGAGACAAAATGATTGAGCGTTTCCCGCACGCGGACATTCTGCTGCCGCATTTGCCGGCGCAGATTCGCCAGCGCGGAGGAGGCCGCATCCGCAATTTCCTCCTCACTGATAATCGCGCGGCTGATGCGGTCCTCTAAATACTTGTTGCTGCTGATGCGCGCAAAGCGGGCATCCAGCGAGGTGTTCAGGCCCTTTTCCTGCAGTTCACTGCCGTACTTGCGCACCTGATTTGCCGCGTGCAGCAGCGATGCCACCGCGAGCAGCTCGCGCGTGGACAGCACACCGCCCATATTCGCGCGGCTGAGTGCCGCGGACACATCCCGAATGCCGCCGAATGCGGGCGCGCCGCCTGTTGTCATCAGACGTTTCGCGTCATCTGTCTCCGTCAGCAGCGCGCGCACATCCTCCGCATCGTGCAGCGGGCGAAGGGCCTTTGCCGCCTCCTTCGCGCGCCGGCTGACGCAGTGATCCGCAAGCAGGTCAAGAATGGTGTAATATTCCAGTGTTTTCAGGCTTTTTTCCGATAATTTACTCATAATTTATTGTTCTGACTCCATTTGAAAAAGAGAATGGTAAAAATCCAGTGTGGTGCAGCGCACATCCAGATGAAACAGCAGATACCGCTCGCAGATCTGTCCGAGCTGCCGCCCCGTCTGCTCGCTGACCGCAAAGGCAAACAGCCTTTTTCCGTCACAGGAGACGATATACCGCATCGCAGTGAGCACGCCCTGCGGCAGGTCGAAATAGGTTCCGCCGACGCGTTTGCGGCAGTCGCTGCACACCAGTGCGCCGTTTTCCAGCAGAAAGGACCACGTTTCACATTCCGCCTGTCCGCACACCGCGCAGCCGGTCAGATCGGGCGCATAGCCGAGATCCGCGGCGAGCCGCAGCTCAAACGCCGCCTTCACCGTCTGCACCGGCCGTTTTTGCCGGTCGAGCGCATACAATGCGCGCAGGAACATCGGCAGCAGGCCGCCCGATGTGTCATCGGAATCCGCCGAGAGATTGACCAGCTCGGCAAAATAACAGCAGAGCGCATACTGTTCGATATTGCTCGTGATGCCCCAGAACGACATGTCTGTTTCCGCATCGCTCAGCGTGTAGCTTTTGCCGGAATACAGTGTAAACTCGCTGTAGCAGAACAGGCGGACTGCGTTTGCCAGCCGTCCCTTTCGCCGCCGGATGCCGCGGCACAGCACTTCAATTTTTCCCAGCTCCGCGGTCAGTACAGTGATAAAGCGGTCGGTTTCCCCGAAATCCGTCTCACGAATGACCAGACCCTTGACCGTAACGTGTGCCATAGCCTCTGTTCCTCTCGCAGTTGCGCATCATTCGTTTTCATAGCCGAAATTGCGCATCTGGTACTGGTTGTTGCGCCAGTCCTCGCGCACCTTGACCCACAGCTCCAGAAAAACGCGGGCTTCGAGCAGCTCCTCAATGTCGGCACGCGCCTGTGCGCCGATTTTCTTCAGCATAGAGCCGCTTTTGCCGATAATGATGCCCTTGTGGCTCTTTTTTTCACAATAGATGGTGGCGCTGATTTCCATCAGTCCGTCTTCGCGCTCGCGCATGCGTTCGACAGCGACCGCCGTGCCGTGCGGTACCTCCCGGTCGAGCAGACCGAGCATTTTTTCGCGCACAATCTCCGCCACAAGCTGCCGCTCCGGCTGATCGCTCAGCATATCGTCGGGGAACAGCTGCGGCCCCTCAATCGCAAAGCGGGCGCATTCGTCGAACAGAATGTCACAGTTTTCGCCCGTCTTTGCCGAAAGCGGCACGACTGCATCCCACTCATGCGCCCGGGAATAGGCCGCGATAACCGCCAGCAGGTCCTCATGCTTTACCGTATCAATTTTATTGATGATGAGCACCGCCGGCATGTGAAACTGCCTGATGCGCGCAATCAGCTCCTGCTCCGCAGGTCCGATGCGCGGCACGGGATCGACAACCATCGCGGCGATGTCTACATCCGTCACCGTGTCATTGACAATCTTGACCATGTAATCTCCCAGACGGGAGCGCGGCTTGTGCAGGCCCGGCGTATCCAGAAAGACAAACTGACAGTCCCCCTTTGTCAGCACGCCTGTGATGCGCGTGCGTGTGGTCTGCGGTTTGTTGGATACGATTGCTATTTTCGCGCCCACCAGCCGGTTGAGCAGCGTGGATTTGCCGACATTCGGTCTGCCGACAATGGAAATAATCGCACTTTTTTTCACACTCATCTGTGTTCTCCCTTTTTTCCGTCTCAATCGCCGGCAGCATCGTCCGCGGCATCGCGGGTCAGTCCGAGCTGCCCCAGGACAGCTTCCTCCCGTTCGCGCTGTAAAAGCCGCTCCGCTTCACTGCGCTCATGGTCATAGCCCAGAAGATGCAGCATGGAATGTACAGTCAGAAAGCCGCACTCGCGTTCCACGCTGTGCCCGTACTCCGCCGCCTGCTCGGCTGCGCGGTCGTAATTCAAAATCATATCGCCGAGGAAAATCAATCCGTCTGCCGGATTGCGCTCCTCCTCCACAGCCTCCGGCCATTCGCCGTCAAAAAATTCCAGCATCGGGAAGGACAGTACATCTGTTTCCATGTCCTTGCCGCGATTCTCACGGTTGATTTCGCGGATGGATGCGCCATCGACAATCGTTACATCGACAAAGCACCCCTCCGGCGCTCCCTCCGCCTGCAAAGCGGCGCGCGCGCAGCGCTCAATGAGCGCACTGACTGCCTCCTGCCTGTCCAGCTCGACCTCCGGCGTAATCCGAATGCGGTGTTCCATGACGGTCCTCCTCACTTGCGCAGCGGACGGTGCTTCTGTGCGTCCTTTGCCTGACGCAGCACCTTCTGCTGTTCATATTTTTCATAAGCGCGCACAATCCGCTGAACCAGCTCATGCCGCACGACATCGCGGTCGGTCAGCTGACACTGCGCGATATCCTCCACATTTTTGAGCACGCGGACCGCTTCTTTCAATCCGCTCACGCGGTCTCCCGGCAGGTCAATCTGTGTGATATCGCCCGTGACGACCGCCTTGGAGCCAAAGCCAATGCGCGTCAGGAACATTTTCATCTGCTCCGGCGTGGTATTCTGCGCCTCGTCGAGAATGATAAATGAATCATCCAGTGTGCGTCCGCGCATATACGCGAGCGGCGCGACCTCAATGCTGCCGCGCTCGAGCAGTTTGTTAAAGGTCTCCGCACCCATCATATCAAACAGGCCGTCGTACAGCGGACGCAGATACGGGTCAACCTTGCTCTGTAAATCGCCCGGCAAAAAGCCCAGCTTTTCGCCCGCCTCGACTGCCGGCCGCGTCAGAATAATGCGGCTGATCTGCTTGTCGCGAAACGCCGCGACCGCCGCCGCAACGGCGAGATAGGTCTTTCCCGTGCCCGCCGGTCCGATGCCGATGGTGACCGTATGTGTGCGCATCGCATCCATATACCGCTTCTGGCCGAGCGTTTTTGCCTTGATCGGTTTGCCCTTTGCGGTGATGCAGACCACATCGCGCCCGATTTCCGAGACCTGATTCTGCCGCCCGTCGCGCACCAGGCCGAGCACATACTGTACCGTCTGTGTGCCGATGCTCTCGCCGCGCTCTGCCAGCTGCATCAGCGACTGAATGGTCTTCATCGCAAGCTCCACGTTGCCCGCATCCGCACCCGTCACCTTGAGCTCGGTCTCCCGGCTGAGGACGGTCACATCCAGCTCCTTCTCCAGTACCTTCATATTTTCATCGAACGCGCCGAAAATACCCATAATCAGGTCGATCGCTTCGATGCGCATGGTCATTTCTGCCATATATCGTTTCGCTCTCCTTGTTATTGAACGTCTATTGCTGCGGCTGTTCCTCTGTCTGCGGAAGATCCGCTTCGGTGCGTCCGTCCGCCACACGCGCCGCAATCTGCTCGTGACACCAGACGGTCGCCCGCAGCACTGCCGCACCATCCTCTTCCCGGATATCCGCCTGCATAGAGGAAAAGCTCCCCTCGGCGACCTGTTTCTCCACCGCGCGGCGCGCGCCGTATTCCATCTGTGCGCGCAGCTCCTCCGCCGTGTGCGTCACCGGCGTCACGGTATACGGTGTCACTGTCTCGCGGTACAGCGCGACGGGCAGCACAAAATAATCATTGATCCTTGCCGTAGTAATCGATATTATTCTATCACAATTCCCCTGTGTTAGACTACTGCCAAAATACAAATTTATGCGTGTTTTGCCAAAACATATCGCATATCGTGTTTTTGAGCCGGTTGTTTTGTGTTTTTTGTTCGCCTCCAGCGCCATTTTCCGCGTCACGCGGCGGCGCGTCGCCGCCCAGATTTCCGCATCAGCGTCCGTAAACCGCATTTTGCCGAGCTCTCCCTTCGGCTCGACAAGCGCGTCGACAAGGAGCTCTCCGGTCAGAACAGCGTCTCCGGGCTTGCATTTTGCCGTGCCGCGGCGGACCGTCATGCGCTCCACAATGCCGTCCTGCAGGGCAATGACATTCGTCACACCGCCGCGCTGCTCGAGCGCGGGGCGCTCGGTTGCCGCCGCTGTTTCCACATACATCGTATTCCCGTCCAGATTCAGGGCAAAAAATTTCAAATCGTCGCGCACCGTCATCATGTGCACCTTGACCGCGTGCACATCAATGTCCGACCGCTTTGTCCCTATGCCGATGTGCAGCTGTTCGAGCTCCCGCATGACCGCCGCGCCGTCCACGCCCTGCGGAAAATCCGTGCGGATAATCCAGATGCGGGCGGACAGCTCATAGCAAAGCAGACACAGCAGGATCATCCCCGCCCACAGACCATACCGCCGCCGCACCCGCTGCATAAAAAAAGGCAGTCCGCGCCGCCGCAGGATATGAATGCGGCAGCGTCTGCGCCGTTTGAGCCGCGCCAGACGGTAAAAATCGCGCAGAGAAATGTCTGCACACAGACTGTCGATGTCCTCGCGCGTGATGGCGTGCAGATGAATGTGCTCCTGTGTACACAGATTGAGAAAGCGTTCCGGCTCCGCGCTGCGCACGCGAACCGTCAGCATGCCGCCAAACAGGCGTATCCAGTTGGAAACCACCTTCTCACCCCTCCCCCGTCAAAAAGCTGACCGACGCGATACAGCCGACGATCGAAAGCTCCGTTTCGTCGAGCGTGCACAGCTCCAGTCCGGTTCCGCTGATGCAGATGGTCATTTTTCCGCAGTTCACGCGCATTTCCTCCTCGCTGTACAGCAGAATGGCACACCGCCCCGTGATGACCACACTGCGGTTTCCGTCCAGCTCCAGCGCCGGATCCGACCAATGTTTGACAAAGCTGTTTTCCACCACGCTGTCCCCCTTTGGCGCTCTGGAAAATTTGTATGCGGCACAGGCATGTTTGTTGCCTCCCGACGATAGGATAAAGCGACGGAAGGGGGCATTTCATCTGTGAAAAAAATTGTTGTCTATGCGGCCTGCGTGCTGTTTCTTGCACTGCTGTGCCGGCATACCGCCGCGTGTGCGGATGCGGTACGCGCTGCGCTCAAGCTGTGTCTGTTCTCCGCTCTGCCGTCGCTGTTCCCGTTTTTTGCCGCGGGTTCCCTCGCGGTTTCCACCGGTCTTGCCGGTGCATGCGGCCGGCTGCTCGCCCCGCTCATGCGCACCTGTTTTCATCTCCCCGGCTGCGGAGCCGCCGCACTCGCGCTCGGTTTTCTGGGCGGTTATCCGGCAGGCGCGCGCATGGCGGCCGATCTCTGGCACGCCGGTCTGTGCACGCGGGAGGAGGCCTCCTGTCTTGCCGCCTGCTGCAACAATACGGGTCCCGCTTTTCTCATCGGGCTGTGCGGCGGGGGACTGTTTCACTCGCTGCGCGCCGGCGTTTTCCTCTATCTTGTCCATATTGCCGCCGCACTGCTGACGGCGTTTGTGCTGCGGCCCAAGAGCAGACCGCCTGCCGCCGCTGCTCCCGCTTCTGAGGAACTGCCGCTGTTTCACTGCCTCACCCGGTCCGTCCTCTCCGCCGGTCGTTCCTGTCTGATGATCGGGGCATTTCTGCTGTTTTTCTCCGTCGTGCTCTGTCTGCTGCGCCAGACCGGCGTTCTGCCCGCTGCCGCTGCCACACTGACCCCGCTGCTCGCACCGCTCGGGCTCTCCTCCCGCGGCGTCACCGCTGTGCTGACCGGCTGCGTCGAGCTGACGCAGGGACTTGCCGCCCTTTCCGCCGAGGCGGGCTGTCTGTCCGCACGGCTGACCGCGGTATCCTTCGTGTGCGCCTTCGGCAGTCTGTCCGTTCTGTTTCAGACGGCTGCCGCCGCGGAAGGTCTGTCCTTCCAGCGGTGTGTGTGCGGCAAGTGTGTACACGCCTGTTTTGCCGCACTTTTGTGTGCCCTGACACTGCTTTTGCTGCCCGGTGCTCGGTTCGTATGACTTTGCCGCACCGCGCGCAGTCTTTTTTGTCAATATTTTCGCGCTTTGTATCTGGAAACAGCGGAGCATTTGCGCTATAATAGATAAATAGCGCCTATGGTATGCAAAGGAGGACGATCATGTTCAATCTGTTCCGCAGGAACTGTCTATATAATGAATCCATCGAACCGCACTGCGCATACTGCGCGCACTGCAAACCGGAGAATGAATATCAAGGGGTGTGTGATTACCGCGGGATCGTGGCGATGGCAGGCAGCTGCCGCCGGTTCACCTACGATGCGCTGCGGAGAAAACCTGCCAAGCCCGCCCGTATCCGCGGACGGTTTACCGACGCCGATTTCTTTTTTGAAGAAAGTGCGCCGCAGCCGGACAACGCGGCACATGCGAGCCGGCCGGACACCGCGCCGCCGCACAAGCAGCTGCTGTCCGACGATCTGGATCAGTTTTCCGATCTCTGGGAGGACGATGCGCCGTCTGAATCGGACAAGCCGGCAGATTCTCCACCATCGGAGGCACCGTCCGACGCCGAAGCGCCGGCAGATGCCGAAGTACCGGCGCAGACCGACACAGACCCAACACAGCCACAGGAGGATGATGCGGATGAAATGGAATAAATCAATCGCGGCTTTGCTGCTCTCCGCGGCTTTGCTTGCCGGCACGGCGGCACCGTCGTTTGCGGAGCCGGAAACCGCTCCACAGACGCCTGCGGCAGCTCAGCAGACTGCGGAACCGGCAGCTCAGAACGATACCGCAGCCGGCCAAACAGACGGCACACAAAAGACCGGTACGGCAAAGAGCGAGCCTGAAAAAGGCAATTCCAATCCGACCTCGCCGCAGAAGCAGAGCGATGTCGTCACAGAAATGCCGACCATTGATATCAACGCCAAGGCTTCGATTCTGGTCAATGCGGAAACGGGCGAAATTGTCCACGCGAACAATGAACACGAACAGCTGTATCCCGCTTCCTGCACCAAAATTATGACCGCTTTGCTCGCCCTTGAAAAGTGCGGGCTGGACGACGTCGTTACCATGCAGGAGGAGGATTTTAAGGATGTAAAGGCCGGCGCGAGCAGCGCGGGACTGAAAATCGGCGAACAGATTACAGTGGAAAACCTGCTGTACTGTCTGCTCCTCCCCTCCGGCAACGAAGCGGCAAACGCACTTGCGCGCACCGCGGGCGGCTCGGTCGATGAATTTGTCCAGATGATGAACGACCGCGCCAAGGAGCTCGGCTGCACAAACACCCACTTCGTCAATCCGAACGGTTTACATAATGACAACCATTACACCAGCGCGTACGATCTGTATCTGATTGCGCGCGAGGCGATGAAAAATTCCACCTTCGCCACGGTTGTCAATACGGCACAAAAGAAGCTGCCTGCAACCAATATGAACGCAGAACGCATCATTTATTCGACCAATCATCTGATTCTCAGCAGCTTTTCCTCTGTGTACTATGACAACTGCTACGGCATCAAAACCGGTCACACCACGCCGGCCGGGTACTGTCTGGTTTCATTTGCCAAGTCGAGCGGCTACACCTATTATTCTGTCGTGCTCGGCGCAAAGGCGGGCGCAGAATACGCGGGAAGCTTTACTGAGACCAAGCGTATGTTCGAATGGGCTTTCCAGAAATTCCGCATGCAGACCGCAACCGAAGCGGGTGCCGCGGTCACGGAATGTCCGGTCCGGCTCGGCCGGGGAACCGATCATGTGACGCTCGTCACGGCAAATGATGTTCCTGTCCTCGTGCCCAGCGGCGTGGATATGGATCAGCTGACTGTCGATATCTCGACAGAGGAAAGCTATGATGCGCCGATCGCCAAGGGCGAAAAGCTCGGTACAGTCACCTATTCCTTTGACGGAATGAAGTGTGCCACCGCAGATCTTGTCTCACTGACTGAAGTCAAACGCTCCCCTGTCCTGTACGCGCTCGATTTGGTGGAGCAGTTCTTCCATTTGACACCCGTCCGCATCGTGCTCGGCATTGTATGCGCCGCCTTTGTACTGTATCTGATTCTCTCCTTTATTGCAGGCCGCAACCGGCGCCGGAGAAAACGCCAGCGGCGCAGACAGAAAAACAACAGACACTGACAGACCATTATCCCGATTCACAGGAACCAGCCTGCGGATCGGGATTTCTTTTGCCTTGAGGAAACACTGTGCCTTCCGGCAGCACCGGGTTAATACAAAACAATGTCTGCGGCTGTCGGGCTTCTGCGGACAGCAAACGGGGACAGCAGGCTTGCCTGCTGTCCCCGTTTCTATTTGAGAAAGAATGATTATCTCATCACCGCGCCGAGGAAGCTCTTCGTGCGTTCCTGCTGCGGATTTTCAAAGATCTGCTCCGGTGTGCCCTCTTCGACGATGTAACCGTCCGACATGAACAGAACGCGGTCTGCTACGTCGCGCGCAAAGCCCATCTCATGCGTAACAACAACCATTGTCATGCCGTCCTTCGCGAGCGCCTTCATGACGTCGAGAACCTCTCCGACCATCTCCGGGTCGAGTGCGCTCGTCGGCTCATCGAACAAAATTGCCTTCGGATTCATCGCCAGCGAACGCGCAATCGCGACGCGCTGTTTCTGACCGCCGGAAAGCTGTGCCGGATAGCTGTTTGCTTTTTCCGCGAGTCCGACGCGGGTGAGCAGCTCCATCGCACGTTTTTCCGCCTCCTGCTCGGTCATCAGCTTCTGCTTGACCGGCGCGAGCGTGAGGTTCTGCATGACTGTCAGATGATTGAACAGGTTGAAATGCTGGAAAACCATGCTCAGCTTCTGACGAATCTTATTGATATCATGAGAACGGTCTGTGACACTTTTGCCGTCGAAAATAATCTCTCCGCTGGTCGGCTCCTCCAGGCGGTTCAGGCAGCGCAGGAAGGTGCTCTTGCCCGAACCGGACGGACCGATGACAACGACGCATTCGCCCGGCTTGATGTGACAGTCTATTTTTTTGAGTACCTCCAGATCGCCAAAGCGCTTTTCCAAATCCTTAACGATTATCACTCTGACGCAGCCTCCTTTCAACAACAGCCAGGATCTTGGTCAGGATCTTGACAACAATGTAGTAGATAATTGCAACCGCAATCAGCGGCAGGAAGGTCTGATACGTGCGTGAAACGATAAAGTCGCCCGCCTTGGTCAGGTCGATGATGGCTACGTAACCGACAATGGAGGTCTCCTTGACCAGCGTAATCATCTCATTGCCCAGTGCCGGAATGACGTTCTTGATCGCCTGCGGCAGAATGATATAGCGCATGGTCTCGCCATAGGTAAAGCCGAGCGAACGGCCGCCTTCCATCTGACCGACATCGACCGCCAGAATACCGGCACGGATGTTCTCCGCGACGTATGCGCCGCTGTTGATGCCGAACGACAGAATCGCTGCGATGACCGCATATCTGCTGCGGAAAATGACCATGAACATAATCAGCAGCTGAACAACCGCCGGTGTGCCGCGGATGACGTCAATGTAAACGCCCGCAATGCGCGAGGGAATGGTCTTGCGCTTTCTCCGCGTCTCGGACAGCTTCATCAGTGCAAGGATAAAGCCCAGAATGATGCCGAGAATGCCCGCGCAGATGGAAATGCCGATGGTGACGCCGAGACCCTTCAGCATCAGCTGATAGCCGTTGGTGTCAACAAACACATACTTCACATTGTACAGGAAGTTCTTGAACGGATTTTCAGAGGTCTGCTTTTCTGTTTCCGTTTTGCCTTCGATGTACTGCGCTACCAGCTTGTCAAAGGTGCCGTTGTCGCGAATGGTCTGCAGGCCTTCGTTGATCTTGCCCAGCAGCTCGGTGTCGCCCTTGCGGACAGCAATGGCATATTCCTCGGTCGAGGTGTCGTCCTCAATCATCTTGAGCTTGCCCTTGTTGTTTGCGACAAAATTCTCTGCCGGATTTTTGTCGATGACAACCGCATCGACGCCGCCGTTGTTCAATGCGACAACCGCATCTGTTCCCTTCTTGAAACGCTGTACCTCTGTTTTCGGATCGGTGATGACATCATTGTCCTCACCCGGTGTGCTCAGCAGGTCACCGGTTGTGCCCTCCTGTACGCCGATTTTCTTGCCGTTGAGGTCTGCCAGGCTCTTGATCGTGCTGTCGTTCTTGACAACGATGCACTGTGTCGCCGTATAATAGCTGTCGGAGAAGTCGACTGTTTGCTGACGGTCCGGTGTGACCGTCATGCCCGCAATAACAGCGTCCAGACTGCCTGTTGCCAGCGATGCGACCAGAGATTTGAACTCCATGTTGGTGATCTCGACTTCAAACCCGGAAGCTTCGCCGATCGCCTTGATGACAGCCATATCGAAGCCGTCCGGCTCGCCGTTGTCATTCATGTACTCAAACGGCGGGAACTCCGCATTTGTGCCGACATGCACAACCTGCTTTTCGCCGGTCTCCGGTGCTTTCGCGCCGGTGTCACCGCCGATGTACTCGGCGACCAGCTTGTCAAAGGTGCCGTTTTCTCTGATCTTTTTCAGACCGCTGTTGATCTTGCCGAGCAGCTCGGTGTTGCCCTTGCCGACAGCAATGGCATATTCCTCCGTCGAGGTCTCGTCCTCGACCAGCTTGAGCTTGCCGTTGTTGTTTGCGACAAAGGTCTCCGCCGGATTTTTGTCGATCACAACCGCGTCCACGCCGCCGTTGTTCAGCGATACGACGGCATCTGTGCCCTTCTTGAAGCGCTGTACCTGTGTCTTCGGATCGGTGATGACATCGTTGTCCTCGCCCGGTGTGCTCAGCAGGTCGCCGGTCGTGCCTTCCTGCACGCCGATTTTCTTGCCGTTCAGGTCAGCCAGGCTCTTGATGTCACTGTCTGCCGGAATGACGATGCACTGCTTTGCCGTATAGTAGCTGTCGGAAAAATCAACCGACTGCTGGCGATCCGGTGTGACGGTCATGCCGGCAATTACCGCGTCAAGGCTGCCTGTTGCCAGCGATGCGACGAGAGATTTGAACTCCATATTGACAATTTTGACCTCAAAGCCCTCGGCCTCGCCGATTGCCTTGATGACTGCCATATCGAATCCGTCCGGTTCGCCGTCATTGTTCATGTACTCAAACGGCGGGAATTCTGCATTGGTGCCGACTGCTATGACATCTGCCGCCTCTGCCGGTTTGGATACGGGAAAGAACATACCGCCCAATACAACCAGACAGGCCAGACACATCGCCAGCACACGTGCTGTCCTCTTTTTCATGTGTGTGTCCCTTCTTTCTTATGATTGCTGACTTCTGCCGGACGTTTGACCGCGGCAGAAGCCTTAAAAAAGGATGAGGCCGGCGAACGACACGCGTGGTCTCATCCCTTTTATTACCGTACTGATTTTTATTCGACCGGAACGGTCCAGCCCATTTCGTCCTCAATGATGCCCCACTGAATACCGGTCAGGGTATCATACAGCTTATGGGTTACGGGACCGATTTCGCCGTTGTTGATATAGGCGACCTGATCCTCAAAGCGCAGCTCACCGACCGGGGAAATAACCGCAGCTGTACCGGTGCCAAAGACCTCTTCCAGCTTGCCCTCCTCCGATGCCTTCATGACATCAGCGATTGCCAGGCGCTCCTCGGAAACCGTATAGCCCCAGTGCTTGAGCAGGTCAATGCAGGAGCGGCGGGTAACGCCGGGCAGAACTGTGCCGACACACGGTGCAGTATAAATGGTGCCGTCAATCTTGAAGAAGCAGTTCATCGAGCCGACTTCTTCCACATATTTGTGCTCTACGCCATCCAGCCACAGCGTCTGCTCATAGCCGAGGTCATGCGCCTTGACCTGAGAAATCAGGGACGCTGCATAGTTGCCGCCGCACTTGGTAAAGCCGGTGCCGCCCGGGCAGGCACGCGTGTACTCATCCTCGACGAAGATTTTAACCGGATTGATGCCGGTGGAATAATACGCGCCGACCGGCGAGCAGATAATCAGGAACTGGTGGGTCTTGGAGGTGCGGACACCCAGATGCGGCTCCGTTGCAATGACGAACGGACGGATGTACAGCGATGTGCCCGGCTCAGACGGAACCCAGTCCTCCTCAACCTTGACAAGCGCCTTGACTGCCTGAACGAAATCCTCGACCGGCAGAGACGGCAGGCACATGCGGTTGTTGGTGTTGATCATGCGCTCCGCGTTGCAGTCCGGACGGAACAGCTGCACACTGCCGTCAGGCCTGCGATACGCCTTCAGACCTTCGAAAGACTCCATTGCGTAGTGCAGAACCATAGCTGCCGGATCAATGGAGAGCGGCTGATACGGTACAATGCGTGCATCATGCCAGCCGATTCCCTCGGTGTGGTCGATGACGAACATATTGTCCGTATAGTAAATGCCGAATCCCAGATGTTTAGAATCCGGTTTTTCCTTTTTTTCCGTTGCCGGAGACATTTTGATGTTAAGCATTTCCTATTTCACTCTTTTCCCGCCAAACAGCGATTTTCATGATTTAATTGGCTATAAATTTATTTTATAAAACTTGCCTGCACATTGCAAGAGCCTGACTGCATTTTTTTATGCCTAAGGCAATTTTTTTGGCAAAAAAGCGTTCCCGTCCCGCATTATCGCATGATTTACTGCATTTCACCTGTTAAATGGGCAATTTCATTCGTTTCCTGCGGCGGCAGGAAAAAAAGACCGCACCCTTGCGGATGCGGTCTCAGCTTCGTAAAAATACAACAGGCAAACGAGCGATTACGCCTTGCCGTCGCAGCCCAGAACGTTAACGATCTTATGTGCAACCATATTCTTGACAGCAGCACGAGCCGGCTTCAGGTACTGGCGCGGATCGAAATCAGCCGGATGCTCCGCCAGATGCTTGCGGATGGAAGCGGTGATTGCCAGACGGATGTCGGAGTCGATGTTGATCTTGCAGACAGCAGACTTTGCAGCCTCACGCAGCATCTCTTCCGGAATGCCGATTGCATTCGGCATCGCTCCGCCGTACTTGTTGATCATGTCAACAAACTCCTGCGGAACAGAGGAAGAACCGTGCAGAACGATCG
>DJXF01000071.1 GCA_002449635.1 Clostridiales bacterium UBA7011 | reverse complement strand
AAGCGGGTTTCCGTGGTTGACAAATCCAAAAAGACACGATATCATGTTGTTAATTGTAAAAAGAGAAGTTTTCTCGTGTTTGACGGAGCGGTGTGCTCGGGGAAAACCGGGATGTGAGAAAAAGCCTGCACAGGCGAATATAGGAGGATGATATAATGAAACAGTGGACAATGCCCCGGGTAGCGGTGGAAGCTTTTGCGGCGAATGAGTATGTAAGTTCATGCGAAAATACACAAACCTACATGAAAATTTATGCGCCTATACAAGAAGATAATGGCATACCCGGCTGGCAGCAGCATAATGCTCCAGCAGGTAATCATATTGATTCGAATGGTAAGAATCCGGACGGCCACTTGATTCTTCACGATTATGATTATAGGATTGTTCGTGTAGACGATTATGATACGGATGACACAAACACATACTATATGATTACGTTACATGAAAGTATCACAAGCGATAGCGGAAGGGTTTATCCGTCAGGCTCGATCCTTTATAAGAATTACAGTTCGGGAGCATTTACGGAATATATTAAAAATTTTAGTTGATTCGCGACAGACAATGTCATACGGTTCCCATATGATTATTCTGGCAGCTTCTCCGTTATTTTCAAGCTGTAATCCCAATATCGAAAAATCGGATTTTTCTGCAAAAAAGACCTGCTGTTAAAGCAGGTCTTTTGGTGTTTGCGGCAGTTCCTCCCGCATCAGCCGCTCTCTTTCCTCTGCATAGCGGCAGAGATATTCCGGCTTCCCCTGCACGGCGCCGGTCTCATGCAGCGCGGACGCGGGGCAGGTATCACACAGTGCGCGGCGCGGGCACACGGTGCAGTCCGCGTTGAGCAGAAGCTGCTCCATTCCGTCCGAAATGCGCTTCCATGCGGCAGAAAAGCCGGTTTGAAACACATCGGCGTCAGGCGAGGTGAGCATGACGCACGGATGCAGCTTTCCCTGCCAGCTGATGGAGAACGAGCAAAGTCCCGCAAGACAAGCGGAACGGACGGGCTTTCGCAGCTCCGGATGCTCGCGGAAAAATTGTTCGGCGGCGTCGATGGCGCGAAGCGTTTCCCGGCAGTGTTCCCGAAAGGCAGCTGCGTCTGCAAAATGTGCGCGGGCGATTTCATGTGCGCAGTGCGCTGCCCGCTCCGGCTCAAGACGGGCATCCAGACGATAGGGACGGCTCCGCTCCCGCGTGGCAGGCATCATATAGGTGTCAATGCCGCAGTGCAGCTCCAGTGAACGGGAGAGGTTTAAGAATTCCTCGAGATCGGGTGCGTTTTCCCGCGTCACACTGCAGCTGAGGCGAAACGGAACATCCCGCTCTTTCAGCAGATCAATCGCGCGCATTGTCTGCGCAAAGCCTCCGGGATTATGGCAGAGATTGCAATAGGCGCGGTCATCAATTCCGTAGAGCGTGACATTGATGCGGCGCGGTCTGTTTGCCGCAAAGAAATCCGCCCATTCCTCGTCCAAAAGTGTCGCATTTGTGTTGAGGGTCACAATCATGCCGAGCTTTTTCAGACCCAGGTACAACGGCTTGAAGTCGGGATACAACAGCGGCTCGCCGCCCGTCAGAAGGAGAAAGAGAACGCCTGCCTCCTTCATCTGGCGCGCGATTTCCAGCCATTCCTCCGCGGTTCTCAGCCGCCCCTGCGCCTCCATTTCCGCGCGGGACAGACGGACAAAGCACATATCGCAGTCCATATTGCAGAGAGGGGAGACCTCGATGCTGCCGTTGACGGGAATGCGCCTTTGCGCCGCATACTGCATCAGCGCCTGTTCGCGCGTATTCGCGCTGTCAATCGGATTCATGTGCTGCTTCCTCGGGCAGGAGCGTGCCATTTGCCACACTCTCAAAAACGAAAGAATAAATGCCCCCTATGATAACGTTCGGGTCGCCGTTTTCCGCCTCGTATTCCTGCAACGCGAGATCCCGCAGCTCGGCGGGCGTGCATCCCTCGGAGAAGTGCCGCCAGAGATATGCCGCGGTTTCGTTCATCGTGAGCATTGTGTTTTGAAACGGACCGGACTCTACAATCGGGACGAGAATACTTTCCTCGCCGATTTCACGGAGGATAAAGTCCGGATTGGTGACCAGACGTGTGTTCCAGCCAACGCTGCCAATAATCATTTCATCCATATTTGAGCTCCTTTGCTGCTGATCCGGTGTTCGGGGCCTGCACCGGCAGAATCAGCCCCGTTACTGTTACCATTACCACAAGGACAGAAAGCGCAGCGGAAACCATTCTGAATTTTTGGTTGCTTCGGTTGCGGAAAAGTCGTTCCCTGGCTTCCTTTTGTATGTTTCTTTGCATAATCAATGACCCCATAGATTATATGTAATGATGAAAAAATTAACCCGATATATATGAGAAACACTATCATTGTTGTAAATATATATATATTATACTATGCATTCAGCAAAATGTACACATGCATTGCATGATTTGGCTGCTTTTTAGGGCAATGCCGCGCAAAGATAGCTGCAATGTCAGAGATATGATGTAATGCTTATATGGATAAACAAATGAGCCTGTCCGCGCTCAGCGACGAGTTGGCACAAGTGCGGACAAAGAAGAAAGAGTTTCTGGAAAAGATAGATCGCGTCATCCCGTGGGACGAGTGGACTGCGCTCATTCATCCGTGTTATTACAAAGGAGAACGCGGCAATAAGCTCTGCGCACTGGAATAGATGCTTCGACTGTTCATGCTGCAAAATCTCTATGATCTGTCGGATGAAGGCACCGCAGCGGAGGTCATAGAAAGCCGCGCCTTTTCAGACTTCTGCGGCGCAGATTCCAGCAACGGGGATATGTTGGCACTGAGAAGCGCGAGGATGCAGTCGTAAGAAACAAAGCCGGTAAGAAGATCCAATGAATCTGTCTGACCGCCCGGCAAAATCTGTTGACACGTTCGTTTGGGTATGGTATAATATTTCTTGCTTAACGCGAGAGTATCGATACGGAGAGGTATCGAAGTGGTCATAACGAGGCGGTCTTGAAAACCGTTTGTC
>DJXF01000023.1 GCA_002449635.1 Clostridiales bacterium UBA7011 | reverse complement strand
GCTACCTCCACCTTGGCAAGGTGGCGCTCTACCAGATGAGCTACATCCGCATATTCACTTTCCTGACGACAGGTATTATTATATCGAACAAACCGCGGGTTGTCAACCACTTTTCGCCGTTTTTTTCCGGAACAATCCGGCGCAAAGAAAAAACCGGCACAGCCCCGTTTTTTGCGCGGGACAGCGCCGGTATTCCTTCTCATATCACAGCATCATCAGAATCTGCGCGGGAAGATCCGCCAGAAAATCCGCGCCGCTGTCAATCAGCTCCTCGCGGCTGCGAAAGCCCCATGTCACGCCCACCGCGGTCAGTCCCGCATTGCATGCGGTCTGCATATCCGTACCGGAATCGCCGACATACAGCACATCCTCCGGCTGCACCCCCAGCCGCTCCATCACCATGCGGCAGGAAGTCGGGTCAGGCTTGCGCGGGACATCCGCATGCTCGCCGAACACGACGTCAATCTGTCCGTCAAAAAAGTGTGTCATCAGCTGCTGTGCGGCGCTGTCCAGCTTGTTCGACAGCACGCCGATTTTGATGCCGCGCTTGCGCAGCGCACTGAGCAGCTCCGGTATGCCGTCATACGGCACGGTGCTGTCTGTCAGATGCGCCGCATAATACGCCTTGAAATCGGCAAGCGCCGCGTCGATCTCCGCGTCCGTGCTGCCCTCCGGCAGGCTGCGTTTCATCAGCATGCGCACACCGTTTCCGGCAAACCGGCGCACTTCGTCCACCGTGCGCGGCGGCAGACCGCGCCGATGCAGCGCATCGTTGACCGCACCCTGCAGATCGCCCAGTGTATCGAGCAGCGTGCCGTCCAGATCAAAGATGACGGATGTCTTCATATATGATTCCTTCTTTTCAAGTGTTCGGATTGAGTCGCTTGCTGCCGTAAGCGGCGCGGCGCAGGAAGCCGGATACATCCGGATTGATCGCCTCGCGGCGCACACGCCAGCTCCAGTTTCCGCCCAGCGTAGACGGCGTGTTCATGCGCGCGTCGCCGCCGAGCGACAGGACATCCTGCATGGTTGTCATGGCGATGGTCGCGGAGGATGCAAACGCGGTGCGAATCGCGCTCCAGCCGAGCGGCTCGCGGTCAGACGTGCGCAGATATTCCATGGCAAACCTGCGGTCTGCCTCGGTGCACTTTTCGTTGATCTCCTCACAGATGGTCTCGGAATCGTGTGTGGAGGTATAGCCGACACAGTTTTTCGGCCAGTTGAACGGAATATGATCGTTGCTTTCGTTGGCACGCATGCCGAAAATCATCACGCGCATACCCGGATATCCGCTCTTCTTGAGGAATTTGCGCACATCCTCATCAATATCGCCGAGGTCCTCTGCAATAATCGGCACATCGCCGAGCGCCGCGCGAATCGCCTTGAACAGCTTCATGCGCGGACCCTTGATCCATTTGCCGTTGATGGCTGTCTCCTCGCCCTCCGGCACCTCCCAGTAGGCCTGGAAGCCGCGGAAATGGTCGATGCGGGTGACGTCAAACAGCGCCAGATTGCGGCGCACACGCCAGATCCACCAGCGGAATCCGTCCTTTTCGATGGTGCGCCAGTTGTAGGTCGGATTGCCCCAAAGCTGACCGGTCGCGGAATAATAATCGGGCGGAACGCCGGCTACGCCGTTCGGTTTGAGGTCCTCATCCAGCTTGAACATTTCCGGATGCGCCCACACATCACAGCTGTCCGGCGAGACATAAATCGGAATATCGCCGATAATCTGAATGCCCCGCTCATTGGCATAGGCGCGCAGCTTTTCCCACTGCGAGAAGAACAGATACTGCATAAAGACATAGAAGTCGATCTCATGCTTGAGCAGGAACGCGTATTTGCGCATCGCCTCGGGATCGCGGTGCTTGACCTTTTCGTCATCCCAGTCCCACAGCGCCTTCTGATGGAAATATTTCTTGAGCGACATGAACATCGCGTAATCCTCGACCCAGTCGCGGTTTTCCCAGCGGAATGCCGCCATTTTGCCGAGCAGCTCAGGGGTGGCGCGGTCAAAGGCACGGCGCAGGACAACAAAGCGCGTCTCCGCCAGTGCGGCAAAGTCGACCGCGTCCGGTGTCCGCTCGACATCCGCATCGCGCAGGTCCTGTTCGGTCAGCAAACCCATTTCCGCGAGCAGATCGAGGTCGATAAAATACGGATTGCCCGCCGCCGCCGAAAAGCACTGATACGGGCTGTCGCCGAAGCCGGTCTGACCGAGCGGCAGAACCTGCCAGTAGGTCTGTCCGCCGTCGCGCAGAAAATCGACAAACCGATAGGCGTCCCGGCCCATCGTACCGATGCCGTACGGGGACGGCAGCGAGGAAATATGCAGCACAACGCCGCTGGATCGTTCAAACATAATCACACACAACCTATTATTTTATTTGCAAATGAATTGCATTTACACAGTAATTCCGCTATAATCATTGACAGAAAAACCGTAATTTACTTGTTGAAAACAGAGGAGATCAGCCCATGCGCATGCGCAAAAAGAAAAACCTGGATACCCGTCTGGCCAACTGTGCGCCCGTCCTGATTGCCGAGCCGGAGGCGCACAAGGGAAACTGGCGCGCGGTATTCGGCAACGAAAATCCGCTGCATCTGGAAATCGGCTGCGGAAAAGGCCGCTTTATTGTCGAAACAGCCCGCCGCAATCCGGAGATCAATTATCTCGCCATTGAGCGCGAATCGGGCGCGCTGGTCATGGCGACCGAAAAGGCGATGGCACTCGAGCTGCCCAACCTGCGGTTTCTCGACTTTGACGCCGCCGGTCTGACCGATATTTTTGCAGACGGCGAAATCGACCGCATTTATCTGAATTTCTCCGACCCGTGGCCGCCCAACCGCCAGCGCAAGCGCCGCCTGACCCACGCGAATTTTCTCGCGCTGTATGACTGCGTGCTCGCAAAATACGGACAGGTTCACTTCAAGACGGACAACCAGCATCTGTTTGAATTTACGCTGGAGGAGATGTGCGGCTATGGCTGGCTTGTGCAGAACATCTGCCTCGATCTCCACAACAGCGGCTTTGACAATATTATGACGGAGTATGAGGAGAAGTTCTCCCGCGAGGGCTTCCGCATTTACCGTCTGGAAGCCTGCCGCCGCAGTGAGGACACCCTCACGCGCGCACATACCGCGCCGCGCACCGCCGAGCAGCTGGGTCAGCCGGCCCGCGGTTCTGTCGCACCCGCCTATGGCAAATCCCGCTGAATATTGTATCATTTTCGACCAAAAAAGGCAAGATTTTTTTGTGTTTTTTGTCTGATACGCTCATTTCATGTCAAACCGAGATGTTTCGCCCCCCGCCGCCGCGAGGGGCGTTTTTTTGTCCTTCCACACAAGAAATGAATTTTGGAGGCAAACAAAAAGCGGCGCGGGGTTTTCCCGCGCCGCCTTTCCGGTAAAATGATGTTACGATTTTTTCTGTGCCGGTGCGCCGGATGAGCAGGAGCTGCATCCGCCCCCGCAGCCTCCGCCGCAGGCGCCGCACGCACCGCAGTTTCCGCCGCAGGAGAGAATGCCCTTTTTCCTGTCCGAACGGAGCAGGCGGACAATTGCCGCCACAATCGCGAGCAGGCCCCCGCCGATCAGAATGGTCGACAGATTTGCCGCAAGCCAGGTAAGCATGGTTTGTTCCTCCTTTGCCGAATGTGCGCTGTTTCGCCGGAGTAAAATCAGCCTCTTGCGTCAACCGCCGAAACGGACGGCTTGCCGGACGATTTCCTTGCCGGACGGAACAGCAGGTAAAAGAATGCAGCGATGACAGCCAGTGCAGCGACGGTAAAGACGCCGAAGCCGCCGCCGGTGAGCGCATTCCACACCTGATAGATGACCAGACCGACGAGATACGCAAAGCCGCACTGGTAGCCGATGGCTGCCCAGAACCACTTTCTGTTGTTCATCTCGCGGCGGATTGCGCCGATTGCCGCGAAGCACGGCGCGCAGAGCAGGTTAAACGCAAGGAAGGCATAACCGCTTGCCGTTGTGAAGGTCTCCGCCATGTTCTGATAGACGGTGCCTGCGCCCCCGCTGTACAGGATGCCCATCGTGCCGACGATGTTCTCCTTTGCAATCAGGCCGGTGACGGATGCGACGGTCGCCTGCCAGTTGCCGAAGCCGAGCGGAGCGAAAATCCAGCAGATTGCGCCGCCGAGCTTTGCCAGAATGCTGGCGTCCATCTGATCCTCGCTCAGCATGCCAAAGCCTGCCTCGGTCCAGCCGAAGAAGGACAGGAACCAGACGAGAATGGTAGCCAGAAGAATGATGGTGCCGGCCTTCTTGATGAA
>DJXF01000045.1:649-8020 GCA_002449635.1 Clostridiales bacterium UBA7011 | reverse complement strand
CTGCTGGTCGAAATGGACGGCTTCGGTGCGAATGAAGGCGTCATCGTCGTCGCGGCGACAAACCGGCAGGATATTCTGGACCCCGCGCTGCTGCGCCCGGGACGCTTTGACCGTCAGGTCTATGTCGGCGCACCGGACATGAAGGGACGCGAGGACATTCTCAAGGTGCACGCGCGCGGCAAGCAGTTTGCCCCCGACGTTCGCTTTGATTCCATTGCAAAATCCACTGCGGGCTTTACCGGAGCCGATCTGGAAAACCTGCTCAACGAGGCTGCGCTGCTCGCGGCGCGCCGCAATAAAGACAAAATCAGCATGGCGGACATCGAGGATTCGTTCCTCAAGGTCATCATGGGCACGGAGAAGAAGAGCCGTGTCATGAGCGAAAAGGAAAAGAGCCTGACCGCCTTTCACGAGGCAGGACACGCGGTGGTCACCCGTCTGCTGCCGACGCAGGACCCGGTGCATCAGATTTCGATCGTTCCGCGCGGGCGCGCGGGCGGCTTTACCATGAGCCTGCCGCAGGAGGACAAATTCTACGCATCGAAAAACGAGATGCAGGAGGAGATTGTCACGCTGCTCGGCGGCCGCGTCGCGGAGAAGCTGACGATGGATGACATTTCCACCGGCGCTTCCAACGACATCGAGCGTGCGACCCAGCTGGCGCGCGCCATGGTCACCACCTACGGCATGAGCGACCGGATCGGCCCGATCAATTACGGCGCCGGTCAGGAGGAGGTTTTCCTCGGACGTGACTTTGCCACTTCCAAGCATTTCTCGGAGGAAATCGCGTCGGAAATTGACGCGGAAATCCGCCGGATTATCACGGAGGCATATGAAACGTGTGAGGAGATGCTGCGCAGCCATATGGACGTACTGAACAGAGTTGCACAGTATCTGATCCGCAACGAGACGATGGACGGCGAGGCGTTCGAAAAGATGTTCAACGGCGAAGAGGTGCCGGACCATCAGAGCGGAGAGCAGATGTTCCATCTGGAGAGCGGCGCGGCACACACCGCGGCAGATGACCGCAAAAAAGTGCAGCAGCCGGAGGACACGGGCGACGGCGAAGCGACCAGACCGTTCACACCGGAGGACGGTGCGGAAAAGACGCAGAAGCTGCTGGACGATGCGGTGACGCAGGTGTTCGGCGAGAATGCGCGCAGGCCGCAGGACACGCCGGAATCCGACGATTCGGAGAAACCGGAAGAATAAATGACGGCACCGCAGGGAGCGTTCCCTGCGGTGTTTTTTGTGCACGCCCGCGCGCAGCCTGCATAAAACGGCCCAAAGAGCGCCCGATCTGCTGTTTTTTTGCAGAACATCCGCAATTCGGGCCGGAAAAGGGTTGCATTTTCGCCTATATTTGTGGTATGATAGCCATGCTGTGAAAATACAAATGTTTTTCTCAGGAAGACAATGCGGCGCATGATGCCGCGGAGAAAGGAGCCGCAGACCATTGGAACAGCAGCCGAAATATTTTATTGTGGAAGCGTCTTTGCTGCCGGAGGTATTCCTCAAGGTAGCGCAGGTCAACCGCTGCCTGCAGAGCGGGGAATTCCGTACTGTGGGGGAAGCGGCGCAGAAGGCGGGGCTCAGTCGCAGCGCATATTATAAATATAAGGACGGTATCCGGCCGCTGATTGAGGCAGCCCGGCAGAGCGTGATTACATTCAGCCTGATGGTCTCAGACCGCGCGGGCGTGCTGTCGGGGATTCTTTCGGTGTTTGCACGCTCCGGCGCAAACATCCTGACGATCAACCAGTCGATTCCGGTCAACGGGCAGGCCGCTGTGACCATTGCCGCGCGAACCGGCGGCATGGATCGCTCGGTGGAGCAGCTGATGGCGGAAATTCTGTCCATCTCCGGCGTCGCACGGGTTGAAATTCTCGCCAGAGAATAACCGTCTGCATGAAAAAGGATAAGGAGGAAGATCAGAATGTTTCAGGCAGCAATCATGGGATTTGGCACGGTAGGCTCGGGCGTATATGAGGTGCTCGACCGCAATGCAGCTACCGTCACAAAAAATGCAAAGCAGTCGATTGAGGTAAAATATATTCTCGATCTGCGCGATTTCCCCGACGCGCCGTATCAGGAGAAATTTGTCAAGGATTTTGCGGTCATCGAAAACGACCCGGAGGTGCGGATCGTTGTAGAGACGATGGGCGGCAAGGGCGCAGCGTATGAATTTACCAAGCGCTGCCTGCTCGCGGGCAAGCACGTTGTGACCTCGAATAAGGAGCTCGTCGCGTGCCACGGCGCAGAGCTGCTGCGCATCGCGGCGGAGCACAACGTCAATTATCTGTTCGAGGCATCTGTCGGCGGCGGCATTCCGATCATCCGCCCGATGCTCCAGTGCCTGACGGCAAACCGCATGCTGCACATCACCGGCATTCTCAACGGCACAACCAACTACATTCTCACCCGTATGATTCATGCCGGTCTGACCTTTGACGCGGCACTGAAGGAAGCGCAGCAGAAGGGCTATGCCGAGGCAAACCCCGCCGCCGATGTCGATGGCGTGGATGCCTGCCGCAAGATCTGCATTCTGTCCGATATCGCCTACGGCGACAACATCTTCCCGGAAGAGGTGGAGACCGAGGGCATTTCCAAAATCACGCTCGCGGATGTCGGCTATGCCGCGCAGGCGGACTGTGTGGTCAAGCTGCTCGGACGCGCTGTCCTGCAGGAGGACGGCACGCTGTATGCGTTTGTCGCACCGCATTTTGTCTCCAAAATCTGCCCGCTCGCCAGTGTGGATGATGTATTCAATGCGATTCTTGTCTCCGGCGATATGCTGGGAGATGCGATGTTCTACGGTCAGGGCGCAGGCAAGCTCGCAACCGCGTCTGCCGTCGTCGCGGATGTCATCGACTGCGTGCGGCACGACAAGCACCGCCGTCAGTTTGACTGGGGAGACGGCAGCAAAAAGCTGCTCCGCCCGCTCAATTCGTTTGCATCCCGCTGGTATGTGCGCCTGACGGGCGACGATGCGGCGGCACGCCTGCTTGCGGCATTCCCGGACTGCACGCAGCTTTCCGCACAGGCGGAGGGCGAGGCGGCCTGCCTCACGGCAGAGCTGACCACAGCACAGATGAACGAGAAACGCGCGGCACTCGGCTCGGTTGCCGGCTGCATGCGTCTGCTGTGATCGTATGATAACGGTAACTGTCCCCGCAACGAGCGCGAATATGGGTCCGGGCTTTGATTCCATCGGCATTGCGCTCAATTTATACGACCGCTTTTCCATGGAGGAGAGCGATCACATCGAAATTTCCGCTGTCAACGGCGAAAATATCCCCACTGATGAGAGCAATCTGGTCTATCAGTGCGCGCGCCGCGTCTATGACATCTGCGGCAGGCCGATGCCCGGCTTGCGGCTGATTGAGGACTGCAGCATTCCGCAGACGCGCGGACTCGGCTCGTCCTCGGCTTGTACGGTCGCCGGTCTGCTCGGCGCAAATGCGCTGCTCGGCAATCCGCTGCGTCAGGAAAATATCATTGACCTCGCGGCGGCGATTGAAGGCCATCCGGACAACTCCACGCCTGCGATTCTCGGCGGCTTCTGCACGGCGCTGCTGGAATACGGAAAGGTTTGGAGCGTGCGCGTGCCGATTGCGGATAAGGTGGATTTTGTCGCCTTTATTCCGAATTTTGAGCTGTCTACGGAGACGGCGCGCGGCGCACTGCCGAACACGATTCCCCACCACGATGCGGTATTCAATCTGTCGCGCGCGGCGCTGCTGACCGGTTCGCTTGTCACCGGCGACCTGCACAACATCGCTGTCGCTGTCGGCGACTGCCTGCACCAGCCGTATCGCTTCGGTCTGATTCCGAACGGCGAAGAGGTTGTCCGCAGTGCAAAGGGACTGGGCGCACTCGGTGCGTTTCTGTCCGGCGCCGGTCCGACCATCATTGCGATGGTGGATAAGGAAGACCGGACGTATTACAGCCGCGCCTGCATGTATTTTGCAGACCGGTTCCCCGACTGGAAGCCCGTGCTGCTTGCATGTGATGAGGTCGGTGCGACCGTACAGTCGGAAGCATAAATGTATAGTAACCCCTGCGCGCCGCTGCCTGAAAGCGGTGCCGGAGTTGATAGAAACCCGCCCCGCGCAGTGTGCGGGGAAGCATGAGGAGGAACACAGCACATGGCTTTAATTGTGCAGAAATTCGGCGGCACCTCGGTGGCAAATACCGAGCGCATCTTTAATGTCGCCGACATTGTAACCAAAACGGCGCAGGCCGGAAATCAGGTCGTTGTTGTCGTGTCCGCACAGGGCGATACGACGGATGAGTTTATTGCGAAAGCGGCGGAAATTTCCGACAATCCGCCGGTGCGTGAAATGGATGTCCTGCTGAGCGCGGGCGAGCAGATTTCCATGTCCCTTTTGGCAATGGCGATCAACAAGCTGGGCTTTCACGCAACCAGTCTGACCGGCTGGCAGGCCGGCATCCGCACCGACCTCAATTACGGCGCAGCGCGCATTCGTTCGGTCAGTCCGGAGCGCATCAACACCCTGCTTGACCGCGGACGCATTGTCATTGTAGCCGGTTTCCAGGGCCTCAACAGCCACGACAGCATCACGACACTCGGACGGGGCGGTTCGGATACCACTGCGGTTGCAATTGCAGCGGCACTGCATGCCGACCTGTGTCAGATTTATACCGATGTTGACGGCGTATATACGGCTGACCCGCGCGTTGTTCCGGGCGCGAAAAAGCTGGATGAAATCACATATGACGAGATGCTGGAGCTTGCGACGCTGGGTGCGCAGGTTCTGCACAACCGTTCGGTTGAAATGGCGAAAAAATACAACATTGATCTTGAGGTTGTCTCCAGCCTCACCAGAAATCCCGGAACGAAAGTCAAGGAGGTTACTTCTGTGGAAAAGATGATTATCAGCGGCGTCGCCTGCGACAAGGACGTTGCCCGCATTGCTGTTATTGGCCTGCCGGATGAGCCGGGCAAGGCGTTCCGCCTGTTCTCTCTGCTGGCAAAAAATAAAATCAACATTGACATTATCCTGCAGTCTGTCGGACGCGACAACACCAAGGACATCAGCTTTACCGTATCCAGAAATCAGATGGAAGAAGCAGTTGAGCTGCTGGAGGCAAACAAGGAAAAGCTGCACTGCAGCAGCATCTCCTATGAGGCGAAGATTGCCAAGGTTTCGGTTGTCGGTGCAGGTATGACCTCCGCTCCGGGCGTTGCGGCCAAGATGTTCGACGCACTGGCCAGCGCACAGATCAATATTCGCATGATTTCCACCTCGGAAATCAAAATTTCTGTCCTCATTGATGAGGAGGACGCAACCCGTGCCGTTCGCGCGGTACACGATAAGTTCTTTGACTGAATCGAATCATCGGCGCGTTTCCGGTTTCCCGACATGCTTCGGGAGACCGGATTTTTTCTGGAAAAATCCATCAGGCTGCCGTCTTTACCTGCTGTTTGACGTCCTGAGGAGCACCTGCTTACAGGCGAGGCGCAGTATATTTGCGCATGCGATATGATATCAATATGGCGGGTGAAACCGGCAGCGGGCACAGCGGTGCGCCCGCATTTTTGTGTTCTGCATGGAAAATGACGGAAAAGAGAGGGAAGTTTGTTTTTTTGCTGTCAGGCGGTGTATTTTTGTGTTATACTGATACTGTCCGAACGGAATACATGGAGAGGATTATATGAGTCAAAAGAACAAAAGAACCTTTCATAGACACAAGACAGATATGGAAGCGCGGGAAACCGCACTCTATGAGGGCAGAAATGCCGTGATGGAGCTGCTGCGCGCGGGAAAAACCATAGACAAGCTGTTTGTCGCGCCCGATCAGAACGGCCGCATGGCGGATATCGTTTCGATGGCGAAGGCAGCCGGCGCTGTGGTCACACAGTGCGACCGGCGAAAGCTGGATGCAATGAGTGAAACCGGTGTGCATCAGGGTGTGATTGCACAGGCAGCGGCGCATGAATATGTCTCGTTGGAGGACATTCTGCAGACGGCACGCGATCGCGGCGAGCAGCCGCTGCTCCTGATATGCGATGGTCTGACCGACCCGCACAATCTGGGCGCAGTCATTCGCTCGGCGGAAACCGCCGGCGCACACGGCGTCATTATTCCGAAACGCCGTTCGGTCGGCCTGACAGCCACGGCGGCAAAGGCATCTGCCGGAGCAATTGAGCACATCGGGGTGGCGCGTGTCACCAATCTCGCCGCCGCGATTGAAGAGCTGAAGGCAAACGGCGTATGGATTTTCGGGGCGGATGCCGGCGGTGACAAAACGCTGTATAACGCGGACTTCGCAGGTGCGGCGGCGATTGTCATCGGCTCGGAGGGCAGCGGGCTCAGCCGCATTGTACGCGAAAAGTGTGATTTCATCGTGAGCATTCCGATGAAGGGCAAAGTAAATTCATTGAATGCATCGGCCGCAGCGGCGGTGCTGTTGTATGAGGCAGTGCGCCAGCGGTTTGGGGAGGACAGCCATGGATGATCTGGATCTGGAAAAGTTAAAACAGGAACTGGACGATGTTTCCGGCGGCAGTCAGTACGATGTTGACAGCATTATGCGGGAAGCCGGTATTGCTGCCCCTGAACAGGACAAAGAGGATTTGGAACGGCTGATGAATCAGTTCGGCATCCGTTTGGATTCGACGGACGAACAGTCCACCATGCCGCTCTCGCAGGCGGCGGAAACCGTGACGCAGGCGCTTGAACCGGAGGAAAAGACGGTGGATATGTCTGCGCTTTCCCGCGCATCCGAACAGACCCTGCAGCTGACACAGGAGCAGGATGATCTCGCCGCAGCACAATCCGCTGAGCCTGCAGACCCCCTTTCCGAGCAGGACGATGTGTTTGCGAAGCTGTTCGCGCGTCTGGGCGAAATTGAGGAGGATTCTTCCGGGGATGCAGTGCATCCCGAGGGACACACGCAGACCGAGTGGGTGGATCCGCGCATACCGCCGCTGAACGAACCGGAGGAAGAACCGGATCTGATGGCGCGTCTGTTTGACGATGCAGATGCCACACAAAAGCTGGAGGCACAAGATTTCACGCAGCAGCTGGATGAGGTACCCGCAGGCTCATTTGCGGAGGACATCGAGCCGGAGACACAGCGGATGGCAGATGAGCCGGAGAACACTGCGGATGCACAGCCGGAAGAAGAACAATCGGCTGAGACACCGAAAAAGGGTTTTTGGTCGCGTCTGTTCAGCATAGATGACGAGGAAGAGAAAGAATTTGAAGAGGAAGCTGACGAGCTTGATGCGCGCACAGAACGCATCGAACCGGCAGCAGAGACTGAAATAGAGGAAACCGCGGAATCGGAGGAAGATGCCGAGGAGGAAACGGACGAAAAAGAAGCGCCGAAGAAGGGCTTCTG
>DJXF01000045.1:331-549 GCA_002449635.1 Clostridiales bacterium UBA7011 | reverse complement strand
GACGACGAAGAGGACGACCTCGACGCCGAAGACGAGGAGCTTGCCGAGAGCGCCGAAGCCGAAGAGCCGACGCAGGTTCTCACCGAGTTGCTCACGGAGGACGAGCCGACAGAGGTCATCGAACCGGAAGAAGAGAACGAAATAGAGGAAACTGCGGAATCGGATGACGATGCCGAGGAAGAAACGGACGAAGAAGAAGCGCCGAAGAAGGGCTTCTG
>DJXF01000045.1:0-196 GCA_002449635.1 Clostridiales bacterium UBA7011 | reverse complement strand
GAAGACGAGGAGCTTGACGAGAGCGCCGAAGCCGAAGAGCCGACGCAGGTTCTCACCGAGCCGCTCACGGAGGACGAGCCGACAGAGCTCATCGAACCGACAGCAGAGACTGAAATAGAGGAACCCGCGGAATCGGAGGAAGATGCCGAGGACGAAGCGGACGAGGAAGACGAAGCGCCGAAGAAGGGCTTCTGGT
>DJXF01000103.1 GCA_002449635.1 Clostridiales bacterium UBA7011 | reverse complement strand
TACAGAGAGTTACAATGGGGTGAAACGTATGATTAAGGTTCGGATTCGCATGGAAAAGTCGTCCGATCTGGCGACACTGAATGCGGCGGCGTCGAGTATGCCGTTCGACATTGATCTGGTGTCCGGATGGTATGTTGCAGACGCGAAATCCATGGTGGGATTGTTCGGTCTCAATTTGTCCGCGCCCATCCGTGTGGACATTTACACCGACCGCCGCAATGCCGAGCCGTTTCTGCGCCGGATTCGCCCGATGCTGATGGAATAACGGTGACAGATACCGCAGATACATTTTCTGAAAAACTGCTGTTTTCCGGCTGATTCGGCTGGAGGGAACGGCAGTTTTTCTCTTCCGGATTTTTGCATGACTTTCCGACCCCGCGCATAGAGTGGGAAGGACGAAGGCTGCAGACAGACTTGCGGCCCGTAGGGGAAATGTGGCTGAGCCGGAGGAGGACGAGGTGCGTGAAGGCAAAACATATACTTGCGGCTGCGGCGGTGCTGATCGGTGTGATGGTGGGCTCTGCCGCGGCATCGGCGGCGGAACTGGGACAGCTGCATGCAAAATCCGCCATCTTGACAACGGCAGATGGTCAGGTGCTGTATGAACAGAATGCAGACGAATCGCTGCCGCCTGCATCCGTGACCAAAATAATGACCATGCTGCTGGCCATGGAGGCAGTGGACAGCGGAGCCGCATCGCCGGACGATATGGTGACCGCGTCTGCTCACGCGGCGGAGATGGGCGGTTCGCAGATCTACCTCAAGGAAGGCGAACAGATGACTCTGGATGATATGCTCAAATCCATCGCCGTTGCGTCTGCAAATGATGCCGCTGTGGCTGTGGCGGAGCATTTGGGCGGAAGTGAGGAGGCCTTTGTCGCGCAGATGAACGCGCGGGCGAAGGAGCTCGGGTGTACGGGCACGACCTTCGTCAATCCAAACGGACTGGATACGGACGGCGAGGAGACACGCACAACAGCCCGCGATCTGGCGCTGATTTCCGCGGAGCTGCTGCGCCATGAGGATATTTTGAATTATACCTCCATCTGGATGGACAGCATCCGCGACGGCGCGTTTGGTCTGGCAAACACCAACAAGATGCTTCGCGTGTATAAGGGCATGATCGGCCTGAAAACCGGCTACACAAGCACCGCGGGATTCTGTATTTCGGCGGTCGCGGAACGGGATGGCATGCGTTTGATTGCCGTCGTGCTGGGCGAGCCGGACAAGGAATCGCGCAATACAGACATTGCGGCCATGCTCAACTATGGGTTTGCCAATTATGTAACGGTGCCCATGCTGGAGGACGGACAGGAGCTTGAACCGATACCGGTTGAGATGGGAGAAAAGGAATCTGTCCGCGTGCGGCTTGCGGATGAAACGCCGCTGCTGATGAAGAAGGCGGAAAAGGAACAGCTGACGCGGAACATTGATCTGGAGGAACAGGTACAGGCACCGGTAAAGGAGGGGCAGAAGATGGGCGAGCTGGTGCTGCTGCGCGGCAAGGAGGAGCTTGCCCGGCGGGATATTGTGGCGGCGGAAGCGTCCCCGCGCCGCGGGCTTTCTGCGATTTACCGCGGTCTGCTTGAACAGCTGCTCATGAAAAAGCAGGCTGCCTGATCGGATGCCCCGCGATTTGGAGCGGAACGGGGGACATGATATCTGCCGGATTTTCTTCCGTCCCGCGAAATGACAGATATGCCCTTGCGCCGCAAAAAGAACCGCTGGTTTTCTTTTCAAAAGACGTTGTTTTTTTTCGCGATTTATGATACCATGGAAATAACCTCAAAAGTAGATTGGGAGGAAAAACAAAAATGGTTAAATTAATTTTGGCGGCTACCGGAAGCGGTAAGACCAAGAGCATTATTGATCTCGTCAACGAAGCAGCGGTACAGGAGCCGGGCTCCGTCGTCTGCATTGCAAAGGGCAATCAGCTGAACTTTGATATTTCTCATAAGGCGCGCCTGATCAATGTACAGGATTATAATGTCAAGAGCTATCCTTCTCTTCTGGGCTTTGTAGCCGGAATCCATGCAGGAAACTACGACATCACCAAGATCTTCATCGACAGCCTGTATAAGGTTGCCTGCGACGACGATCCGGCAGATGCGGATGCATTCATCGAAGAGCTTGATGCGTTCTCTTCCAAGCACAACGTAGACTTCACAGTTGCCATGTCCGGTGATGCGGAGACTGCCAGCGACGTGATGAAGAAGTACCTGTAAGCATTACTTTGACCTTGAGACCCGCGAAATCCAGCGATTTCACGGGTCTTTTTCTATTTCAGAACAGGTTTTCGAGACTGGTATCTTCGCTGCGCAGCAGATCATCCACCGCCTGACGCAGGGCGGTCAGCTCCAGAAACAGCTGTGACTGGTCATCCAGACGCGCGCAGGCGTCGGCGCGCGCAAACCCGAGCCGCACCTCGTCCAGCTTTCGCTCATTGAGTATGGCGGACAGAAAGCGCTCGTGGTTTTCGAAATCCTGCTGTGCCTCTGAGAGAAGGGAAGCGGCGGCCGTTCCGTCCGATTCCCGTGCGGAGTGCTGCGCAGCGGTGAGGGTGTGGGAAAGCCGGCTCGTCATATCGGAAACGGTATGCACGCTGTACAGTCCGCCCAGGATGACGCTGACCATCAGCACGACCGCCGTCACCAATCGCTTCATGCCGCACCTCCGGTCTTTTGCTGATAAAACACATTGCCGCAGTCGTCGAGCGTGAGCAAAAATACGTCGTCCAGTGTTTTTGCCCCGTGCTTGCGGCACTGCTCGCGCACCCATGCCTCGCTTTTGCCGAGCTGACGGATGTTGTAATCAATCAGCTTTCCTTCGCTGACGAGCGCCAGCGGCATGCCGACCTCTGACGGTTTCGTTTTCAGGTCATCTGCTGTCAGCGGCTGGCGCATCGCCCGCAGAATGACACTGAGCTGCCCGTTCGTTTCAATGATGGCATAGCGGACATCCTCAATTTTTGTGACGCCGGCAAAGCGCAGACCATCCAGAATATCCTCTGCCGTCAGGCGCAGACTGCGCAGCATTTGCGCGTCAAACTGCCCGTCCTTGATGACGACACATGGATTGCCGCTGAGCAGGCGGCGAATATGACGGCTGCGGCGGGAGATATAGGAGAGCAGCACCTCGACAGACAGCAGGGTTGCCAGCGGGACCATGCCCCCGAGAAGCGGAACGGCGGCATCCTGCAGGGGGATGCATGCCAGTTCGGAGACGAGAATTGTCACAGCAAATTCGGAGGGAGACAGCTCGCCCAGCTGCCGTTTTCCGGTAAAACGCAGACCGCCGATGACAGCGGCATAGACAATGGCTGTGCGTATAACCAGAAGCAACAAGAAGATCACCTCGCAGAACCGGATTAGAGAATAGCTGTAGTATTCTCCATATAGCGGAAAGGTATGCACTGCAAGGAGGTACATTGCGGGCAGAAAAACTGAAAATTATGTTGACATTTTGGAAATTGAAGATATAATTAAATTGATGAAAGGAAGAAATGCAGAGACCGGAAGAGTAGCTTCCCCGAAGCTTTCAGAGAGCTGTCGTCAGGTGCAAGGCAGCAGGGGAGGAGAAGTGAACGTCATCCGTGAGCAGTTCAGGCGAACAGATTGACCAATCCAAAGTAGCCCGAATCGGATCAGCCTCCGTTACCAGGCAAGCATTACGCAGTTTTCTGCCGATGCGTCGAGTGGTCGCCCCACGGGCGGCAATAAGAGTGGTACCGCAGAGCACAGTCTTTGTCTCTTTTGACGAGAGATAAGGGCTTTTTTCTTTGCATGTCCGAACAGCAGAAGACTGCTGGCCGGAAAAAATGATTCAGGAGTGATTGCTATGAAACTCAATGGCTCACAGATTCTCATTGAGACGCTGCTGGAACAGGGAACCGATACGATTTTCGGTTATCCGGGCGGCGCCGTGCTCAATATCTATGACGAGCTTTACAAGTATTCCGACCGCATCCGTCATGTCCTGACGGCACATGAGCAGGGTGCGTCCCATGCGGCAGACGGATATGCGCGCGCCACCGGAAAGGTGGGCGTATGTCTCGCGACATCCGGACCGGGAGCCACCAATCTGGTCACCGGTATTGCGACCGCTTATATGGATTCCATCCCGATGGTCGCCATTACGGGCAACGTCGGCACATCGTTTATCGGACGCGACAGCTTCCAGGAGGTGTATATCGCCGGCATTACCATGCCGATTACCAAGCACAATTTTGTTGTGCGCCGCATTGAGGAGCTGGCGGACACCGTTCGTCTGGCATTTGAAATTGCGATGAGCGGACGGCCGGGTCCTGTACTCATTGATATCCCGAAGGATGTCACGGCTGCGGTCTGCGAGTTTGAGCACAAGCCCGCGGCACAGAAGCGTCCGAATCCGAAGATTGAGCAGGAACAGATCAAAAAGATGGCGGATATGATCAACCGCAGCGAACGTCCGGTTATCTTCTTCGGCGGCGGCGTCATCGCGTCCGGCGCGTCGGAGCTGCTGGAGGAGCTGATTCATCGCGCGGATATTCCCGCCTGCCACGCCATGATGGGTATTGGTGCGCTGCGCTGCGACGATCCGCTCAACATGGGCATGATCGGCATGCACGGCTGGGTTTCCGCCGGACGCGCGGTCGACAAGGCAGACCTGCTGATTGCACTGGGCACGCGTTTTTCCGACCGTGTTGCAACCAAGATGGGCGATTTTGCAACCGGCGCGAAGATTGTACAGGTTGATATTGACCCGGCAGAGGTCAATAAAAATATCGCGGTTGACCACAATGTCATCGGCGATGCGCGCGATGTTCTGGAGGCGCTGCTTCCCATGATCGACCACGCGGACCACACGCCGTGGAAGCAGCAGATTGAGACATGGAAAACGCGGATGGACTACAAACCCAAGGATGACGATTCCGTCCTTCGTCCGCATCAGCTGATGCGCAAAATTGACGAGCTGATCTCGAAGGATGACATCATTGCGACAGATGTCGGACAGCATCAGATGTGGGCGGCGCAGTTCACGGGACGCGAAAAGCCGCGCACGTTCCTGTCCTCCGGCGGCCTGGGAACAATGGGCTACGGCTACGGTGCGGCCATCGGCGCACAGGTCGGACAGCCTGACCGCAAGGTCGTTCACATCACGGGTGACGGCAGCTTCCACATGAACTTGCAGGAAATGTGCACAGCGGTCAGCTTCCGTCTGCCGGTGATCACCGTTGTTGTCAATAACTCCGTACTCGGCATGGTTCGCCAGTGGCAGACCTCGTTCTACGGTCAGCGTTATTCCAACACCGACCCGCACAGAAAGACAGATTTCGTCAAGCTGGCAGAGGCGTTCGGCGCAAAGGGCATTCGCTGCCGCACACTGGCAGAATTTGATGCGGCAATGCGCGAGGCACTGCAGGCGGACGGACCGGTAATCATTGATGCTGTTGTGGATAAGGACGAGCGTGTTCTGCCGTTTATTCCGGCAGGTCAGACCATCCGCAATGTTGTCGTTGATTGATGGAGGGGACAGCTATGGAAAAATATATTATCTCGGCTCTCGTAAAGAACCGTTCCGGCGTACTGGCTCGCGTATCCAGCCTGTTCGGCCGCCGCGGCTTCAATATTGATTCACTGACCGTTTCTCCGACGACAGATGAGGCGTTTTCCCGCATTACGATTGTTGTAATCGGCGACGAGTACACACTGGAGCAGGTGCTCAAGCAGATGGCAAAGCTGGAGGAATGCGTTGCAGTCAGCCATATTGAGGAAGAGGATGCCTTCTGCTGGGAGCTGGTTCTCGTAAAAATCCGCGGCGACGCGGCGGTGCGCGAAAGTGTCCGCGAAATCTGCGCGGTTTACGGCGCGAATGTTGTCGACTCCAACGAGAAAACCATCATTGTCCGTATGGACGGCACACCGTCGCATCTGAATACATTCCTCTCTGTCATTCACAGCTTTGACATTGTGGAATCCAGCCGCACGGGTGTCACCGCAGTACACAAGGACGCAGTCCTGAAATAAAAATGATTGCGGCAGTCTGCTGCCGTCTGATTGAGAACCGTTCTGCCGCAGTGCAGCGCGTTTGAAGGAGGTACTTATGGAATTAAGAAGTTATAACGTCACGCGCGGAATTGAGCGCGTGCCGCAGCGTTCCCTGCTGCGCGCCACCGGACTGACGGAAGAGGAAATGAACCGCCCGCTGGTCGGCGTTGTTTCCGCATACAGCGAAATTATTCCGGGTCACATCAATCTGGACAAAATTGCAAATGCTGTCAAAACCGGTGTCAGCATGGCAGGGGGCACACCGATTCTCGTACCGGCAATCGGCGTATGTGACGGCATTGCCATGGGCCATATCGGCATGAAGTATTCGCTGCCGTCCCGTGAGCTGATTGCAGATTCCGTAGAGACGCTCGCACAGGCGCATCAGTTTGACGCGCTGGTGCTCATCCCGAACTGTGATAAGATTGTTCCGGGCATGGTCATGGCGGCAGCACGCCTGAATATCCCGTCCATTGTCTGCTCCGGCGGACCGATGCTGGCAGGCCGCGTCGACTGTGAAAATGTCTCGCTCTCCTATACCTTTGAGGCGGTCGGCGCACGCAAGGCAAATCTGATTGATGATGCACAGCTGACCGATATTGAACAGCACTCCTGCCCGGGCTGCGGCTCCTGTTCGGGCATGTATACGGCAAACTCCATGAACTGCCTGTGTGAAGCCATCGGTATGGCGCTGCCGGGCAACGGCACGATTCCTGCGGTTTATTCCGACCGCATTCAGCTGGCAAAGCACGCCGGCATGAAGATCATGGAGCTGCTCGAAAAGGACATCAAGCCGCGCGACATCATCAATGAAAAGGCGATCCACAACGCGCTGGAATGCGAAATGGCACTCGGCTGCTCCACCAATACCATCCTGCACCTGCTCGCAATCGCACATGAGGCAGGGCTGGATTTTGATCTGGAGACGATGAACAAAATCTCGGATCAGACCCCGAATCTGTGCCATCTGGCACCGGCCGGACGCACCTATATCCAGGAGCTCAATGAAGCAGGCGGCATTTACGCCGTCATGAACGAGCTGTCCAAAAAGGATCTGATTGAGCTGGATACGATCACCGCGACCGGCAAAAAGGTCGGGGAGAACATCGCAAACTGCCATAACACCAATCCGGAGGTCATCCGCCCGATTGACAATCCGTATATGCAGACCGGCGGTATTGCTATTCTGTGGGGCAACATCGCGAAGGAAGGCTGCGCCGTCAAGCAGAGCGCCGTTGCACCGGAAATGATGAAGCATTCCGGTCCTGCGCGCGTCTTTGACAGCGAGGAAGAGGCGATTGAAGCCATTTACGGCGGCAGGATCAACAAGGGAGATGTGGTTGTCATCCGCTACGAGGGACCGAAGGGCGGTCCGGGTATGCGTGAGATGCTCAACCCGACTTCCGCGCTTGCAGGCATGAAGCTGGACAAGGATGTCGCGCTGATCACGGACGGACGCTTCTCCGGCGCATCCCGCGGCGCCTCGATCGGTCATGTTTGTCCGGAAGCTGCCATGGGCGGCGAGATCGGCTTGCTGCAGGAGGGCGATATCATTGAGATTGATATCCCGGCACATTCTGTCAACGCAAAGGTCTCCGATGAGGAATTTGCAAAGCGCCGTGAGACCTTTGTCCCGCATGAGCCGAAGATTCAGACCGGCTGGCTGGCACGCTATTCCCGTCTGGTCACCTCGGCGAATAAGGGCGCTGTTCTGAAGTAAGCGGCTGCCTTTGTCATCGCATGAAGTATCCCCTGTTTGTCACCCGGACAGACAGGGGATTTTTTGGCGAAAAAGTGTGTTGTCAGAGAGACAGCCGGCGCAGACCCAAGGAAACCGAGCGGCTGTATTTCAAAAAAGCATCGCAAACGGCGGGGAACAAAAACGCGGCAGCTTTTGCGGAGCGCCTGCCGCCCGAATGTCGTTTTTTCAATGCAAGATAGAGGCAATGAAAAAAGTCCTCCCGAAATCCGGCGGAGGCCAACCCCGTCAGACGAGTCGAGAGGACTTGCTTTTATATGCTGCGGAGCAGCGCGCGGATTTCCTCCACGACGTCCGCAGTGGTTTTGTCCGCCCGGGCGATCAGCTCCGGGTGCCCGTCTGCCATGGCGTACAGCGTGCCCGCATGTCCGACAAGCGGGAGATCGTTTTCGTTGTCCCCGAAGGCGGCGCAGTCCTCCGCCTCGACGTGCAGATGTGCACACAGTACATCCAGGGCCGTGCCCTTGTCGCAGCCCTCGCGCAGGAAATCCATCCAGCTGCTGCGTCCCACGACCGGTATGAGATACGGCGCAAAGGACTGGAATTGTGCGCCGAGCGCCGCATCTACACCGCTGTCCCGATACAGAGAAATCTTGAGAAACGGCTCCTCCACTGCGCAGACATCGGAAACCACGGTTGTGTCGTTGCCGACATGCTCGCGCATGTGCGTGACAAAGGCGGACTGTTTCGGCTGAACATAGCAGGTGTGTACGCCGGACAGCAGCACCTCGCAGTCCGGCTGCGCGAGAATGGCACGCATGAGCGACTGTCCTGCCGTGCGGTCGATGGTCTCGCGGGAAAGAATCGTATCCTGCCAGACAACCAGACTGCCGTTTTCACAGATATAGCCGATTTCATCTGCGACCGGCGCAAAAAGCTTACGGATATTGTGATATTGTCTGCCGCTGCACGCGGCAAAATAAATGTCATGTCTGCGCAGCTCGCGGATGAGAGGAAACAGTGCGGGGGGAATCCTCCGTTCGTCACCGCGCATCAGTGTGCCGTCGATATCACTTGCCAATAATCGAACCATGTCATTGCTCCTCGGATTTTTCTCTATTATACCATTCTTTCATGCAGAGGAAAAGAAAGAGGCTGTCTCTTTGTGAGACAGCCCCGGACATTGCGGACCATGTTATGTCAAATTATTTTTTCACCCTGCGCTCCGCGTCGATGGTCGGCTGGAAACGCTCGACCTCCTTGGCAATGACACCGGACAGAGCAATCAGGCAGATCAGGTTCGGAACAGCCATCAGTGCATTGGCAATATCGGACAGGCTCCACGCCAGCTTGAGGGATGTCGTCGCGCCGATAAACGTAATCAGTGCAAAGACAACGCGGTATGCCATGCAGATGGACGGCTTTTTCACGATGTATTCCAACGCCTTTTCGCCGTGGTATTCCCAGCCGAGAATGGTGGAGAAAGCGAACAGAACGATGCCGATTGTGACCATCCAGCCGCCAAAGGTGCCGAGCACGGTTTCAAAGGCGGCAATGGTCAGCGGGGAACCGGTGAGCAGCTCTCCGGTTGCCGGATCAGTGGTGCCCAGAACACCGGAGGAGCAGATCGCCAGACCGGTGACGGTGCAAATGACAATGGTGTCGAAGAATGTACCGGTCATGTTGATGTAGCCCTGACGCACCGGATCGTCTGTCGTTGCCGCCGCAGCAGTAATCGCAGCCGAGCCCATACCTGCCTCATTGGAGAACAGACCGCGGGCAACACCGAAGCGCATGGAGTTCATCATACCCGATACGATGGAACCGAGAACACCGCCGGTGAGTGCCGTCGGGGAAAAGGCGCATTTGAACATCAGTACGATTGCTGCGGGGACTGCCTTGATGTTGCCCAGAATGACAAGAATGCCGAAGAAAAAGTAAAAGACAGCCATGACCGGAACGATGACAGAGGATACCTTCGACAGGCGGGTGATGCCGCCCAGCAGGATAAACAGAACCAGCGCCGCGATAATGGTACCGGTAATCCACGTCGGAACATGGAAGGTGCTCAGCAGGGCGGAGGAAATCGAATTTGCCTGTGTCAAGTTGCCGATGCCGAACGATGCGACGACGGCGAAAATCGCGAACAGCATGGCCAGAACTGCGCCGGCAGTTTTGTTCTTAAAGGCATGCTTCATGGTGGTCATCGGACCGCCGAGCATTTCACCCTGTTCGTTTACGGTGCGGTATTTGATTGCCAGCATACATTCGGCGAATTTGCTGGTCAGACCGAAAACCGCGGAAATTTCCATCCAGATCAGAGCGCCCGGACCGCCGCTGACCAGTGCCGTGGCCACGCCGACAATGTTGCCTGTGCCAATGGTGGCGGCAAGCGCGGTCATCAGAGCCGCAAACGGCGAGATATCACCGGTGCCGCGGTTGGTCTGACGCGCCTCTTTGCTCAGCACGGATTTCAGTGCATAGGGCAGATTCAGCCAGCTGCGAAAGCCGATGCGGATGGTCAGGAAAATTCCGGTTCCGATCAGCAGGACCAGCATAACCGGGCCCCATACAAAGTCGTCAATCTGGCCGACGATTTTTGTAAGCATTTCCATAGTTTACCAACTCCCTTTCTTCCGTAACAAATAATAATTGCAGACCTACAAACAGCGCGAGCAAGACGCCATTGTCTGTCTGCAATCCATCATTTTTT
>DJXF01000067.1 GCA_002449635.1 Clostridiales bacterium UBA7011 | reverse complement strand
ATATCCGGCCAGATGGTTCCCTGTGCCAGGAAGTCAACGCCTTCCAGCTTTCTCGCCTCATCTGCGAATACATTGATAAATTCTTCGCCGATAATATGACGCTTTTCTTCCGGATCGGTGACGCCCGCCAGAAGATCGAGGAATCTGTCCACTGCATCAACATAAATCAGGTTTGCATCCATCTGATTGCGGAACACCTCAATGACCTGCTCCGGTTCACCCTTGCGCAGCAATCCATGATTGACATGTACACATACCAGCTGCTTGCCGATCGCCTTGATGAGAAGTGCAGCGACAACAGAGGAATCCACGCCGCCGGAAAGGGCCAGCAGTACCTTCTTATCTCCCACCTGCGCCTTCAGGGCTTTAATCTGTTCTGCAATAAACGCATCAGCAAGGGCTGCTGTCGTGATGCGTTCCATGTTGTCAGGTCTCCTGATGTTGTCCATTCCTGTACCTCCGTTTTCCGACTCATGTTATTTCTGATTTCTTGTCTTTTATCTTAACAAATTCAAGCCGGAGCGTCAACGACTCATCATCGCTTTTGCTGCATTTCATCTAAGATACACAATTCTCCGCCCTGTTTGTCACGCAAATCTTGTGACTTCATTCGATTGCTGCCGCATGCTCAACATCATTTCTGAAAACTGCCGCGTTTTTGCTGCGCACATTTTTACAGCAAAAAAATGAACCCTGTCTTGCTGAAAATGCGTAAAAATCAGCAAAACAGGGTTGTTTTATAAAAAAATCAGGTTTCCAAATTATTCCCACTCGATGGTTGCCGGCGGCTTGCTTGTAATATCATACACAATACGATTGATACCGGCCACTTCATTGACAATGCGGCTGGACACGCGGTCGAGCACCTCATACGGAATTCTGGCCCAGTCTGCGGTCATGAAGTCTGTTGTTGTGACACCGCGCAGGACCAGTGTGTAATCATAGGTTCTGGCATCACCCATAACACCGACCGACCGGATATTCGTTAACACGGCAAAGTATTGATTGATCGAATGCTGCAGACCGGCATTGGTGATTTCCTCCCGGAAGATCGCGTCTGCATCACGAAGGAGATCTGCCTTTTCTTTGGTAATCTCGCCGATAATGCGGATTGCCAGTCCGGGACCCGGGAAAGGCTGACGCATGACGAGATATTCCGGCAGACCGAGCTCCCGTCCGAGCTGACGCACTTCATCCTTGAACAGCATACGCAGCGGCTCAATGATTTCAAATTCCACATCATCCGGCAAGCCCCCGACATTGTGATGACTCTTAATGACTGCGGCATCTCCCTTGCCGGATTCGATGACATCGGGATAAATGGTGCCCTGCACGAGGAAATCAACCTGCCCGACCTTTCCGGATTCCTCTTCAAAAACACGGATGAATTCCGCGCCGATGATTTTTCTCTTTTCCTCCGGCTCAGAAACGCCTGCCAGCTTTTTCAGAAATCGCTGTTCCGCATTCGCGCGGACGAAGTTCACATCCCACTTGCGGAAAGCCGCTTCCACTTCATCGCCCTCATTTTTCCGCATCAGGCCGTGGTCGACAAACACACAGGTGAGCTGATTGCCGACCGCTTCCGCCAGCAGCGCAGCTGCGACAGAGGAATCCACGCCGCCCGACAGACCGAGCAAGACCTTGCCGTCCCCGACACGCTCGCGAATGGAGGCAATGGCTGTTTTGCAATAATCCTCCATTGTCCAGTCACCTGCTGCACCGCAGACCGAGTAGAGGAAATTGTGCAGCATATCCTGACCATGTTCCGTGTGATTTACCTCCGGATGGTACTGAACTCCATAGAAACCGCGCGCTTCATCGGCAATGGCGACATTGGGGCAGGCATCCGAATGGGCTACCAGCGAAAAGCCTTCCGGCACACGCGCCATGTAATCACTATGGCTCATCCAGGAAATGCCTTCCGCCGGAATGCCTGCAAACAGCCTGCAGGAGGTGTCGTAATATGTTTTGGTCTTGCCGTATTCCCGGGCGGAATCATCCTGTGCTTCCGTTACTTCTCCGCCCAGCGTATAAGCCATCAGCTGACAGCCATAGCAGATGCCGAGGATCGGAACGCCCCATTCAAAAATTTCCTTCGAAATATGCGGAGAATCCTCCAGATAAACGCTGTTCGGACCGCCGGTAAAGATGATGCCGATCGGATTCATCGCCTTGAGCTCATCTAACGGCGTGGTATATGGCTTGACCTCACAAAAGACATTGTTTTCTCGAACGCGGCGTGCAATCAGCTGATTGTACTGTCCTCCGAAGTCAATAATCAGAACATTCTGGTGATGATTCATCCGCTGTACTCCTTCTTTCTTCCAATCATACTGTGGGAAAATCGTGCGGTTTCGCACGAGCTATTTTTCTATTATGCCACAATCGGCATAAATCGGCAAGATTTTTTCTCATTCAATCCGCATTCGTTCGATCTTTTTTTCATCCGGCGTAACGAACGCGGTCTGATAGACATGATAGATGACCATTCCGGGTTTTGCACCATTCGGTTTTTTGATGTTTCGCACCTGAGAATAATCGACCGGAATCTGTGCCGAGCCGCGCGCCTGTGAATGCCATGCCGCGATTTCCGCCGCTTCAGTCATCGCGGTATTGGTCGGCTCGCGTCCATCACACACAAGGATGACATGTGAGCCGTGAATTTTCTGTGTGTGAAACCAGATGTCGCGCTTAAACGCCGTCTTCAATGTGAGCAAATCATTCTGAATGTTGTTTTTGCCGGCAAAAACATCAAAGCCATCGCTCGTCTTGTAGTGAAATGGTTTTCCCTGCACCGGCTTGGCACGGCGGCGTTTTTTCTTATCCTGTTTGGCGGACAGATAACCGGTTTGAATCAGTTCCTCCTGAATCTGCGCAAGATCTGTGAGGTTTTCCGCCTGCGTAATCGCCTCCAGCACACTGTCCAGATAGGTCAGCTCCTGTTCGCCGTGAGCAATCTGCTCGGTCAGCTTCTCCTCCGCATGCTTCGCCTTGTTGTACAGCTTGAACTGTTTTTGCGCATTTTGCTGCGGAGACAGACGGACATCCATGCTGATTTCCACTTCCGGGCAGGCGGGATCGAAATAATCGATGACGCGCACCTTGCGCGAGCCCGGTTCAATCTGATACAAATTGGCTGTAATCAGATCGCCGCTGCGTTTATACTTTTCTCGGTTTTGTGAGCGGTCAAGCTCCTGCCGCTGTGTCGCGAGCTTACGGCGCACACGATCACGCGTATTCTGTATGGTATGCGTCATGTTCTGCGCCCGCCGGCGAATGCGCTCAATACTGCTTTTCTTTTCATAGAATTCCGAAAGCAGCTGAGAAAAGCTGTCGATCTGCACATTGTTCATCAACGTGCCGTACTGTGTGACAGGCAATACGGTAAAATCAAATACTGTTCCGTCTTCCGCGCGTGTCAGCAGATACGGCTTCATTCGATTGTCCTCAATCATCTGGGCAAAATCCGCCAGCACATCGGCCAGGCTGCCGCGCTCTCCATCTGTCAGGTCACACATCGGCTTGGCGGTTTCTCCGCACGCGCGGCAGGCAAGCTCCCGGCACAGCAGCGGAGAAAGTCCCTTGAAATGACTGAGCAGCCAGCGGTCTGCAGCGGTATCCTCATCTGCTGCGCGAATGGCTGCCGCAATGCCCGCCTGTGAAACCTCGAGCAGGCTGACCTTGTCCTGCGGAGGAGGCATGCGGTAAAACAAACCGGGCAAAACCTGACGTTTTCCCGAAGTGTCCCCATCGATGCGCTTGACGGCATCCAGAATCCGCCCATCATGATCGTACAAAATAATGTTGGAATATTTTCCCATCATTTCAACAGCGAGATACTTCTTCCCCGGCATACCCATCTCATCGACCGTATCGCATTCGATCGTTGCCATGCGTTCGAGGTCGGGCGAAGTCACAGATACAATTTTTGCACCCTGCAAATGCTTGCGCAGCAGCATACAGAACATCGGCGGCTCGGCAGGATTTTCCCGCCCCGTTTCGATGAGGTGCATACGGGGTGCCCCCGCACCGACTGAAAGCAGCAGCTTGACGCCGCCATGCATCAGCCGAACAGACAAAACAATTTCATCCCGCTCCGGCTGATATATTTTATCAATTCGTCCGCCGGCTATGCGCGTGCTGATCTCGCGTACAGTCGCCAGCAGACACACAGCATCCAATGGCATGTTTTATACTCCTCTGTCAATAAAAAGTGATGCAGTCGCAATGAATATCGGACACTTCGACCGGAAGTGCGGGAAACTGCGCCGCAATCAGATCCCGGAAGCCGCGGGCAACCGGATTTTCCGTCGGAAAATGTCCTGCATCGAGCAGGTTTAACCCGATGTCATGCGCACGCATCATAATGTCATAGCTGCAGTCGCCGATAACAAAGGTATCTGCCCCTTTGGCAGCTGCATAATCCATCAGCTTTCCGCAGGCACCGCCGCCGACCGCGACGCGCCGGACCATTTTGCCGCCGTCCGCAGCGCGCACACCCCCTGCTCCCAGAGACAGCTTGACATGCTCTGCAAATTCTGCCAGAGACATCGCGCGGGGTAAATTGCCGACACGTCCGAGATTTCCGTTTTCACCGGCGCCCATGTTTTCCACTTCCGTCAGGCCGAGCGATGCTGCCAGCAGATCGTTGACACCCGCCGCCGCACAGTCCATATTGGTGTGCATACAGATACCGGAAATCCCCTTACGAATCATTGCCATGAGAATACGTCCGGTTACGCTGTCCGCCGTCACGCGGCTGACGGAGGTGAAAATCACCGGATGATGCGCCACAATTAAATTGCAGCCGCGTTCAGCCGCTTCTTCCACCACAGCTTCTGTAATATCGAGCGCACAGAGAACACCGTCTATAGCCGCTTCCGGATCACCGACCAGAAGCCCGACATTGTCCCAGCTTTCTGCAAGTTCATAGGGTGCGGCCTGTTCCAGACACTGCAATACCTGTTTTACCTGTATCATGTGAGGTCATTCCTTTCTCAGTCTGTCTGCCGCTGCGCACAGCACCTGTATAGTTTCCCGGTGAAGCGCAAGCTCCTCCGGCTTTTGTACGCGTGCTTTTTCCAGCGAAGCACAGATGCTTCGCTCGCGGGCCAATTGTTTTGCAAGATATGCCTCTGCGAGCGGGTCGCGCAGCATTGCCTCTGAAATACAGCAATCGGACAGCGTTTGAGACGCGCAGCCGGCGCCGCCGCGTACAACCATGACCGTATAGATGCGCTGTCCTTCCCGGCACAGCACCTCTCTCCGTACAGCTCCGCCGTGTGCCGCAAGATACTGCCGCAGCTGGGGCTGCGCCGTCATCGCCTGCAGCAGCAGTAAATGTTTTCCGTCCAGCGCCCATGGCGCTTCGTCCAATATCTGCGCGATCGTTTCCCCGCCCATTCCGGCAATGACAATCGTATCGCATTCCTCCGGCTGCACGGTGGACAGCCCCGGGCCCAGCCGAAGGGATATGTCTGCTTCCAGTCCGAATTGTTCCGCAGTCCGTGCGGCGCTGTTCAGAGGACCTGTGCGGATATCGGATGCAATGGCTGAGGTGATTCTTCCCTGCCGCAGCAGCGCTGTGGGGATCAGTGCATGGTCGGTTCCGATATCGGCGAGATGTGCGCCCGCCGGAACCTGCTCCATGATCGTGCGCAGACGCGGCGTTAAATGAACGCGGTTGTTCTGCATAGAATCCCTCCCTTTTGCACAAAAAGGGCCGACACCTGAAGCATCGACCCTTCCTCGCATGAAACTGTTATGCCTTGCTCGCAAGATATGTGTTGATTTCGGTTACCAGCTCGTCTGCATCGGTGCCGTGAACCATGCAGGCTTCCTCAATGCTCTCGCCCTGAGAATGCGGGCAGCCGAGACAGTGCATGCCGATGTTGAGGAAAAACTGAGCGGTATTGATATCACGAGCGAGGACTTCGCCGATTGTGGTCTGTTTGGTTACTGCAGCCATGAGAATGACCTCCTGATTTTTCAAAAAATTTTTCTGACTGTATTATACTGTCTCTCTGCGCGTTTTTCAATACATTCTGCTGCAATTTGAGAAAAACGCACAAAAGAACACCCATCAGGTCGATGGGTGTTCCGACGTTTTGACAAATCAGTCCTGCTGTGCTTTGATCTTTGCGAAGCACTCACTGCAGTAAACCGGACGATCATCTTTCGGCTGGAAGGGAACTTTTGCCTCTCCGCCGCAAGCGGCACAGGTCGCGGTGAAATACTCGCGGGGAGTTTTTGCTGCATTCTTTTTCTTGTCCCGGCAAGCCTTACAGCGCTGCGGTTCATTTTCAAAGCCGAGCTGTGCAAAAAATTCCTGTTCACCTGCGGAGAAAATAAACTCCTGCCCGCAGTCCTTGCATACCAATGTTTTGTCCTGATACATTTACGCTACCTCTCTCTGACTTGTCCCTCCGGCGTGCGGAGATGACGATTTTTATACAAAAACAGGTTCACTCACCTGTGTTCGCCCGGAAAAAGAGCGGCTGCCTTGCGCCGGATTCTCTGAATCGCGTTGTCGACTGACTTCAACGGCTTGCCAACCTCTTGGGCCATTTCTTCGTAAGAACAGCCATCCAAATACAATGCGAGCACCTTCGATTCAAATGCGGACAGCGAAGACATCAGCCGCTGCTGTTTTTCCATCTGCTCTTCCTGCCCGATCACAAGCCACGCAGGATCGGTCTCATGATCCACCGGATCAGAAGCTTCGTCAAAAAGGGGAATTTTGGCAATGTTTTCCGAGTGATTGAGCGGCTCATGCTTTACCGCAGATGCAGCTGTAACCGCCGTAAAAATCCGGCGTGTGATACACATACGGGCGAACGCCTCAAACGGCGTCCCGCGTTCCGGAGAAAATGCGCGCACAGCCTTGAGCAGTCCGAGCATACCCTCCTGAATCAGATCCTCCCCGTCTCCGCCGGCGAGAAAATACGGGCGCGAACAAGCTTTTACCACGCCAAAATATCGAACCGCGAGCAGCTCCTCGGCCATGCGGTTGCCCTGCTGCGCCAGTACGCAAAGCTCTTCATCTGAGCAATTTTTCATCATTTCATTCTTGTTGCTGTACATCATATTGTTTCGATTATAGCGTACCGTTAACAATTTGTCAACATTTTTTGTACAGAATATCGACATATAACATCTATATTTGCCATGTTTTTGTGCATTTCATCAGATTTTTTCCAATTCCTGCTAAAGCAAAAAAAGAGGATGCCTCGCAGCATCCCCTTAAAATGTACTGTTTTGAATTTCAGAGAATCGATTCAATGACGTGCGCAACCGCTTCAGCGGCATTGGTTACACGCGTTTTATCCACACCCTCGACCATGACGCGAACAAGCGGCTCCGTGCCGGACGGACGTACGAGAATACGGCCCTCTCCCAGGTTCTTTTCTTCCTTTTCAATGGCGCAGCGAACCTCTTCGCGGTCTGCCACCGAATACTTGAGCGCCGTCGGAACCTGAACATTAATCATGATCTGCGGCCACGGAACGACCTCGGAGGCTATTTCAGAAGCACGCTTGCCGCTGTCCTTCAGAATCTTGAGGAACTGCACTGCGGTCAGCTCGCCGTCACCTGTTGTGGCATATTCGAGGAAAATGATGTGTCCGGACTGCTCACCGCCCAGAATATAGCCCTTTTCGAGCATTTTTTCCAGAACATAGCGATCGCCGACGTCCGAGCAGACAATCTCCATGCCGCGCTCGCGGGCATAGGCGTGCAGACCCATATTGGACAGAATGGTGGCGACGAAGGCATTGCCGCGCAGTTTCTGCTGCTGCTTGAGCTGAGCAGCGCACACCGCCATGATGCGGTCGCCGTCGAGAACCTCGCCCTTGTCATCGACAACCAGACAGCGGTCAGCATCTCCGTCAAAAGCAATGCCGACATCATACCCGTCTCTGCACACAAGCGCCTGCAGCGCTTCCAGATGCGTGGAGCCGCAGCGGTCATTGATGTTGCAGCCATCCGGTTCATAGTAGCGAATGGCAGCATCCAGCTTGAGCTTGCGGAACAGACGCGACGCGGTGGCGGAAGAGGCGCCGTTTGCGCAGTCGACAACCACGCGAAGGCCGGAGAGGTCGCCCGAAATGGTCTCCGCCAGATGATCGATATACTCCTCGATCGGATCAATATCCGATTTGATCACATGGCCGATTTGATCGTGCGTGGCACACGGCAGCTCATCTACGTGATCGATGTACTCTTCAATCCGCGACTCGAGATCATCCGACAGCTTATAACCGCTGCCGGCAAAAATCTTGATGCCGTTGTGTTCATACGGGTTGTGCGACGCAGAAATCACAATACCTGCATCCGCCTTATGCTTGATGGTCAGGTAGGCAACGGCGGGTGTCGGAATCACTCCCAGCAGCTCGACATCGCTGGCGGATGAACAAATACCGGCGACCAGCGCAGCTTCCAGCATATCCGAAGAGATACGGGTATCCTTTCCGATCAGTATTTTGGTGCGGTGTCTGGTCTGCTGCGACAGCGCATATGCAACCGCACGGCCGACCTTAAATGCCAGATGTGCATCCAACTCCACGTTGACAACACCGCGAATGCCGTCAGTTCCGAAATATTTGCCCATGTTCATAACTCCTTCTATCTGATAAAATGCTGTGCCGGATCTGCATCCCCGCTGAATCCGCACATGGAAATGATTTTGTGTTTAATCGGACAGGCGCATCTGCTCCGGTGAAACCGGCATGCTCGGTGCGATGTCCAGATGATCGTAGGCCAGCGCAGTCACGCAGCGTCCGCGGGGCGTGCGATTGAGAAAACCGATCTGCATGAGATACGGCTCATATACGTCCTCAAGCGTGACCGCTTCTTCTCCGATTGTCGCTGCCAGTGTTTCCAGTCCGACCGGACCGCCGCCAAATGTGGACATAATACTGCGCAGCATACGGCGGTCAATCGAATCGAGTCCCAACTCGTCGATTTCCAGCGCACGCAGTGCCGTATCTGCCGCCTTTTGTGTGATGACGCCGTCAAACTGTACCTGTGCAAAGTCGCGCACACGGCGCAGCAGGCGATTGGCAATGCGCGGCGTTCCGCGGGAGCGGCGTGCAATCTCATACGTTCCGGCAGGCTCAGCCTCGACCTGAAGAATATCTGCAGAACGCGAGACAATCTGCTGCAGCTGTTCCGGCGAATACAGCTCCAGACGGAGCATGACGCCAAAACGGTCGCGCAGCGGCGAGGTCATCTGACCCGCGCGGGTTGTCGCGCCGATCAGTGTAAATTTCGGCAGATCAAGCCGGATCGACCGCGCAGAGGGCCCTTTTCCGATAATGATATCCAGTGCGTAATCCTCCATTGCAGGGTAGAGAATCTCCTCAACACTGCGGTTGAGACGGTGGATTTCGTCGATAAACAGAATATCATTTTCGCTCAGATTGGTCAACAGGGCCGCAAGATCGCCTGCCTTTTCAATGGCCGGACCGCTTGTCACACGGATATTGACACCCATTTCATTGGCAATGATGCCCGCAAGTGTCGTCTTGCCCAGTCCCGGCGGACCGTACAGCAGAACATGGTCGAGCGGTTCTCCGCGCCGGCGTGCCGCCTCGATAAAAACCGACAGGTTTTCCTTCGCCTTTGTCTGTCCGATGTACTCGGACATGGTTTTCGGGCGAAGGGACAGCTCCCCGTCATCCTCCGCCGTCTGCGAGGAAGTCACAATGCGGTCGGAAAAATTATCATCAAATTCTATGCTCATAGCTACCTTCCCTGATTACTGTGCCGCCAGCTTTTTCAGGCAGGCGCGAATCAAATCCTCCGCCGAAACATCTGCCTCGACCGGCAGACCCTCCAGCGCCTTCATCGCCTCTGCCTGAGAATAGCCGAGTACCATGAGGGCAGAAATTGTCTCACCTACAGCTCCGCCGTCCGTGCCGTTCTGCGCCCCGCCTGTCATCAGCAGGCCTCCGCCGGCTGCAGGCAGATTTTCCTGCTCCTTGGACAGTTTGTCTTTGAGCTCCAGGCAAATGCGCTGTGCAATTTTTTTGCCGATGCCGGGTGCGCGTGTCAGGAACTTTACATCCCCTGTGATGATTGACAGGGCAAGCTGGCTGGGTGGTGCACTGCTCAAAATGGCGAGTGCCGCTTTCGGTCCGACACCGGATACACCGAGAAGCAGCTTAAAGCAGTTCAGCTCCTCCTGCTCGGCAAAGCCATATAAATCCACGGCGCTCTCACGCACGCTCAGATAGGTGTACAGACGCGCGTGCTTACCGGTCTTCAGGGCGGCACAGGTGTTTTGCGATGTACGGCAGGCATAGCCGACGCCGCCGCAGTCGATGACTGCCAGCTCCTGTTCGACGAGGGCCACCGTACCTTCCAGATAATAAAACAATCAAATTGCTCCTTTATTCCGATCAAAATTCACAGCCCGAGGCGTTTTCCCGCAAGCTGTGAGCCAGCTGCATGGGCGTGACAAATCGCCAGCGCAAGTGCATCCGCTGCGTCATCCGGGCGGGGCATGCGCGGCAGCTTTAATATGCTGCGGGTCATCTCCATTACCTGCCGTTTTTCCGCGCGCCCGTAGCCGACCACGGACTGCTTGACCTCCGACGGCGTATATTCCGCAGGCTCAATGCCCCGCTGTGCACAGGCGAGAAGGATCACGCCGCGCGCATGACCGACCTGAATGCCGGTTGTAATATTCGTGTTAAAAAACAGCTGCTCCACAGCAACCGCATCCGGCCGGAATGAATCCAGCAAGGTCAGCATATCGCTGTGAATCTCCTGTAACCGGAGATGAAGCGGAACGCCTGCAGGTGTGGTGATTGCGCCGTGACGGATGTGGGTGAATTGGGACCGCTCGTAGCGGACAACACCATATCCGACGGTTGCATAACCGGGATCAATGCCCAATATCGTCATCTGCGCCTCCTGTTACCCATAGATGTAACCATAGTGTACCACAAGTTGCCGGTTATCACAAGGCATTTCCCTCTCCGCCGGAGCGGGAAAGCATGTAATCGCTGCATCATTCTCCATATCCGGCGTTGGAAATCCGCTGCGCCGCGAGTAAGATTCCCGCTTTGCCGGACGGATACGTCAGACCGCCCTGCATATAACAGGTATATGGCTCGCGCATGGGCGCATCGGCAGACAGCTCAATCGAGGCGCCCTGTACAAAGGCGCCCGCAGCCATAATGACCGGATCGTCATAACCTGGCATATCCCACGGAACAGGTGTGACGTAAGAGTCGACCGGTGCGCCCGCCTGAATGCCCTCGCAGAAGCGGCAGAGCGGTTCGGGCGCGCCAAAGGCAATCGTCTGAATGATATCGTGCCGGGTGTCCTCCGGCAGCGGATGCACCTCAAAGCCCATTCGCCGCATGACTTCCGCGCAGAAAATCGCTGTTTTCAGTGCCTGTGCCGTTGTGTGCGGTGCGAGAAACAGACCCTGATAGAGCAGACGGTTCTGTCCCATCGTACAGCCGCACTCTCCGCCGATGCCGGGAGCGGTCAGACGATAGGAGGCATTTTCCACCAGATCACGCCGTCCGGCGATATAACCTCCGGTAGGCGCAAGACCGCCGCCCGGATTCTTGATGAGCGAACCCGCAATCAGATCCGCTCCGGTCTGCGTCGGCTCCTGCTCCTCAACGAATTCGCCATAGCAGTTGTCAACCATGATGACAGCGTTCGGATTTACGGCGCGAACAGCCGTACAGATTTCACCGATCTGTTCGCAGGAAAGGGATTCCCGCACGGCATAGCCCTTGCTGCGCTGAATAAACACCAGCTTGACATCCGGTGCCGCGGCCGCCTGCGCAATGGCAGGAAGATCGGGCAGACCATCCTTCATCTCTACCTGCCGATATCCGATGCCATATTGCTTCATGCTTCCTGCCATATCGCCGGTAATGGTATTCATCAGGGTATCATACGCCGCACCTGTGGCAGACAGCACAACATCTCCCGTCTTGACAGCGGAATACATCGCGCAGCAAAGTGCGTGTGTGCCGTTGACAAAGCCGATGCGGACAAGTGCCGCCTCTGTCCCGAAAATATCAGCATATATTTTATCGAGCGTGTCACGCCCCTGATCGTCATATCCATAGCCCGTTGTGCCCGCGAACATGCTTTCGCCGACGCGGTTTTTCGCAAATGCAGCCAGCACTTTTTCTGTGTTGTGCTCGCTGATCTCATCAATACGCGCAAACAGCGGCGCAATCGCCTGCTCTGCCTGCTGTCCAAGCTGTCGAATTTTTGGTGAAATGTCCAAATACGTCATAATTTCTTCTCCATCATCTGATGCGGGCAGCCCTCATCCATATATCCGCCGCCAAAGGGCTGAAACCCGTTTTTTGTATAAAAATCCATTGCACGGCACTGTGCGCCGAGAACGAGCCGTGCTGCCCCGAGCTGCCGCGCTTTTTCACTGCACGCGCGAAGCAGTGCCGAGCCGCTGCCGCCGCCGCGCTCTTCACGCAGAACCGCGACGCGTCCGATATGTATGGTGTCGTTTTCCTCTTCAAAAAAGATGCGCGCCGTGCCGATGGCTCGTCCGCCGCGCCGAAGCAGCACATGCCAGCTGCGCGAATCTATTTCGTCCAGTTCATTGCAAAACCCCTGCTCGTGTACGAAAACCTCCGTGCGGATGGCAGCTGCAGCTTCCGGCAGCTCGCCGTATTCGCTCCAAATGCAGTCCATCTCATGTCCTTCTTTCCGTCAAAAAGGACGGCGCATTGCTGCAGTCCGTCCTTTCCACTTTTTCCTTATTCCGCATCCTGCGGGAGCAAAGAGGTTCCATCCGGCAGAAGATAAAGCGATGCCGGCGGAATTTTTTGCTGAATATCGTCGATGACAACACTTCGGATGAGCTCACCGCCGCGGGTGTAATCCGCCTGAATCAGCAGACCGCTGACCGTCGACACCCAATAGGTCAGCTGATAATTTGTCGCCGGATCGGATACGGTCACAAAAATACAGGATACACCGCTGACCGTGCGCAAGCCGGCTTCCGTGATATTGGCCGGATCGGCATTTACTACCGTTTCATAGGTCGGAATCATACCGATGTCATCGGCAGATACCGTGCCGGTGCTGCCGGAATACTGCGCTGTGCTGCCGCGCCGCCAGGCGGAATACCGGTCTCCGCTGACCGCCTGAAAGCGCTCCGTATTGCCTTCCGCGTCCGAATATGCCGTCAGGCTGACGCCGTCGCGCACATACTGTCTGGCCTGTATTTCCTTCCACGCGCCGTTCCAGTACAGCGTGTTGGTAACAGATGCAACATATGCCTCCGGGCGCGCAAGACTTGCAATGACCTGCTGCACATTTTCCTTGGTAATGTCAGCGCCGGTCAGGCTGTAGCCGGTTTGTTCGGTGATGACATCCCGCGCAGTCCCGCTGCCTTCGGGCAGCACAATACCGGAACCGCCCGGCAACAGAGCAGCGACCACCACTGCGAGTACAAGTGCTGCGAAAAACACAATCCATGCTGCGCGGCGCAAGGTAAGGCCGTTCCCTTTTTCTTCTTTTTTTCCCGATTCTTCAGAAATTTCCGGTTGTTCAGCTTGTTCAGAAACCTCCGGTTCGGTATTCTGTTCAGAAACTTCCGGTTCTGCAACCTTCTGCTCTTCTGTCGCCTTTTCCTGCATTTCGACTTGCTCCTGTTACGGGCAGAATTCATCCGGCTTTTCGGACAGCTGACCGAAATAGCAGCGGATCATCTGCACAATGCGGCGCGAGGTCTGTCCGTCGCCATAGGGATTGACCGCATGCGCCATTTGATTATATTCCTCTTTGTTGTCCAGCAGCGTGCAGGCCATCGAAAAGATGGTTTCTTCGTCGACACCTGCGAGACGAACGGTGCCCGCCTCAATTGCCTCCGGACGTTCTGTCTCACGCCGCAGAACAAGCACCGGTTTTCCAAGGCTCGGGGCTTCCTCCTGCAGTCCGCCGGAGTCGGTCATAACCATGTAGCTGCGTCCCATGAGATTGTGCATCTCATCGACGGACAGCGGCTCAATCAGGTGAATCCGCGCGTGTCCGGACAGATATTTTGCCGCAGTTTCGCGCACGTACGGGCTGAGATGAACGGGATAAACAATATCCACATCCTCATATCGATCCGCCAGACGGCGCAGTGCACGCATAATATGCTCCATCGGCTCGCCGTAATTCTCACGGCGGTGCGCTGTGACCAGAATGACACGGCGTCCGGTATAATCGAGCTGTGCAAGTGTCTCGTCGCGGAAGGTGTAGTCGGCGCGTGCCGTCGATTGAATCGCATCGACAACCGTATTGCCGCAGACGATGACGCCGTCCGTGATTCCCTCGGCCGCGAGATTGCGGCGGTTACGCTCAGTCGGCGCGAAATGAAGCGAGGCAATCTGACCGGTCAGCTTGCGGTTCATCTCCTCCGGAAATGGGGAGTATTTGTCAAACGTACGCAGGCCTGCCTCAACATGTCCCACGGGAATTTTATGGTAAAATGCCGCGAGAGCGCCGGCAAACGTTGTCGACGTATCGCCGTGCACCAGAACAATGTCCGGCTTTGCCTGCTCTAAAACCTCGTCCAGACCTGTGAGCGACTTTGTCGTGATTGTCGCAAGCGTCTGCCGCGGCTGCATGATATCCAGGTCGTAATCCGCTTTCAGATGGAAAATATCCATGACCTGATCGAGCATCTGCCGATGCTGTGCGGTCACACAGACAACCGGTTCAACGCCCTCTGTGCGCTCCAGTTCATGAACAAGCGGGGCCATTTTGATCGCCTCCGGACGCGTGCCGAAGACTGTCATCACTTTAATTGTCTTCATTCCTGTCCCTCCCACGTCACGATTTCTGCTCGTGATCCGGCAAATGATGCTCGGAATCCATTTGGTGAAGTGCCTGTTCCTGACGCTCTAAGCGATGCCGCATAGAGGACAGATAGGCAATGCCGCCGATGACCAGCGTCACAAGCACGGCCAGCACGGCAATCATTGCGCGCAGCTCACCGGATGTGGTCAGCACCACGGCCAGCAGACCGAGTACGGTTGCAATTGCATAAAGGATTGCGACCGCCTGCTTCTGATTAAAGCCCATGTCCATCAGGCGGTGATGCACATGTCCGCGGTCAGGCGAAAGCGGGCTGCGGCCGGAAAGAACGCGGCGCAGAATTGCAAATGCCGTGTCAAAGATCGGCAGTCCGAGAATCAGGAACGGTACGGCAAACGAAATAATCGCATAAACCTTAAACATGCCCTGAATAGACATCGTCGCCAGCATAAAGCCCAGAAAGGTCGAACCGGTGTCGCCCATAAAAATGCTCGCCGGATTGAGGTTGTACGGCATAAAGCCGACACACGCGCCTGCCAGTGCAGCGAGAATCACCGCGATACCCACTTCCCCGATGAGCAGCGAAACGGCGAGCATCGTCATGCAGGCAATGGCAGAGACACCGACGGCCAGACCATCCAGTCCGTCAATCAGGTTGACCGCATTCGTAATCGCAGCAATCCAGATGATTGTAATCGGAATCGAAAGCATGCCGAATTCGAGATACAGATTTTTGCTGAGAATATTCGGGTTGGTAATCAGCTCAATGCGCAGATTGCCGAACACGACCGGAATGGCTGCGGCGATCAGCTGAATACAGAATTTGAACTTTGCGCCAAGCGCGTTGCGGTCGTCAAAAATGCCCAGTACGACAATAATCGCCGAGCCGATGAGAATCGTGAGATTCTGCACGGATTTTACGCCGAAAAACAGGCTGACAGCGACGAAAGAAAGATAAATCGCAAGACCGCCCAGCCGCGGAATCGGCTTTTTGTGCATGCGGCGCCCATCCTTCGGCACATCAATCGCGCCGATTTGGTGCGCCAGACGCTTGACAGGCGGTGTCAGCGCAAAGGAAATGACGCCGGCGGCAAAAAAAGCGGCGAGCACTCTCAAAACGACCAGATATATTTCATCCATAAGCTACCTCT
>DJXF01000064.1 GCA_002449635.1 Clostridiales bacterium UBA7011 | reverse complement strand
GTTCAGCGTGCGGGAGAGGGACTTGTACAGGATCTCGTTGACCAGGGAGGATTTGCCGCTGCCGGACACGCCGGTGACACAGGTCAGCACGCCGAGCGGCACGGAAAACGTCTGATTCTTCAGATTGTTCACCGAACACTCTGTAAAGGTCAAGTACTTTCCAGACATAGTTCTTCGCTTTTCTGGAACCTCAATCTGGCGTTTTTTGCTCAAATATTGCCCTGTTATGGAATCTTCGCATTCCAACAGTCCCTTTACATCACCCGAATAGATAATTTGGCCGCCATCTGTCCCGGCAGCCGGTCCGACATCAATGATATGGTCGGCTGCATACATCGTGTCCTCGTCGTGTTCGACGACAATCAGCGTATTGCCGAGATCACGCAGTCTCTTGAGTGCGGCAAGCAGCTTGTCATTGTCGCGCTGATGCAGCCCGATGGACGGCTCATCCAGAATATACAGCACGCCCATCAGGTAGGAGCCGATTTGCGTTGCGAGACGAATGCGCTGGCTTTCTCCGCCGGAGAGTGTAGCAGCCGCGCGCGCCAGTGTGAGATAGTTCAAGCCGACATTCTTGAGAAAGCCCAGCCGCTCGCGCGCTTCTTTCAGAATGCGCTCTGCAATGCGCTGCTGCTGTTCGGACAGCTCGAGCTGCTGCAAAAATGCCAGCTCCTGTGAAACGGATTTTTCACAGAACTGCATGATGTTTTCCCCGCCTACCGTTACAGCCAGAATCTCCTTCTTCAGGCGGCGTCCTGCGCAGTCCGGACAGGGAATTTCACTCATACTGTCCTCAATTTCCGTGCGTGCCCACTCCGAATTCGTCTCGCGGTGCCGCCGCTCAAGGTTGCGAATGACACCTTCAAAGGGCTGTTCGAGTTTTTTGCCCGAATAGCGTGCCGTGCGCAGCACAAGTTTCTCCTCGCCTGTGCCGTACAAAATGGCATCCACCGCCTCCGGACTCATTTTTTCTATCGGTGTATCCAGCGTGAAATGATAGCGCTTGCCGAGCGCATCATAATACATCTTGGCTATGCTGCCGTCGTCGGCATTTGTCCACCCGCTCGCCTGAATGGCGCCCTTGCGGATAGACAGCTTGCGGTTCGGTATAATGCGGTCGGGATCAATTTTCAGCTGTACGCCGAGACCGGTACAGGTCGGGCAGGCGCCATACGGGTTGTTGAACGAGAACATGCGCGGCGTCAGCTCCTCAATGGAGATGCCGCAGTCATCACACGCATAATTCTGGGAAAAGGACAGTGTTTCCCCGCCCACAATATCCGCAAGCACGAGACCGCCGGTCAGTGCCGAAGCGGTTTCGACGGAATCGTTCATGCGGCTGCGAATATCGGGCTTGATGACCAGACGGTCGACAACCACTTCGATGCTGTGCTTTTTGTTCTTTTCCAGCTTGATTTCCTCGGACAAATCGTAGAGATTGCCGTCGACACGCACGCGAACATAGCCGCTGCGCCGGGCATCATGGAACACCTTCGCATGCTCGCCCTTTCTCTGGCGAACAACCGGCGCAAGAATCTGCACCTTGGTGCGCTCCGGCAGGGCCATCAGCTGGTCGACAATCTGGTCAATGGTCTGCTGCTTGATTTCCTTGCCGCAGTTCGGGCAGTGCGGAATGCCGATGCGCGCCCAGAGCAGACGCAGATAATCATATATTTCCGTTACCGTGCCGACTGTCGAGCGCGGATTGCGGCTTGTCGTCTTCTGGTCGATGGAAATTGCCGGCGAAAGCCCCTCGATATAATCGACGTCCGGCTTGTCCATCTGTCCGAGAAATTGTCTCGCATAGGACGAAAGCGACTCGACATACCGCCGCTGTCCCTCCGCATAAATCGTATCAAATGCAAGCGAGGATTTTCCGCTGCCCGAAAGGCCGGTCAGAACAACCAGCTTGTCGCGCGGAATCCAAACCTCTACGTTTTTCAGGTTGTGCTCGCGTGCACCCTTTACATGTATAAATTCCTGCATAATCTTTTTCTCCTGATTTTGCGTTTCAGCCCCGTATTCCAATCCGTTTCAAATCACCTGTGATATCAATATAAAGAATTCGGGCAATGCTGTCAACTGTAACGGACGTACAATTTTTTCCTGTTTCCGGCTTTTCTGTCACGCGTCAAAACCAGCCCTGAAACAGGGGCTATACATGATTATATCAGATATCCGTGCACGCGTCGATGTATTGATATGATTTGTTCTGACCGGTATCATCCCTTCACAAAAGCAAGCACAACACAGCATTGGTGCAGTGTTGCCCGCAGGAATCATCTTTACAGCGTCCGCTCATCACATTTCAAATCCGTGTTTATCATACTTTTTTACTATGATTTATACAAAAAAAGATATCTCTTTCCCCGCCGCTTGTCAACTGTTTCGCGGAAAAAGAGATATCATTGATAGAATTTTTCGTAAGTTCTTCCCGATTCAGACTTTTCGGCTTGTCAGCCATTCCTCCGCTGAGGCGACACAGTTTGCGCCGTCTGCTGCTGCCGTGATGACCTGACGCAGCTGCTTGGTGCGCACATCTCCGGCGGCGAACAGTCCGGGACAGCTTGTTGTTCCGCTTTCATCCGCAATGACGTAGCCTGTTTTGTCCCGTTCAGCCAGTTCTGCCAGAATCTCAGTGTCCGGATTCATGCCGACTGCAACAAAAATGCCATCTGCCGCGAGTTCCCGTTTCTCACCGCTGTTTGTATCGCGAAGAATGACGCTGCTGACCGAATTCTCTCCGCAAATTTCCTCCGGTACGGCGTTTAAAATAAAGTGAATATTATCC
>DJXF01000082.1 GCA_002449635.1 Clostridiales bacterium UBA7011 | reverse complement strand
ATGAATGTAGCATATAGATAATCAAGAATGTTCCAAAAGACGAAAAACAATGCTACGAATAGGGCAAATGCCGCTTTCTTATTCTTCATCATACAGTTCATCTCCTATTAAAAGTGAGTTATGTTTTAGTCGATATATAGCATCAACTTCAACTATCATTCAGACATTCAGACGGAAATAGTCACAATAAAGTTTCACTCTGCTGTGGGCGTTAAGCTGCCGACGGAATTACTGGTCTGCAAGGCAATTTATTGCAAGCTTCTGCTTTTATGGTGGTCAACGCAAAGGTCAGCAAGATAATCTGCTTCTCAACCTCCGTCTCCTTGGCGTAGTTGACAAAGTTATGCCAGACAAGGCAGCTGTTGAGGCGCTTCGCCGAAACGCCATGAAACCCACGCATAAACCGCTTTCTACTATATTATAGCACAAATTCCCATTTTTTTGTCAACCAACTTTAGCGACAAAGCGTTTCATATCACGTCATGACAAAAAAAGCCGGAAAACAGGGGCAAACCTGCGTTCCGGCTTAAATATGCTTGGGGTTTTATTTGTGCAGCAGCTGAAGGATACGCTGCATGGAATCCAGGCTGACCTGACCGGGGGCCGAGGAAAAGCCGACCGTGCCGAAGGTCATCGAGCTGCCGAAGATCTCACCGCTCAGACGGCTGATGGTACCGAGCCGGCCCATCGACATGGTGACGAGCGGGCACTCGGTCTGCCGGGACATGCGTTCTGTCGCGCTCAGCAGTGTCAGTACATCGCGGCTGGTGTGCGGCATGACAGCCAGCTTGAGAATGTCCGCGCCAAGCGCCTCCGCACGCTTCATGCGGTCAATCAGCTCATCCTCCGGCGGTGTCTGCTCGAAGTCGTGACTGGAGATGATGACAGGAAGACCTGCTTCGTGTGCCGCAGAGACAATGCGGTTTACGATTTCATCTCCCGCGAACAGCTCGACATCAATCATATCTGCGAGATGCTCCGAGATTGCCACTTCATGAAGCTTGACATAATAGTCCATGTCAATCTTCTCGCTTCCGCCCTCGCCCTTGGTGCGGAAGGTGAACAGAATCGGCCGATCTCCGAGAATACCCCGCAGCACGCGCGCTGCACGGCGCACTTCATGCAGATCGTTATAGTCCTCAAACCAGTCGACACGCCATTCCGTAATATCAAAGGAACGGGAGTTGCTGGCACGTGCCTGTGAAAAAATTTCGCTCATCGTGCGCGCGACAATCGGCACGCAGATTTTCGGCATACCGCTGCCGATCACGCAGTCCTTTACATGTACTTCAGCCATAATGGGTTTCCCTCCGAACAATCAAATATTGCTGTTTCTATTCTATCACATTTTTTCGGATAATTCATCGTTATACATAAAATTCCCGGCCGTCATCCAGCCGCAGACAGGCGAGACATCCGCCGGGCAGGACCGAGCGGAACGCGGTGCCGCAGTCGATGTCGGTAAAATTGCCGTTTCGCCAGATGCGCAGCGGTGTTTTGCTCTGATAATATGCGGTCGGCGTATGTCCGGCGATGACCGGACGGGAAAAACGGTCGTCCGGTGAAACGCGCGTCCACAGAAGATATTCCAGCAGCTGTTCGCCTTCCGTGCCAGGCGGGGCAGGCGATGCGTGGACGAGGAAATACGACTGTCCGCCGGCGGAAATGTTCAGAAACACAGGCAGAGCAGACAGATAGGAAGCGAGCTCGCCGCGCGCGGCGGGAGAAAGCTGAGACAGCTCCGCAAAGGTCGCGGGATCAAACCAGTCCGCATCGAGTGCATCGCCGCATGCCTGAAGACCCTCCAGCAGCATCAGCTCATGGTTTCCCAGCAAAAGGGTCATATTCTGCTGCTTCTGAATGTAGTGCAGCAATCGAATGCCGTGCGGCCCGCGGTCCACCGCATCTCCGATGATATAGAGCTGATCGCGGGAGGAAAACCGGATGCGCATCAGCATCAGGCGAAAATGTGCCCAGTCGCCGTGCAGGTCGGACATCACATAGACAGCCATGCAAACGACCTCCTCACAGCAGGACAAAGCCGATGACACCGGTGAGGATGCCGATTGCCAGACCGCTGATGACATCGCGCGGAAAGTGCACGCCGCCGAGCACGCGGATGACAGCCATCACGACAGCACCGGCCATCAGCAGCGCGCCGATTGCCGGCTGAAGATACCAGACCGCACACGCAATGATGGTAAAGGAAAACACATGGCGGCTGGGAAACGAATGTCCGCGCGTTTTTTTGTGGATGAGCGGCTCGATGCCGAGCACTTCGTACGGACGCGGGGCATTGATGCGGCCGCGAATCAGGGACAGCAGGACAAACGAGATGCCCGGAACGAGCAGCACACGCATGACGCGGGCGTCCCGCTGCACAAACAGCCGGAGCAGGAGCAGCGGATAGGCGGTATACAGCAGTGCGGGCAGTGCGCGGTTGAGCACAAGCAGTCCCCGCAGCAGCCTCGGCCGGCGGCGCAGCGGCTGGGTCCAGCTGCGGTAATTTTCTGCGGTAATGGCAATCAGCCTCCTTTTCACGCGGCGAACAAATCACCCTTTTCTCCGTGGGGCATAGTATACAACAGAATACCAAATACCGACATGGAGGTTTTCCTATGAACGAACGAGTAACCCCGGGTCCGGTGTGCGGCGATGCCCCGATTCGCGAGGCGGTCTGCACACACACCAAGAAAATTTTTGACGCCTGCCGCTCGAAGGAGTGCATCCGCGATCTGCGCGTGTACCTGACCCGCAGCTCGCAGGAGCTGCTGGACGGCGCCACAAGCGTGAAGCCGCGCCGCGCAGAGCTGCTCTGGGTCAATATCGACGTAGAGCCGGTTGATTTCAACCGAGGATTTTTCAGCGTAGATGT
>DJXF01000070.1 GCA_002449635.1 Clostridiales bacterium UBA7011 | reverse complement strand
TGCGGATGATCCAGTGCGACTACTACATAGCCGTTGCTTGCAAGCTCCATATAGGTTGAAGTGTTGCTTTGATAGTAACCGAATGCACCGTGCGAAAACACCACAAGCGGGAAGCTGTCTGCGCTTTCTTCCGTCGCTTCAGGATAATAGAAGTGTACCGGCACTTCGCGGAAACTTCCGTCTTGCTCAAACGGATCCGTTCTTGATTCGTCTATTAAAATGGAAGATGCCTCCTGAATCTTGTATTCTCCGGTAACAGGCAGACCGTTATATCCTGTAAAGATAAACGCCGGAACCAAGAAGATGCCTATGAACACAATGCTCAAAATACACGAAACCACTGCGCCGCTTGTCTTTTTCACTCCGGCCTCTTTGTTCCGCTTCATCAGCATAACCAGTGCGGCGATCAAAAGAAGAACAAGGAGGAGACCCAGAACCGGCACAAGCCTCCATTTCTGTCCAAACGGAAGCATAATCGCGATCACAACGATTACGGTCTGCGCTATGCGGATGATCAGCCGGTTTTTACGCCATGCCTTCTTTTCCTTCTTTTTCCCACAAGTCGTTATCACTAGGGCGATCTCAAGAACAGCCAGTAATACAAACAGTGTCAAACCCATGATTATCACCTTTCCTTTCTGTGGAATACAATGACATTCTAAAGGTTTGATCTGTCTTTATCAATACATCAAGCGGTAAGATGCATTTGGGGACGATAAGATGCATTCCCCGCAGTTTTTGCTGCTCTGGCCGCAGGTCTGATATTGTTCCGACGATTTCTGTTATCTCAACATCTCAATCAATTCCGATTTGTGGATCAGATGTCGCATTGAACCAATGATTTCCTCCGCATTTCCGGCATACGCTCTCTTCACATAACCGGACAGCAAAGAAACACGTTTTGTATCGACGGGGGAGGCTTGCTGCCGCCTTTTCGGACGCTGTCTTCAGATAAACAAACCGGAATTTACATTTACCCCCAATATGGAATAAACAGTTGATACACAAATGCAAATACAATGGATAAGCCAAGTTCAAGCGCAAACTCCTTTGGCTTTCTGCGCAGGACAAGGAAAGCAGCTGCCCATGTCATTACCTCCGGCAAATGCGTAACACGAAATCCCTGCGTAAGCAAAAAAGCTTGCGAAAACAAGACTCCCAAAATCCCGGCTGAAATAATGATAGAGACAATCCCTTTTCCCTTTGCATACCAGCACAGATACGCTAAAAAGGGGGATGCAAAAGTCATAACAATCCATATGAGCATATACGACTTCGGCAAAAACCCCAGTATATAATTGCAGTATATATAATACCCCGACACCATGCTGATAAAGAACAAAAATGTGTTGAGCGAAGCTCGGATTGGCGTACTTGCATATACTGAAATAACTGCTGCAAGAAAAATCCAAATTGCCAGCCTGCCAAAATAATTTGTGATATCCAGCTGCTGGAATAGTTGCGGCAGCTCGTTATAGGCTGCGCTGTCTAACCATTTTTGAAATATGCCGAGCAAGAAGCCCAAAATTATGACCGCGATGCTTGCCAATATTTTTGCCCGCATTGAAGTGTTCGTATTGGGCTCTCTGATTTTCTGTAAATGTAATTTCATTTTACCTCCGCAAATCCCGAGTTCATCCATTCCTATAACTTTTCAATGAGTTTCAATTGTTTTCATCACATGGGAATTTTTTGAAATCCCCCGCGGAAAGAAAGCGGCCAGATCCGGGTTAATATAAAAAAAGATAACCCATTTTCCCGCTGCCGGCTTTGTCGAACAGAGCATATTTTACATTGCAATACGTACAAATTACATCCTTTGCGTGTAATAATATCATAACACAACAGCAATATTTTTTCTATATGAAAGGGAATCGTGCAGCACACCGATTGCCGGCTTCATGACAGCAGAATAGCGCCCATGCCATCTGACATGAGCGCTTCATCCGTTTTCCATATGAAATTGCCGGGAACATCGCGCGCGCTGCCGCTTTCGGTTTCTCATTGGTTTGAACGTTTGTTTTTCCCCAACTTCCCTCATCGTTCCAGATAAAAACGAGAAAAAGGTCACCCACTTTCATGAGCGACCTTCTCCTTATTCATTCAGAAGCTGAAATGACACCCTTTTTTTAGCTTGCAACCATGTTCGGCAGCCAATAGACGATCTGCGGGAACACCGTTACGAGAACAACAACAAGAACGACCATCAAGATAAATGGAATAACGCCTCTGTAAATCTCTCCGATTTTAACCTCCGGCGGGACGACACCTTTGATGTAGAACAGCGCGAAACCGAACGGCGGTGTCATGAAGCAGGTCTGCAGCATGACTGCGGTAACTGCGACAATCCATAGGCGGTCAAAACCGAACATGTCCATAATCGGCAGGAAGATCGGAAATACGATCATAACAATGCCCAGCCAGTCGATGAACATACCCAGAATGAACACAATCAGCATCATGACGGCGAATGCGCCCCACTTACCGATGCCCATGTTGACAACCCAGTTTGAAATAAGCTGATTGCCGTCGAGGGACATAAAGATTCCGGTAAAGGCCGATGCGCCGAACAGAATAATAAAGACCATCGCGCTGGTTTTTGCCGTGTCAATCAGCGAATCATACAGCATTTTCGGACTGAACTGCTTATAGAAAACTGCCAGAATCAAAGCAAACAGTGCGCCGATGCCGGAAGCCTCTGTGGGGGTTGCCCAGCCGCTGAAAATCGAGCCGAGTACGCCGACAATCAGGATAACCGGCGGGATCAGATTAATCAAAGAACCGGTGACACGCTCACGAAACGGCATTGCTTCCAGCTCTTCTGTCGTCATCGCCGGACCGTAATCCGGATGAATGTGACAAATGACAAATACGTAGATCATGTAGCAGAGGGAGAGCAGCAGACCCGGAACAATTGCGGCGAAGAAAATCTTGCCGACGGAAACCTCGGCATAGGAACCCATGGATACCAGCATGATCGACGGCGGAATTAAAATGCCAAGAGAGCCGCCCGCGCACACCATACCGCATGCAAGTGAGGGCTTGTAGCCGCATTTCAGCAGTACCGGCATAGAAAGCATACCCATCGTGACAACAGATGCGCCGACGATGCCGGTTGTCGCTGCAAATACCGTGGAAACAAGAATCACGGCCAGACCGAGACCGCCCTTGAGCGGGCCCAGCAAATAGCGGATGGAAAGGAAGAGTCCATCTGCGACCTTAGAGTGCGTCAGGAAATTGGCCATCAGGACAAACATCGGAATCGCGACCATAGAATAACTCTGCATCTGGTCGTATACCTTTGTCATTGCAATCGAAATGCCCGGGCCGCCCCACGCGAGATAACCGATAATGACACCGGCTCCGCCGAGAACAAATGCCAGCTCCTGACCTGCCGCAAGACCGATAATCATCAGCAGGAACATGCCCGCCAGCATAATAATCGACATTTGGGTGGCGCTCAGGCCGGACCACGCAACCCAGTGATTGAGCAACTGCATCATGCCTCAGCACCTCCTTCGGCGTCTTCCGGTCTGCTCTCGGTCAGCTTCTTTTTTTGAATCTCATCGGAAATATTGCACACACACTTGATGATTTCCGAAAGGCCCTGAAAAGCCAGCATGGTAATGCCAAGGAACAGGCACAGCTTGACCGGCCAGGTCGGAGGTGCCCAGACAGAATAGCTTTTCTCGCCTGTCACAAATGCCTTGAGGAAAAACCGAAAGCTCTCGGGAACCAGAACAAATGCAAACGGCACCAAAAAAACAACATAGGTAATCAGGTGTACGATATTCTGCGTCAGCGGCTTTAAGCGCGCATACAGAACATCTACCGCTACGAAGGCTTTTTTCTGAAAGCCATACGCGCAAACCATAATAATATAACAGCCGAAAATCATACAGATCGAATCCTGTGTCCAGATCTGCGGGCTGTGCAGCAGACGGCGCATGACAACCTCGATGACAATGACCGCGAGCACGCCGATGACAGCAAATGCACAAATCCGTCCGATCCAGTCATTGATCCGGTCAATCACGCCGCTTATGCGTTTTAACACTTTCATTTTTTACACCTCATAGGAACAATGGTCAATTACTCTTCACTTTTTGCCTTGTAGTCGTCGTAATTAAAGCCCCAACTGTAATCCTTGAGCATGTCACGATAGGTATCCGCTTTTTCACGATATGCCTTCATCGAGCTATATACCATATCGAAATTTTCGTTGGCAGCAGTCTCCTCTTCGTAGACCTCCTGACAGGTCTTTCGGATGGTGGCCCAGTCCTCGCTGTTCATCTCCGTGACAATGCACCCGTCGTCCTTCAGCATCTTTTCCGTGGCCTCAAAGTCCATCCAGAGATAACGGGACAGCTGTTCGCCCGCGCAGGTTTCAGCCGCGGTCTGAATTGCCAGCTGATATTCCTCCGGCAGCGCATCCCAGGCATCCTTGTTGATCATGACACCGTTGACGCCGGCAGACTGATACCATGCAGGCGAACACCAGTACGGTGCGACCTCCTGCAGCTTCAGGGAATCATCGGAACACGGGGTGGAAAATTCGCCGCCGTCAATGACGCCGCGCTGCAGCGATTCATACAGCTCACTTGCCGCGACGGTTGTGATATTGATGCCCAGCTTCTGTGCAACACGTCCCGCAAGTACGCCGCCCAAACGAATCTTCATCTTCTGCATATCCGCAATGGAAGTAATCGGCTTCGTGGAGCGAATGCCGGACTCTGCATGGTTAATCATAATCGGAAAATATGTCATGTTATATTTTCCGTACATCTTCTGATAGCATTCCAGTCCGCCGCCCTGATTGATCCAGGTATAATAATCCAGACCGGAAAAATTGTCCATCGTCGTGGAAAGCAGTTCAAAGGCGGTATCCTTGCCGCTCCAGTATCCGCCCCAGTCTCCGCCGCACTGAATCGTTCCATTCTGTACATAGTCGAACAGCTGGTTTGCTGCGCACAGCGAACCTTCCGGATAATTTGTGATTTTGAAACGTCCTCCGGTAAGCTGGCTCACCAGCTCAGTAAAGCGTTGGTCACAGGTATAATGAACATTACCGCTGCCCCAGGTCGAACCCATTTTCCATGTGATGACAGGCAGGCTGCTGTCTCCGCCCGCAACGGAATTGGCATTTGCAGCATCCATCATACCAGTTTCCGCTCCGCAGCCGGTCAAGCAGAACATTGTGGCAACAGCACCGCAAAGCAAGCCTGCGATCAGTCGTCTCATTTTCATCATAATGCCTCCTTGATATTGTTATGTATCAGAAAGTGTCCATAGAGGACACCTGTGATCGAATGGAAACCATCAGGGAGGCAAAGCTTTACTGCGTGTCAGAATCCGCCTGCTTTCTGATTGCCTCCACGATATTCTGCTGATCTTCCGTCAGATTTTCATACAACGGCTGTGCCGCCGCGCGAAAGCGATCCGCCTCATCGCTGTCCATCAATGCCATATAACAGCCGCTGCGCGAGGCATGCATCATCGCTCGTACTTCCGCATTGATCCAATGCTCTCTCTGCCACCGTGCCGCTTCTGCCGCACATTCTGAAACGATATTGCGCTGCTCAACGGTCAGCTGCTCCATGCTGGACCTGGATGCGATCAAAACATCAGCGTTATACGTATGTCTGTCATATACCCAATATGGCGCCAGCTGATAATACCCGCTGTCCACATAGGCGGGAAGGTTGTCCTCTGCGCCATCGACCTCCCCGCTGCGCAGGGCGGCTGCCAGATCACTGCCGGAAAGAGAAATCGCCTGTGCCCCCCATTGTCTGACCAGATCGGTCATATAGGACGAGGAGGAAACACGCAGGGTAAGTCCATTCATATCATCCAACGAATCCAGCACCTTTTGGGTGCTGAAAAAGCAGCGAAATCCGGCATAAAAATAGGTGAGCCCGTCTAAATCGGACGCATACAGCGAATGAAGCGCCGTGCGCCCGATATCGCCGTCCAGTACCCGAAACAAATGCTCATCCGAAAGATATTCATAGGGCATTTGCAGAGCGGTCAGCTGCGGCGCATATTTTGATGCTCCGGCGGCTGAGACACGGACAAAATCAATGCCGCCGAACCGGCACTGCTCCAGCATCTCATCCTCTGTTCCGAGAGCATGATCGAAATACGGTTTGATGATTACCATGCCGTTTGTACGCTCCGCCACCAGATCGCAAAAATGAATGCACGCCTGATTGGTCACATAATTTTCACTCTGGCCGCTTGCCAGACGGAAGTACCGCACCGAACCGGTGTCCTCCCTCTCAGCACTTCCGCCCGCACAGCTGCAGAGCAACAACGGCAAGGTAATCAGGAGAGATAATTTGGTAAGAAATTTCATATTTCTTTCTCCTCCTTTATTATATCGGTGCAATTTCTTGTCGAATACCGTAAATTCTTGCACTCTGTCTGGTAATATTTTTGCAAATGTCAAAAACACTTTTCCTTTTTTGTGGAGAGTGCACAAAATTACAGTGTGGTGTTTTGCTGACGATACAGCGTCGGGGTTTCTCCGATATGGCGCTTGAATACCTTGGAGAAATAATTCGCATCGGTATATCCGACAAGCGGAGCAATTTCACGCACCGGAATATCCGTCATGCGAAGCAGCTCTGCCGCCCGCTCCATGCGGTATGCTGTCAGGTACTCCAAAAAGGTCTGATTGTATGACGTGCGAAACAGGCGGGAAAAGTAAAATGCACTCATGCCCATTGCATCCGCTGCCTGTTCCAGTGAGATGTCATTCATATAATGATTTTTCAGCCAGACAGAAAATTGAATTTGAAACGGCGTGTGCTGCTCTGTTTCCATACTCGTATCATGTTCTTCCAAATGCAGTGCTGTTCTGAGGCACGCATCAATCTGCGCTTTGTCAAACGGCTTGAGCAAATAATCATTTCCTCCCGCGCGAAGCGCGCCGACTGCATAATCAAACCGGTCAAAGGCGGTCAAAAAGACAATGACGGTATCCGGCAGCCGTTTTCGGATGATGGTCGCGGCTTCCATGCCATTGAGCAGAGGCATTTCAATGTCCATAAAAATCAGCTGTGGATTTAATATCTCCGCACGGTCAACCGCTTCTCTGCCGTTTGATACCCCCACGATCAACGCATCGCTCAGTTTGCGGCGCAAGTGATGAATCAATGTCATTTGACTGAGTTTTTCATCCTCTGCCACCAATATTTTAATCATTCGAAGCTCTCCCTTTCGTGAATATAGATCCGTGCAGCGGTACCCAAGCCCGGCACGCTGAACAGTCGCAGGGAACCGCCCATCGTCTCAATGCGCTGTGCGATATTTTGCAGGCCGATGGAATGTCTTCCCATGCGCTCCGCCGGAACAGGCGCTGAGGTTTGAAACCCGCAGCCATTGTCGGAAATAACAATGCGGCAGCCGTCTTCCGTTTTGCGGGTCGTGATGCGGATGCGGCCGCCGCCCGCACGCTGCCGCATACCGTGTACAATTGCATTTTCCACCAGCGGCTGAACAATGAATTTCGGCACAGGAAGATGATCGCATGCCGGATCACAGTCCATTTCAAACACAATGCGGTCACCGAAACGTATCTCCTGGAGTGAAATATAATCGCGCAGCAAATCCAGTTCACGCGACAGCGTTACAACCGCATCATCCGTTTCAAGGGTATATCGGAAGAACTTCGCCAAGCGCAAAATCATATCCTCACTCACGGCAGCGTCTTCCAGTTCTGCCATATTGGCAATGCTCTGTAAGGTATTGAACAGAAAATGCGGATTGATCTGGCTTTGCAGCTGTGCAAATCTGCTGCGCTCTACCAGCTGATTCAGCCGCGCCTCTTCCTCCTGATGCCGGCGCAGATCCTTTTCCATCTTTGCTTCCGCTTCCAGGGCATGAATCGTCCGTGAGATCTGATGCTTCATTTGATGGAAGCTGCTTGCAAGCTGCCCGATTTCATCCGTCTGAGAATACTGCAAATCCGGCTCATCGTAATGTCCTCGTGCGACCTGCATCGCAGCATCGCGCAGCCGCCGAACCGGCGCAACGATACTGTGCATCAGCAATGTGATGCCGCAGGTCATTCCAAGGGTACACAGCAAAATCATCGCTACAACAACGATATTGCGGTTCGCCAGTTGGCGTCCGAGCTCAAGATAACTGGATTTTCCGTTTTCCAGCTGTGCGGCCGTCAGATCATCCGCATAGCTGCAGAGGTAATTGCCGTCTTTTTTCATTTCAGAAAAAACCTGCTGTTCAAATTTTCCCTGCTGCAGCGTTTGCAGAAAAACATCCTGATTCCGCCGGTATACCGCAAGTGCCCGCACGATGACCTGCTTCATGCATCGAATGTTTTTGTTGTCGGTCGTATCCGTCCTGATCAGGCTCTGCAGACACCGGTCGCTTTTTTCCCGCACATCTTTGCAGCGGCTGATCTCTTTCTCGTCTGCTTCGCAATATGCCATTTTCTCCATTTGCTCTGTTTCCTGTCTGATTGCGGCGGAAAAATCACTGCAGTTGCTGTATTCCGCCAAAATCTGGTCTGTCTGCCTGTGATAAAAATAAAATTCAGAAAACAATCCGCAAATTAAGATCAGCATGGGCAGGATAAATGCCGCACACAGCAGGCTCACTTTATACGGTATGGATAAGTGGTGCCATCGGGTTGTCATTTTTTCCAGCATGACGGTATCTCCTTATGCAACAGAACGCGACTCATATTTCAAAAAAGTCTTTTAACCAAACAACGTGTTTTATGGTACATCCGCCGTCTGCGTTTGTCAACTCCCGCTGTCGAAATGCGTTCCGTTCCCCCAAAAGTTCCTCTAAGCCGATAAGCGGTCAGCAAAAATCCCCGCCCGCCGGAAACGCGCCGGTGAGTGGAGACTCTTCTGCCTGACGGACTTTGCCTGCTCAGGACTTCATTAAATTTGTTATGGACAGGATCCCGGAAAGCGGAAGGAACGCTTACTCAAATTCCAATTGATCTATCTCATTCTCCGCGGCACGCAGAATCCCTTCCACATCTGCCTTTTGAATATCCAGCCCTTCCGCCTTTATGAAGACCGTATCCGGGATACCGTAAAACCCTTGTGCAAGTGCTTTCACATACCCATATCCATATTCATCAGAGAAAATCCTGCCGCCGGCCGTTGTTACATAATAGAGCTTTTCCGCCCTGCAAAGTCCCACCGGAACGCCCTCTTCTGTATAGGAAAATGTGATTCCCAAAACATTGATCTGTTCGATATACTGCTTGAGTGCCGCCGGAAATGAAAAATCCCAAAAAGGCGCCGCTATCACGATGGTGTCTGCTGCTGCAAATTCTTTTGCCAGATCAAACATTGCCGCAGAATAGTCGCCTTTTTCTATGCACGCATCCCGTTTCTTTAAAAAGCTCTCATCCGCCCTCGGAAAATCAAGTTCAGACAGCTGTACTGTTTTAACATCATCATGCAGCTTTGAAATCAAATAGCTCGCCAGTCTCCGGGTCCGGGACTCTTTTCTCACACAGGCGTTTAAAAATAAAATCATATGTGCTCCTCTATTCTTTGTTCTCTGCAAATGTGATCCGCCGTTCATCCCGGCAAAAAACATCCATACTGCATCTCTGCGCATTCCCGTTTTTTCGTTTTTCCTGCATACCAATGAAACGGGTTCTGAAAGCCGGTGTCAGTCACAGCCACCTGACTTCACCGCTCCGTATATCGTATACAGCCCCGGCTATCTCAACGTCTCCCATCTCAGGATGTTCCGCAAACTCCTTCTCCAGCTTATCTGCGGCATGGGCAGCATTCAGACTGCACGCCTTGTCGGGGTCCCGTTCTTCGCCGACAGCTTCCAGAATGTCATCTGTAATGTATTTTATAAAGCCGTCCCCGCCGCCGTTAAGGGCGGCATGCACAGCCCCGCATCCGGTGTGCCCAAGCACGACAATCTGTTTGCAGTGCAGATGTGCCGCCGCATATTCTATGCTGCCCAGCTGATGCTTGTCCAGAACATTGCCCGCCACGCGGATCACAAAGAGGTCTCCGATGTCCGCGGAAAAGATCTGTTCCGGAATCACCCGCGAATCCGAGCAGCAGACAACAATTGCATAGGGATGCTGACCCTCTTCCGCAGTGCGCAGACGGAGGGCATGGTTCGAATATGTGATATATTTTCTGTTTCCCTGATCCAGACGTGTGCGTATGTTCTCCGTGTTCATGGTCTTCTTTTCCTCCATCCGTCATGCGTTCTCTCTCCGCAGTTCCCCGCGGTTTCTGTGTTCCCGGACTGCGTTTCAAGCCGGAAACTGCCTATTCTTTGTTCAGATCCTTTGCCGCAGGAAAACCATACGCGCTGTCAGCGCTGAATACCGCGCATTTGATGGCCTCACTCATAACTTCTGCAGCCAGCGTTCCCACGAGATCCTGATCCGCTTCAACCGTTCCGGTTGAAACCGCATAAATGCTGTCGCCGTCAACCGATGTGTGGACGGGTCGAATGGATCTGGCATAGCCATTGTGGGCCATTCCCGCGATCTTGCACAGCTGTGTTTTGGTCAGTCCGGCATTTGTGAGAATCACACCGATTGTCGTGTTGCCGACAAATTTATTCTCCACCTTTGCAATGCTCTGCTTCATCAGGTCTTCGGTGCTGCGGAAGCCGGATCGATCCTCCGTCAGCAGTCCGGCTATCTTTTCTCCATTCTTCCAGTCGAAAATATCTCCAAGCGCATTGAGCACGACGACTGCACCGACTTGCAGACTGCCGATCTGTAAGGCATAGCTGCCGATTCCCGTTTTCATACAGGTTTCCATTCCGGCAAATTTTCCGACTGTTGCACCGCAGCCGGCACCATAGTTGCCGTCTCTGTAATTAACCTCCTCCATGGCACATCTTGCGGCCTCATAGCCCATAGCCGCATCCGGCCTGACAGATTTGTCTCCCACGGTCAGATCAAAGATATCCGACTGCACAACAAGGGGCACTTTTGTCACGCCCACATCAAACCCGATATCACGCGCCTCTAAATACTCCATGACTCCGTTTGCCGCGCCCAGGCCAAAGGCGCTTCCTCCGCCAAGAACAATGGCATGCACCACCTGTGCGGCTGCAAGCGGATTTAACAGTTCACTGTCCCGTGAAGCAGGTCCGCCTCCTCTGACATCCAGCCCGGCACGCATACCCTTCTCACCGATCAGAACCGTAACTCCTGTTCCCGCGGCGGCATTCTCCGTCTGACCGATGCAGACCGATTCCATTTGCGTGATCGGTATTTCTCTGATCTGATTTCCCTTGTTATTCTCCATTTTCTTTTCACCCCTGTCTGTCGTCCTCACAAATTCCGGTCTCCCGAATGTGCTCATGCGGGAAACGACTCCCTTTTTACTATATTACCATAACCTGAGACGCTTTTCCATGAAAAACGCCCTGCCCAGGCAGCGCGTCTCCGACGGTAAATGCCATGACCCGAACCATTTTTTCTTTGACTTCAGCCGCTCAGCGTGATCGAAACAGACCCCTTGACGCCGGGAGCATTGCAGTGTACAATAAAGATATCGAACATCCGTTCGTTTCGAGGCCGCATCTCGGGTGCAGCGCACGCATCGTTTCGTCCAAAGGGGGCGTTTTTTACCATGAACCGAACATACGTTTGTATTGATTTGAAATCTTATTACGCCTCTGTCGAATGTGTCGAACGCGGGCTGGATCCGCTGACAACAAATCTGGTGGTCGCGGACCCCACCCGGACGGAAAAGACCATCTGTCTCGCCGTTTCCCCTTCGATGAAAAAGCTCGGTGTCCGCAATCGCTGCCGCGTGTTTGAAATTCCGCAGACGATTGATTACATTACGGCGCCGCCGCGCATGCAGCTTTATATTGATTATTCCGCCAACATTTACGGGATTTATCTGAAATATGTGTCCAAAGAGGATATTCATGTGTATTCCATCGACGAGG
>DJXF01000117.1:8178-8341 GCA_002449635.1 Clostridiales bacterium UBA7011 | reverse complement strand
GTCACGGGACGGGTGCTGCCGGTCACCAACGCGGATGTCAATCTGGTGGCGGATTTTGAAAACGGCGCGAGCGTCGTGGGCGAGTCCAAAATCGCCGCCAAAAAGAAGGAGCAGAACTGCCGCATCCGCAAGGTGCGGCTCGAGCCGGCGGATGCCCGTGCGC
>DJXF01000117.1:5369-8120 GCA_002449635.1 Clostridiales bacterium UBA7011 | reverse complement strand
GAGCCGGCGGATGCCCGTGCGCTGCCGCATGCGCTCGACGCGATTTTGTCGGCGGACCTGATTCTGCTCGGACCGGGCAGCCTGTACACGAGCATCATCCCGAACCTTCTCGTGGACGGCATTGTGCGCGCCCTGCAGAAGACCCGGGTGCCCAAGGTCTATGTGCTCAATATCATGACGCAGGACGGCGAGACCGAGGGCTATACCGCCTTCGACCATCTGGACGCCCTGCTGCAGCACAGCGCCCCCGGACTGGTGGACGCGTGCATTTACAACACCGCGCCCGTGCCCGACTGCGTGCAGGCGCGCTACCGCACGGAGGATGCCGAGCCGGTCGAAATGGATCTGGAGCGGTTCCGCGCCGCCGGCGTGGAGATGTACGGCTATCCGCTCATTGCGGCGGACAGCACGCTTGCGCGGCATGACCCCGCTCTGCTCGCGCAGGCGGTCATTGATGTGTTCGGCCAGTGCTGCGCGCGCGAGGGCGTGTACGGCGCGTACGATACGCTCGCGCGTGAGACCGAGCCGGGCAGGATTTGAGGAGGGAAAGCGGTGTCGTTTTCTTCAGAAACCAAGGCGGAGCTGTGCCGCATTCCGGTCAGCCGCGATTGCTGTGCCATGGCGGAGGCGTATGGCCTGCTGCTGTTCGCCCATACCTTTTCCCACACGGAAATCTGTATGGTGACCGGCAGCGCGCCGCTCGCGCACCGCATTCCGCCGCTGTTTGCGCGCGCGTTCGGCGTGACCGTCCGGCTGCCCGAGCCGGGTGCGGGCGGGCGGTATGTCCTGAAGGTGACCGAACCGGCTGCGCTCGCGCGCATTTTCTCCGCGCTGGGCTATGACCTGAAATATCATCTGACCTACCATCTCAACCGCAATGTGATCGAGGAGGACTGCTGCCGCGCCGCCTTTCTGCGCGGAATTTTCCTCGCGGCGGGCACGGTCGCCGGTCCCGACAAAAAGACACATCTGGAGCTGACCACCTCGCACCACGCGCTTTGCCGCGAGGTGATGAGCCTGATGCTGGACATGGAGCTTTCGCCGCGGCAGGCGATGCGGAAGAGCACCTCGCTGCTGTACTGGAAGGATTCCGGCGGGGTGGAGGATTTTCTGACGCTGATCGGCGCGCAGCACGCCGCGCTGGAGATGATGCAGGCGAAGGTGGAAAAGCAGGTGCGCAACCGCATCAACCGCCGCGTCAACTGCGAGGCGGCCAACGTCATCAAGGCATCCAACGCGGCGGCGGAGCAGATCGCCGCGATTCGCCGCGCACTCGACCGGGGCGGCTGGGAGGTGTTTCCGGACAACCTGCATGAGACCATCCGGCTGCGGCTGGAGGACCCGACCGCGAGTCTGGCGGAGCTCGCCGCGCGGCTCGACCCGCCCATTTCCAAGCCGGGACTCAGCCACCGGATGCGCCGCATTGTGACCATCGCCCGCAGCGCGGCAGAGGAGGAACCGAAATGAGCTTTGTGCATCTGCACGTACATACCGAATACAGCCTGCTCGACGGCGCAAACCGCATCTCCCGCATGATGGACCATGTGAAGGAAATCGGACAGGACGCGATCGCCGTCACCGACCACGGCGTGATGTACGGCGTGGTCGATTTTTACCGCGCGGCAAAGGCGGCGGGCATCAAGCCGATCATCGGCTGCGAGGTCTATGTCGCACGGCGCACGCGCCGCGACAAGGTGCACGGGACGGACAGCAATCCGTACCACCTTGTGCTGCTGTGCAAAAATGAGGAGGGCTACAAAAACCTCATCCACATGGTGAGCCTGTCGTTTTCCGAGGGCTTTTACAACCGCCCGCGCGTCGATCTGGAGCTGCTGCGCGCGCATTCCGGCGGCCTGATTGCGCTGTCCGCGTGCCTCGCCGGCGCGGTGCCGTCGCTGCTTCTGCAGCAGAATTACGAGGGCGCCAAGCAGATGGCGCTCACCTACCGCGACATTTTCGGCGCGGAGAATTTTTATCTGGAGCTTCAGGACCACGGCCTGCCCGAGCAGCGCGATGTCAACCGCGGTGTGCTGCGCATCGCGGCGGAGACCGGCATTCCGCTCGCGGCAACCAACGACGCGCATTACACGCGCCGGGAGGACGCCGCCCTGCAGGACGTCCTGCTGTGCATCCAGACGGGAAAGACGGTCGATGAGCCCGACCGCATGCGCTTTGAGACGGACGAGTTTTACCTCAAGAGCGAGGCGGAGATGGCGGCGCTGTTCCCCGACCATCCGGAGGCGATTTCCAACACGGCGGACATCGCCGCGCGCTGCAATCTGGAGTTCACGTTCGGCGAATATCATCTGCCGTCGTTCGACGTGCCCGCGGGCGATACGGCGCAGGCATACCTGCACCGGCTGTGCATGGAGGGCTTTGCAAAGCGGTACGACCCGAACGACACGGAAAAGCGCGCGCGTCTGGAATATGAGCTGGACATGATCGCGCGCATGGGCTTTGTCGACTATTTCCTGATCGTCTGGGATTTTATCCATTACGCCAAGACGCACGGCATTCCGGTCGGGCCGGGGCGCGGCTCGGCGGCAGGCTCGATGGTCGCGTACTGTCTGGACATCACGACGCTCGACCCGCTGCAGTATTCGCTGTATTTTGAACGCTTTCTCAATCCGGAGCGCGTGAGCATGCCGGATATCGACGTGGATTTCTGCTATGTGCGCCGGCAGGAGGTCATCGACTATGTGACGAAAAAATACGGCGCGGACCATGTGGCGCAGATCGTCACCTTCGGCA
>DJXF01000117.1:0-5308 GCA_002449635.1 Clostridiales bacterium UBA7011 | reverse complement strand
AGATCGTCACCTTCGGCACCATGGCGGCGCGCGGCGCCATCCGCGACGTCGGACGCGCGCTCAACATCCCCTACGGCGATGTGGACGCCGTCGCCAAGCTCGTGCCCAACGAGCTGCACATCACGCTGGACAAGGCGCTCGCCGCCTCCGACCGGCTGCGGCAGCTGTACGAGGGCGATGAGACGGTGCACCGGCTGATTGACACGGCGCGCAGTCTGGAGGGCATGCCGCGGCACGCCTCGACGCACGCCGCCGGCGTGGTCATCACGAATGAGCCGGTCGACCACTATGTCCCGCTCGCCGCGAATGACGGCAATATGGTCACGCAGTTTGTCATGACGACGCTGGAGGAGCTCGGTCTGCTCAAGATGGATTTCCTCGGGCTGCGCAACCTGACCGTGCTGGCGGACGCGGAGAAAATGGTGCGGCGCAGACAGCCGGATTTTGTGCTGAACGACATCGCGCTCGACGACGACGCGACCTACGCCATGCTGGCGCAGGGCAAGACCTCGGGCGTGTTCCAGCTGGAAAGCGCGGGCATCACGAATGTCGTCACCGGTCTGCGCCCGCATTCGATTGAAGACATCACCGCGGTCGTCGCGCTGTACCGCCCGGGACCGATGCAGTCGATTCCGCGCTATATCGCGTGCAAGCACGACCCGTCGCAGGTGGAGTACAAGCACCCGCTGCTGCGGGATATTCTCTCGGTCACCTACGGCTGCATGGTCTATCAGGAGCAGGTCATGGAGGTGTTCCGCGTGCTCGCCGGATATTCGCTCGGCAAGGCGGATATGGTGCGCCGCGCGATGTCCAAAAAGAAGATGAAGGAGCTGGCAAAGGAGCGGAGCAACTTCATCTACGGCAATCCCGAGCTGGGCATTGACGGCGCCGTCAAACGCGGCGTGGACGAAAAGACGGCGGAATCCATCTTCGATGAGATCATGGATTTTGCCAACTACGCGTTCAACAAGGCGCACGCGGTGTGCTATGCGGTCGTGTCCTACCAGACCGCGTACATGAAGTGCCATTTTCCGAAGGAATACATGGCGGCGCTGCTGACGAGCGTGCTCGACGTGTCGTCCAAGGTGTCGGAATACATCGCAACCTGCCGCAGCATGGGTCTGACCGTGCTGCCGCCGGACGTCAACCAGTCGTGCGAGGGCTTTACGGTCACGGACGAGGGCATTCGGTTCGGTCTGGCGGCGGTGCGCAATGTCGGCCGCAGCTTTCTGCGCGCGCTGGAAGCCGAGCGCGCCTCGGGCGGCGCGTTTGCCTCGTTTGAGGATTTCTGCGAGCGCATGTATGCGCATGAGCTCAACCGCCGCGCGCTCGAGGGGCTCATCAAATCGGGCGCGTTCGATTCGCTCGGCTACCGCCGCAGCCAGCTGCTGCAGATGTATGACCTCGTTCTGGCGTCGGTCACGGCGGCGCGGCGGCGCAATGTCGAGGGACAGATGGATCTGTTCGGCATGGGCGCGGAGGAAAAGCGCGAGCAGATTGCGCTGCCCGACATCCCGGAGCTGCCGATGCGCGAGCGGCTGTCGATGGAAAAGGAGACGACCGGTCTGTACCTGTCCGGTCATCCGATGGACGATTACCGCGCGCTGGTCGAACAGGCGCACTGTGCGCGCATCCGGCAGATTGAGGAGGACCTCTCGGGCGAGGGCGAGCGCCCCGCGCCGCCGATGTTCCGCGACGGCATGCGCGTCGTGCTGGCGGGCGTCATCACCTCGGTGCGCCTCAAGACCACGAAAAACAACACCATGATGGCGTATGTGACCGCGGAGGACCTGACGGGCTCGGCGGAGCTGGTGGTCTTTTCCTCCGTGCTGCAGCAGGCGGGCGACTGGCTGGCGGAGGACCGCGCCGTCTGGATTGCCGGGCGCATCGACGCGCGGGAGGACGAAGCGCCGAAAATTCTCGCTTCCGCCATTTACCCGCTGGAGGAGCAGTATCTGGACGCGGTGCGGCAGGCGGCAGGAGAACCCGACCTCCGCCGCAGGCAGGATACCCGCCGGAACCGTCCCGCGCCGGACGGACAGGGCACCACCTGCCGCCACAGGCTGTATCTGCGCATCGACAGCATGCAGGACCCGCGGCTCGAGCAGGTCAAGCCGCTGCTCTCCGCCCATCGCGGCGATTTGCCCGTCATTCTGTTCTGCGCCTCCGACCGCAAAAAGCTGATGGCGCCGCGCGGGCTGTGGGTCTACAATAATTTGTCGCTGATTCACAAATTAAGGTTTATTCTTGGGGAAGAAAATGTTATAATGAAATAGAAATCGGCAGGCACTGCCGGTGACACACCCGTTTGAAACACCGGTGCGGAAAAAACGCGCCATTTTCCGAAGAAGAGAGATTGTCTCCGGTGCGCGGAGGACGGTTTCCGCGGGCAGGGACATGATATGGAGGGACTGAAATGGAGAAGCAGATTAAACGGATTGGTATTCTGACCAGCGGCGGCGACGCGCCGGGCATGAACGCGGTTGTCCGCGGTGTCGTGCGTACCGCAGCGTCCTACGGCATTTCGTGCCTCGGTATCCGCCGCGGCTACAGCGGCCTGATTAACGGCGACATCATTGAGCTGGGCGCACGAAGCGTTGACGGCATCATCGCGAAGGGCGGCACCATGCTGTATACCGCGCGCTGCCTGGAAATGCTGACCGAGGAAGGTCTGACACAGGCGGCAAACAACGCGCATTACATGGGTCTGGACGGCCTGGTTGTCTGCGGCGGCGACGGCAGCTTCCGCGGCGCACAGGCGCTCTCCCGCAAGGGCGTTCCGGCGATCGGCGTTCCGGGAACGATTGACAACGATATCGTCTGCTCGGATTACACCATCGGCTTTGATTCCGCCTGCAATACGGCGATTCAGGCGATTGACAAGCTGCGCGATACCATGCAGTCGCACGAGCGCTGCTCGGTTGTCGAGGTCATGGGACGCAGAGCCGGCCATCTGGCGCTGGATGTCGGTGTCGCCTGCGGCGCAACGGCCATTCTGCTGCCGGAGCGCGAGATTGACTTTGAAAAGTCGATTGTCGAAAAAATGCGCGCAAACCGCATCCGCGGCAGAAAGCATCATATTATCATCGTGGCGGAGGGCGTCGGACATGCGCAGGACGTAGCCGACCGCATCCACACCGCGACGGGAATTGACGCGCGCGTCACCATTCTCGGACATATCCAGCGCGGCGGCTCGCCGACCGTCCGCGACCGCGTTATGGCTACCCGCATGGGCTATCATGCGGTGAGAATCCTCATGGAAGGCGCATCCAACCGCGTCGTCTGTGCGCGCGCAAACGAAATCACCGACTATGATATCGAGGAAGGTCTGGCAATGAGCAAGGATCTGAGCCAGTCGCTGTACGAGGTTTCCCAGTCGGTTGCAATCTGACAAACAGGTTCGGTCTGAAAAAACGGAGAGGGGCGGAAGCAGGTTCCGTCCCTCTTTTTTGGAGTGTGAAGCGATGAGCAAATCGGTTTTGATTACAGGCGCGGCGCGGGGCATCGGACGCGCGTGTGCGCGGAAATTTGCACAGGAAAACTGGTGTGTCACGGCGTGCTATGCGCAGGCACAGCAGGCGGCGCGCGCGCTGGAACAGGAGCTGCGGGAGCTGGGCGCGCCGTGCCGGCTGATTCAGGCGGATGTGACCGACCGCGCCGCGGTGCGGCGTTTGGTTTCGCTCGCGCAGGCGGATTTCGGCACGCCGGACGCGATTGTCTGCAATGCGGGCATCGCACAGCAAAAGCTGTTTTCCGACCTGACGGAGGACGACTGGGACCGCATGTTTGACGTCAATGTCAAGGGCATGTTTCATGTGATTCAGACGGCGCTGCCTGCGCTGCTCGAGCGGCAGTCGGGCAGCATCGTGACGGTGTCCTCCATCTGGGGACAGACGGGCGGCTCGTGTGAGGTGCATTACTCGGCGGCGAAAGCGGCGGTCATCGGCATGACCAAGGCGCTGGCAAAGGAGCTCGGACTGTCCGGCATCCGCGTCAACTGCGTGTCGCCCGGCGTCATCGACACGGATATGAACCGCATGCACGGCGCGCAGGTTCTGGACGCGCTCGCGGAGGAGACGCCGCTCGGGCGCATCGGCACGCCGGAGGAGGTCGCGGACGCGGTTTTCTGGCTCGCGTCCGAACAGGCGCGCTTCGTCACCGGACAGGTGCTCGGTGTCAACGGCGGATACTATATCTGAAATACAGCAAAAAAACCGTCAGACAGGAAACAGCTTCCTCTGACGGTTTTGTGTTATCCGAGCTTGGACAGCTCAAACGGCGTCGACTGATAGACGTAATAGTTCAGCCAGTTGGTAAACAGCAGGGTGGAATGCGAACGCCACGAGAGCAGCGGCGCGTTGTGCGGGTCGTCGTGCTCGAAATAATTTTCCGGCACATTCGGATTAATTCCCTTCTGGACATCGCGGAAATACTCGCGCGCGAGCGTGTCCTTGTCGTACTCGCTGTGTCCGGTGATGAACAGCTGTCTGCCGTTTTTGGCGGTCACAATATACGGGCCCGCTTCGTACGATTCCGCCAGCATGGTCAGGTCGGGATGGCGGATAATGTCCTCCGAATACAGCGTGGCGTAGCGCGAATGCGGCGCTTTGAACACATCGTCAAAGCCGCGCAGCAGGCTCTCGTTCGAGCGCATGATGTGATGCTTGTAAACGCCGGACAGCTTGGTTTCCAGCATGTGCTTTTCAATGCCGAAATGGTAGTACAGACCGGCAAACGCGCCCCAGCAGATGTGCATGGTGGAATGGACGTGCGTCTTGGTCCATTCCATGATTTCTGTCAGCTCCGGCCAGTAGTCTACATCCTCAAACGGCATCTGCTCCACCGGAGCGCCGGTAATAATGAAGCCGTCATAGCACGAATCGCGGATGTCATCAAACGTCTGATAGAATTTGAGCAGATGGTCCGCCGGCGTGTTGGCCGACTTGTGGGAAGAGGTCTGAATCAGGTCGATTTCAATCTGAATCGGCGTGTTGGACAGACAGCGCAGAATCTGTGTCTCCGTCACGATTTTGGTCGGCATCAGATTGAGCAGCCCGATCCGAAGCGGACGAATGTGCTGTGTCGTCGCCCGGTGGTGCGTCATGACGAAAATATTTTCGCTCTCCAGTATGGCGCAGGCGGGCAGGCTGTTTTCTATGATAATCGGCATAGGAAAAACCTCCTTTGCGTTGTTCGTTGACTGCATTCCATTATAGCACACGCGGCGGCAACGGTCAAAAAGTTTAAAAATCGCAGAAAATGTGTTGACATCTGACAATTCAGGTGGTATTCTATATAAGCACTCAAC
>DJXF01000077.1 GCA_002449635.1 Clostridiales bacterium UBA7011 | reverse complement strand
TCCACCTGTCACTGGTGTCATGTCATGGCACATGAGTCCTTCGAGTCGGAGGAAGTGGCCGGGCTCATCAACCGCGAATTCATCCCGGTAAAGGTGGACCGGGAGGAGCGTCCCGACGTGGATGCGGTCTATATGGCGGCGTGCATCGCCATGAACGGCTCGGGCGGCTGGCCGCTGACCGTTCTGCTCACACCCGACCAGAAGCCATTCTGGGCGGGAACCTATCTGCCCAAAGCACAGCTGCTGTCGCTGCTGCGGCAGGCCGCAGGGCTCTGGAAAGACAATCGGGACGATGTGCTCGCCGCCGGAGAGACCCTGACCGAACACCTGCGGCAGGAGGAGGAATTCCAGCCGGAAACGCCCGGCCGTGCGCTGGCAGAGGCCGGTGTGTCCTCTTTTTCCCGCCTGTTCGATGCGCAGTGGGGCGGCTTTGGCCGCGCGCCGAAATTTCCCACGCCGCACAATTTGCTGTTTCTGCTGCGCTATGCGTGTCTGACGCATCATGCGCACGCGCGGGAAATGGCGGAGCAGACGCTCGAGCACATGTACCGCGGCGGCATGTTTGACCATGTGGGCGGCGGCTTTTCCCGCTATTCGACCGACCGGCAATGGCTCACGCCGCACTTTGAAAAAATGCTGTATGACAACGCGCTGCTCTCCATGGCCTATGCCGAGGCGTGGCAGCAGACCCATCGCCCGTATTACCGGCAGGTCGCCTGCCGCACCCTGGATTATGTGCTCGCTGAGCTGCGCGACCCCATGGGCGGGTTTTACTGCGGACAGGATGCGGACAGCGAGGGCGCAGAGGGCAAATACTATGTGTTCTCGCCGGATGAACTCGCGGACGTTCTGGGCAAGGAGGACGCCGCACGCTTCTGCCGCCGCTTCGGCGTCACGGAACGCGGCAATTTTGAGGGGAAAAATATTCTCCACCTGATGCATACCGCCGACTGGGAACAGCAGCCGGACGACATGCCGGCGATGCTGAAAAAGGTGGCGGACTACCGGCGCGGACGGACCGCACTGCATCGGGATGACAAGGTGCTCACCGCGTGGAACGGCCTGATGATCGCGGCATTTGCCCGCGCGGGACTGATTTTTGACGAGCCGAACTATCAGAACGCGGCCGCGCAGGCAGCGGACTTTATCGAGCACAATCTGCGCGATGAACACGGCCGTCTGCTGGCGCGCTGGCGGGACGGCGATGCCGCACATGCCGGCAAGCTGGACGACAATGCCTTCTATGCCTGGGGCCTGCTGGAGCTGTACGGCGCGTCCTTCCGCATCCCCTATCTGGAAACCGCCTGCCGGCTGGCAGAGGAATTGCTGGCACATTTCTTCGACCGCGAAACGGGCGGCCTGTTTCCCTATGCCGCGGACGGGGAACAGCTGATTACGCGCCGGAAGGAAGTCTATGACGGCGCGATGCCCTCCGGCAACGCCGTGGCGGCACTGGTGTTTTCGCGCCTGAGCAGGCTCACCGGCGAGGAGAAATGGCGCGAGGCGGAGACGCTTCAGTTTGCCTATCTGACCGGTGCCATCCGGCAGTACCCCGCCGGTCACAGCTTTACGCTTCTGGCCCTGCTGGAAAAGCTGTGGCCCACACAGGAGCTGGTCTGCGCCGCGAAGCAGGTGCCGGAGGAGCTGCTGGCATTTGTGCGGCAGGCGACCCGCCCCGGACTCACAGTTCTGGCAAAGACGGAGGAAAACGCAAACGCCCTGGCCGCACTGGCTCCGTTTACCGCGGCATATCCGGTTCCGCCGTCCGGCGCGCAGTACTATCTCTGTCAGAACGGAAGCTGCAAAAGCCCGGTGGAAACCGTCGCGGAGCTGGACGGGATGCAGGAAAACGCGTAACCCCTGACAAAAAAGGATGAAAACCGCAGCATTTCCGCGCGTTTCATCCCATTTTTATCATAGAAAGGAACGATTGTCATGTTCAAACACGAGAAAAAGCTGTTTCATCCCGTTGCCGTGGAAAAGCCGAACCCGCAGTATGCCGCACTTCTTCAGGAACAGCTCGGCGGCGCGAACGGCGAGCTGAAAGCCGCGATGCAGTATCTGTCTCAGAGCTTTCGCGTAAAGGATGCGGAAATCAAGGATCTGTTTCTGGATATCGCCGCGGAAGAGCTCGGTCACATGGAAATGGTGGCGCAGACCATCCATCTTCTGAATGGGCACGATGTGGACGCGCAGTCCGTGCCGGCGGGTGAAATTCAGACCCATGTGCTTCTGGGACTCAACCCCGGTCTCATCAACGCGTCGGGATATTCGTTTACGGCCGACTATGTGTCCGTGACCGGCGACCTTTGCGCGGATTTGCTGTCCAATATCGCGTCCGAACAGCGCGCGAAGGTGGTCTACGAATATCTGTACCGCCAGATCGCGGATAAAAAGGTGAAGGAGACGATCGACTTCCTTCTCAACCGCGAGGAAGCGCATAACGCGATGTTCCGCGAAGCCTTCAACAAGGTCCAGAACACCGGCTCCAACCGCGACTTCGGCACGACGAAAGCGGCAAAAATGTATTTCAGCATGTCGGAGCCGTCTCCCGCGAACAGCCGCTTCCCGCATTCCGATGTCACGCCGCCGTCCTTCCAGTAAAGCAAAAAAGCAGAGCTGTCAGCTTTGACAGCTCTGCTTGTGGTCCGAGTGACAGGATTTGAACCTGCGGCATCCTGCTCCCAAAGCAGGCGCGCTACCATCTGCGCTACACCCGGAAATCGGAATTTGCCGGCATTTCGCGGCGTTCTGCGAACGTTTTCTGCGTCTTGACCGTTTAATTAGTATACGCTATAATAGGAGCATAGTCAAGTTTTTTTGGCTAAATACCGCGCGCATAAGCCATATGCGCCATAAGGAGAATCAGTATGAAAAACACCGAAAAAACGATGGAGAAAATCGTCGCCCTGTGCAAGGGACGCGGTTTTGTCTACAGCGGCTCCGAAATCTACGGAGGTCTTGCCAACACCTGGGATTACGGTCCGCTTGGTGTGGAATTCAAGAATAACGTAAAAAACGCGTGGCGCAAGAAGTTTATTCAGGAGTCCCCGTGGAACGTTGGTCTGGATTCTGCTATCCTCATGAATCCGACGACCTGGGTTGCTTCCGGACATGTCGGCGGCTTTTCCGATCCGCTCATGGACTGCAAGGACTGCCACACCCGTCACCGCGCCGATCAGCTGATTGAAGACACCACCGGCATCAATCCGGCCGGCTGGAGCAACCAGCAGATGATGGATTTCATCAAGGAAAAGAACATCGCCTGCCCGGACTGCGGCGGTCATAACTTCACCGATATCCGTCAGTTTAACCTGATGTTTAAGACCTTCCAGGGCGTTACGGAGAATGCAAAGAGCGAGCTGTTCCTGCGTCCGGAGACGGCACAGGGTATCTTTGTCAACTTCCAGAACATTCAGCGCACCACCCGCCGGAAAATTCCGTTCGGCGTCGGACAGGTCGGCAAGTCGTTCCGCAACGAGATCACGCCGGGCAACTTCACCTTCCGCACCCGTGAGTTCAAGCAGATGGAGCTTGAGTTTTTCTGCAAGCCGGGCACAGACCTCGAGTGGTTTGCG
>DJXF01000004.1 GCA_002449635.1 Clostridiales bacterium UBA7011 | reverse complement strand
ACTTCTGGGAGCACGGCTCCGGTCCGTGCGGCCCGTGCTCGGAGATTTATTATGACCGCGGAGAACGCTACGGCTGCGGCAAGCCGGGATGTACGGTCGGCTGTGATTGTGACCGCTATATGGAGGTATGGAACAACGTATTCTCCCAGTTCAACAACGACGGTCAGGGCAATTACACCGAGCTGGTGCAGAAGAACATTGACACCGGCATGGGTCTGGAGCGCCTTGCCGTTGTCATGCAGGATGTCGATTCACTGTTTGATGTCGATACCGTGCGCAATATCACCAATCATGTTTCGCGTATTTCCGGCAAGACCTATGGCGAGAGCTATGAGACCGACGTTTCGCTGCGTGTCATCACAGACCATATCCGTTCCACGGTTATGATGATCTGCGACGGTGTTATGCCGTCGAATGAGGGCCGCGGCTACGTTCTTCGCCGTCTGCTGCGCCGCGCCGCACGGCATGGCAAGCTGCTCGGCATTGACAAGCCGTTCCTGTATCAGGTGTGTGATACCGTCATTCAGGAAAGCGGCGGAGCATATCCGACACTGATTGAAAAGCAGGATTATATCCGCAGAATCATCCGCGAAGAGGAAGAGCGCTTTGACGCGACGGTTGACACCGGCCTGTCCATTTTGAACGATATGATCGCTTCGGCAAAGAAGGAAGGCAAAAATGAGCTTCCTGCGGAAGATGCGTTCAAGCTGCACGACACCTACGGCTTCCCGATTGATCTGACCATCGAGCTTCTCGAGGAGCAGGGAATGTCGACCGACCGGAGCGGCTTTGACGCTTTGATTCAGGAGCAGAAGGAGCGCTCCCGTGCCGACCGCAAGCGCATGGGTGATCTCGGCTGGGCTTCGGAAGACCTCGGTCTGGACAAGTCGCTGCAGACAGAATTCTGCGGCTATGATACCCTGGAAACACAGGCCAATGTACTTGCCATTGTTGCGGAAGGCGAGAGCACGGATGCCGTGCGCGCCGGAAGCAAGCTGACGCTCGTGCTCGACCGCACGCCGTTCTACGCGGAAATGGGCGGTCAGGTGCCGGATTACGGAACAATTTCCCACGGCGACTGTGTCATTGACATTGATAATGTACAAAAGAGTGCGGATGGCCGCATGGTTCTGCACTCCGGTGTCGTCAGAAGCGGTATGGTAAGCCGCGGCGACACGGTTACCTGCAGCGTGGACAGGGAGCGCCGTCAGGCGATCTGCCGCTCGCACACCGCAACCCATCTGCTGCAGCAGGCGCTGCGCGAGGTTCTCGGCAGCCATGTCGAGCAGGCGGGCTCTTATACGGATGCAGACCATGTCCGTTTTGACTTTACCCATTTCGCTGCCCTGACTGCTGAGGAACTGGAAAAGGTCGAGAGCATTGTCAACGATGCGATTCTTGCGGGCATGAACGTCCGCACAGATGAAATGCCGATTGAAGAGGCGAAAAAGCTCGGCGCAATGGCGCTGTTTGGCGAGAAATACGGCGATATCGTTCGCGTCGTACGCGCCGGAGAGTTCTCTATTGAGTTCTGCGGCGGTACACATCTGGACAACACCGCAAAGGCCGGCATGTTTAAGATTGTCAGCGAGACATCGGTTGCCGCTGGTGTGCGCCGCATTGAGGCGCTGACCGGCCGTGCGTTCCTCAAGCTGTTTGATGAGCGCCAGCATCTGCTCAGCGAGGTCGCATCAGCGCTCAAGACCTCTCCGAATGAACTGGAGCAGCGCGCGGTGCAGATGGTGGAGGATGTCCGTGAGCTGCATCGAAATGTGGACCGCCTCAACGGCAAGATTGCGGAGATGCAGGTGGCTGAGCTGCTCAGCCAGTCCCGCACAGTCAAGGGTGTTGAGGTTTTGGCAGCACAGCTGAAGGAGACACCGGAAATCATGCGCAGCATCGGCGACACCATCCGTGACCGCAAGCCGAACGGCGTTGCAGTTCTGGCGACCGTGACCGGCGAGAGCAAGATTCAGCTCATCTGCGTCTGCGGCAAGGAGGCTGTCAAGAACGGCGCTCACGCGGGCAAGATCATCAAGGAAACTGCGAAGCTGTGCGGCGGCGGCGGCGGCGGACGTCCGGATTCCGCATCTGCCGGCGGCAAAAATCCGGCGAAGCTGGAAGAAGCGCTCGAGGCAGTCACCAGCATTGTCGATTCTATGTTGAAATAAGGAATAAGCTTTCTATCCGTCTGAAAAGGAGGAAGAACGATGACAGATTGTCTGTTTTGTAAGATCATAAACGGAGAAATCCCGTCAAAAAAGGTGTATGAGGACGAATATGTCTACGCATTTTATGACATTGACCCGCAGGCGCCGACGCACTTTCTGGTCATTCCCAAGCAGCACATTGCATCTGCGGCTGAGATCACGCCGGAAAACAGCATCGCGGCGGCAAAGTGCTTTGAAGCGATTGCAAAGATTGCAAAGGAACTGGGCATGGACAGCTTCCGCGTCGTCTCGAATATCGGCGAGCAGGCACAGCAGAGCGTGTTCCATCTGCATTTCCACGTTCTGTCCGGCCGCGACATGACATGGCCGCCCGGCTGATTCAAAACAGCAAAATGTGAGTAAGCAGGGACGGCGCCGCTGTGCGGCGCCGTCCAATTTCATTGTGCCGTATCAGGTGAAGGGAGGGATACCATGCGGCGGCCGCTGATCTGGTTTTCCGGCGCATTTGCCGCGGGCTGTGCGCTGACGCTGCGGGGAATTTTGATTCCGCTGCTTGTGACAGCAATCGTGCTGCTCGGTACAGCGGCCGCGGCAAAGTGGTTTCCGCGTGCCTTTCCGCTTTTTCTCCTCGCGGCCGGTTTTTTCAGCGGAACGGCTTATACGGAGGCGTATCACCGGTATTACGCGGACCCGATCGCACAGCTGGAAAATACATCGCATGATGTAACCGTCACAGCGGCGGATTTTGCTGACCGGTATGACGAGCAGCAGCGCATTGCGGTGCGGGTCAGCGGTGCACAGGCGGGCGTATGGGGAAGCTTTCGGACTTTGCTGTATCTGCCTTTGACGGACGAGGAGCTTCAGCCGGGTGACAGCATTACGGCAAAGGTACGTTTTTATCAATCGGATATGCGGGAGGGCTTTGACCGCGAGAGCTATTATCGCGGTCAGGGCGTTTTTGTTCTCGCCTCTGTCCGGAAGGATGCACGGGTCAGCATCAAACAGGCAGACCGCCGTCCGTTGTCGTACTATCCGAAACAGTTTGCGCGCAATCTGAGAACGGTGTTTGCGCAGCATGGCACAGAACGTCAGACAGCATTTTGGAATGCGCTGACAACCGGTGACCGCTCGTTACTGACCGTGCGGGACAGGGATCATCTGCGCAAGGCGGGTCTGTCTCATGTCATAGCACTGTCCGGTCTGCATGTCGGATTTCTGATTTCGTTTCTGTTGTTTGTGTTCGGCCGGCGGATTGGCACGGCACTCGGCATTCCAACGCTGATCGCGTTTTACTTCATGGTCGGCTGGTCGCCGTCTGTTGTGCGCGCGTGCATCATGTACGGCGTTTTTCTGCTCGGGTTCTGGCTCAGGCGGCGCAGCGACAGCCTCAACTCGCTGTTCGCGGCATTGCTTGTGATTTTGCTGATTTTGCCGGATGCGCTCACTTCGGTCGGCCTGCAGCTCTCGTTTGCATCGACACTCGGCATTCTGTGTTTTGCTTCGCGCATTCAGCACGCGATGGAGCGGCCTGCGTTTGTGCCGAAGCGTTTGACGCGTTTGTATCGCGTATTTACAGGCGCGGTAGCATGTACCGTTTGTTCCATGGTATGCACAGCGCCGATTCTGCTGTATCATTTCGGCTATCTGTCGGTCTTTTCCATTGTTTCAAATGTGCTCGCGTTGTGGGCGGTATCGGTGCTGTTCCCGCTGCTCGTCATCGGCGGTATCATCGGTCTGTGGTTTCCGTCCGCTGCCGGATTGGTTCTGACGCCGGCGATGTGGCTGACCGATTACAGTTATCTCATCGTCGATGGGACGGCTGCTGTCCCGTACGGTATTCTGTATTGTGAAAGCCGGTTCGATCTCATCTTTTCTGTTGTTGTCTGTGCGGCGGCAGCTGTTTTACTCTGGAAAGGCAGGAAAAAGGCGCTGCTGTTTGGCGTTCCGGGGCTGGTCCTGTTCACAATAGTCGTCTGCGTGCTGCGCGGCGCGGTGCGGAACAATGACCTCAACATTGCGGTTCTCACAGAGGGACGGGGACAGGCGATTGTGGTATCCTGCGGCGATCAGGCGGCTTTGATTGATTGCAGCGGCTCGGGTCACCATGACGCAGCGGAGGATGTCGCCGCCTATCTGGACTGGCACGGAATCGATTCACTCGACCTTGTTGTACTCACATCTGTCGATCAGAGTCATGCGCGAAATATCTGCACGCTTTTGCAAAATGTTCCGGTGGAAAAGATGATTCTGCCGGAGAAAAGCTATGAAAACAGACCGCCGTATCCCGAGTTGATGCGCGAATTGCGCGCGCAGAACATTTCCTTTGAGAAAATTGCGCCGGAGCAGGAAACCGCTGTCGGAGATGCCTCGCTCGGACTGTCCGTGTGGGGCGCCGTGGACCGCAAGCTGATTGCCCGCATTCGATCGGACGATCTGGATATTGTGACCGTTCATGCGCTGACACAGAGAATGCTGCTGGATCTGACCGATGCACAGCCGCTGCATGCGGAGACACTGCTCGTTTCCGCACAGTTTTCCAAAGAATCAGACAACATGCGCGAGCTGCTCCATCGCATTTCACCGTCGCGCATTGTTGTGGAAAGCGGCTGGAAAAGCCGGTCGGATTATGACGGCATTCCGGTCATCAATCCGTACGACACGGGACAGATCGAATGGCGAAGCAAACGCACGTAGGAGAGGAGGGTCAATCCGGTGCCGAAAAAATCAAAAGACACAGATGGTGCGCAGCAGCTGAAACAGGATCTGAAGTCGCATACCATCGGTTCGCTGTATGTGATCGGCGGCGAGGAGAGCTATCTGAAAGAGCATTATCTCGCCGCACTGGAAAAAGAGGTTGTGGACGAAACCTTCCGCGATTTCAACTATACCGTCTTCGAAGGCAGTGCATTGACGCTTGATCAGCTGACGGATGCGGTGGACAGCTATCCGGCTATGGCAGAGCGCCGTATGGTTGTGGTAAAGGATTTTGATTTGTACAAACCACCTGCCGCACTCAAGGACGAGCTGCCGGGCATTTTGAATGATCTGCCGGATTATGTCTGTCTGGTTTTTTATTATGATACCATTCCGCTCAAGCCGGATAAGCGCACCAAACTGCACACAATTATCACAAAAAAGGGCTGTATTGCCGATTTTTCGCATTTAGAGCGGCGGGATTTGATTCCGTGGGTCAAGCGGCACGCCAAAGCTGCCGGGAAGCAGATTGACAGCGAAACATGTGATTATCTGCTGTTTTTGTGCGGCACTTCGATGACCAGTCTCACGCTGGAAATCGAAAAGGCCTGTGCGCACAGTGCGACGGATGCCGTCAAGCGCAGTGATATCGATGCCGTATGCACGAAGGTGCTCGATGCTGTTACATTTGATCTCACCGATGCGATTACCGCACGCCGGTTTGATCGCGCAATGACGCTCGTGAATGAGCTGATTGCACAGAAAAATGAACCGATTGTTTTGCTCGCGGCGATTTCCCGCCACATTCAGCGCCTGTATGCGGCAAAGCTGGCATTGGAAGCACATGCAAGTGACCGTGAACTGATGGAGCTGCTCGGCAGCAAGTCGGCATTTTATGCGCGAAAAATGCGGGATTCCGCAGCGCAGCTGCATGTCAAATGGCTGCGGAAGACGCTGCTGCTGTGCGGGGAATGTGATGTCGCGATGAAGTCCGCCGGTGCAGACCGGCAGAAGGTGCTGGAATTGCTCCTGCTCCGGATGGCAGCGAATTTTGGCGAAAAGGCGGCGAGACGATGATTCATATTCGGGAAGCGATTATCGTAGAAGGACGCTATGATGTCAACAAAATAAAGCAGCTTGTCGACACGATTGTCATAGAAACGGGCGGGTTTGCCATTTTTAACAACAGCGAAAAGCTTGCGCTGATTCGGCGCATTGCGGCGGAGCGCGGCATTCTCGTCCTGACCGACAGCGACGGGGCAGGCTTTGTCATTCGCAATTATCTGCGCGGGGCAATTCCCAAAGAACAGGTTCGGCACGCATATATTCCCCAGATTGCCGGAAAAGAGCGCCGCAAGGTGCATGGATCAAAAGAAGGCACACTGGGTGTTGAAGGCGTGCCGGATGATGTGATTCTGCGCGCTTTGGAGCAGGCGGGCGTGGAATGCCTGCCGGAAGCGGATGATCGGCGGAAAATTACAAAAGCGGATTTTTATGCATGGGGATTATCCGGCACGGCGCACAGCGCGGCACGGCGCAGGCAGCTGCTTCGCGCGCTGCATCTGCCGCAGCATATGACGGCCAATGCGCTGCTGGAATTTATCAATGTCGTTGCGGATTATGAGGAAGTCAGGCGCGAGATCGAAAAGCTGGATCACAGCGGCGTATGCGATGGCTGCTGACAATAACAGGGTCTTCGGCTGCAAATGAATGCGGTCGGAGACCTTTTTTGCACTGTCTTTTCGGAAATACACTGTAACACACATCCGGCGAAAAATTTTTATCTTTGTGGTTATAACAACAGACTTTCCTTCGCGGGGGTATTATACTGATCACAGAAAGAAAAAAGGAGAGGAAAGACAGAATGAAACGCAGAATGATTCAGATTGATGAGAATGCGTGTACCGGATGCGGTCTGTGTGCAGAGGCATGTCATGAGGGCGCCATTGGCATGGTGGACGGAAAGGCAAAGCTGCTGCGGGACGATTACTGCGACGGACTGGGAGACTGTCTGCCGACCTGCCCCGCAGATGCCATTTCCTTTGTGGAACGAGAAGCGGCGCCGTATGACGAAGCGGCTGTGCTCGCCAACAAGCAGAAGAAAATGCAGCAGCAGGGCATGTCGCTGCATGCCGGCTTTCCGGGAAGCCGGATGCGTGAAATAAAGCGCGAAGCATTGGACTCGCACGGCTGCCCCGGCTCGAAAGTGCATGAGATGAACCCCGCAGCAGCTGCACAGGGACCCGCAGCGGGAACGTCCCAGCTGCGTCAGTGGCCGGTACAGATCAAGCTTGCACCGGTCAACGCGCCTTATTTCAGCGGTGCAAACCTGCTGATCGCTGCCGACTGCACGGCTTACGCGTATGGCAGCTTCCACAATGATTTTATTCGCAATCGTGTGACGCTGATTGGCTGCCCGAAGCTGGATGAAGGCGATTACGCAGAAAAATTGACACAGATTATCGCCGACAACGAGATCAAGAGCGTGACCATCGTGCGGATGGAGGTGCCGTGCTGCGGCGGTCTGGAGCAGGCAGCCAAGCGTGCACTGCAGGCGAGCGGGAAATTTATTCCGTGGCAGGTCATCACGATTTCGATTGACGGAAGAATACTGGATAACTGATTGGGCACTGATGAGGCGGGAACAATGACAATGGTATCGCTCAGAATGATTCTGGAAGAATCGTTCAAAATGCCGGAAACCGTTGTTTTCCGCCGGAAGGATAAGAGGATGTGTCAGGTGGAAGCTGAAAAAGCTGTGCTGACCGAATGATGCTGCCGGATCAGGTAAATACTATTCTATCACCGCCCGAATGAACCGATGTGCGGTTTGGCGGAAATGGCAGAAAATAGCCGAAACTGCCTCATATTGTTTGACAAACCTTTCAAGGAGGAAAAAACCATGTCTGTAAATCTGAGAAAAGTCGCTATGATCGGCTGCGGATTTGTCGGTTCTGCGTCCTGTTTTGCACTCATGCAAAGCGGAATTTTTTCTGAAATGGTGCTGATTGATGCCGTCCCGGAGAAGGCGGAGGGTGAGGCCCTGGACATCGCACACGGTCTGCTGTATGCCAAGCCGATGAACATCTATGCGGGAACATACGATGACATCACAGATGCGGCCATTATCATTATCTCTGCCGGCGCGGCACAGAAGCCGGGCGAGACACGTCTGGATCTTGTCAAGAAAAATGTCGGCATCTTCAAATCCATCATTCCGAAAATTGCAAAGCGGAACTGTGAAGGCATTCTGCTGATTGTAGCCAATCCGGTTGATATTCTGACCTATGCCGCGCTCAAGCTCAGCGGATTCCCGGAAAACCGTGTGATCGGCACAGGAACAGTGCTTGACACCGCACGCCTGCAGTATCTGCTCGGACAGCACCTCGGAGTAGACGCACGCGATGTTGACGCTTACATTGTCGGCGAACACGGTGACAGTGAAATCGCTGTTTGGAGCAGTGCGCGCGTTTCCAATATGCCGCTGCACGACTTTTGCGAGCTCAGAGGATATCAGGACCACACCGAGGAAATGACCCGCATCGCAGAACAGGTGAAAAACAGCGCTTATGAAATCATTGAAAAGAAAAAGGCGACCTATTACGGCATCGCCATGTCTGTCAAGCGCGTGTGCGAAGCGATTATCCGCGATGAAAAGTCAGTCCTGCCTGTTTCCAATCTGATGTGCGGACAGTATGGGCTGGAGGAACTCTGCCTCAGCATGCCGGCAGTTGTCGGCGCGCACGGTGTAGAGTGTCCGCTTCCGGTCAATATGGACGAAAGGGAGTTGGACGCGCTGAAACAGTCGGCAGATACGCTGAAAAATGTTATTGCGGACGCAGACATCTGAAATTTGATATTGAATCTGCTGTTTTACAGCCGCCGGTATAATTGCCGGCGGCCTTTTTTGCACAGAAAAAAACGGATTCATGTCTTCCGCTGAATTCGGCGGCGGTTTGTGCAGCCTCTCTGCGTTTCGCCGCAAAACATCACGCAATGTTTCCATGTTTGCAGAATCGCAGGCGGATCCTTCACAGATTTGATGAAGTGTTGTGTATTTTTGTCAAGAATCTTGTGAATGCGCTGTTTTTTTGTTATAATATTTATGATTTGTAATAAAAAAAGAGGAGTTGCAATGAAATCGAAAAAATGGAATATTGCCGGACCTGACCGCGAGAGGATACGCAGCCTGACGCAGCAGTGCGGCTTTGCTCCGCTGACAGCTGCCGTACTGTGTGCGCGCGGACTCGATACGCCGGAAAAAGCGGCAGAATTTCTTTCTGATGACATTTCCGGACTGCACGACCCGTTTCTGCTGCCGGACATGCAGAAGGCGGTGGATGCCATTCGCGCAGCGGTCGCGGAAGGAGAGCACATTGCCGTGTTTGGGGACTACGATGTCGACGGCATTACCTCGACCTGCGTACTGGTTCGCTTTTTGAAGAGCCTTGGCGTTCCATGCAGCTTCTATATTCCGGATCGGCTGACAGAGGGCTATGGTCTCAACAAGCCGGCGCTGCTCAAGCTCCGTCAAAAAGGCGTGTCGTTTGTCATTACGGTAGATACCGGTATTACCGCGATGGAGGAAATCGCTTACGCGCGGGAAATCGGGTTGAATGTCGTTGTCACAGATCATCACGAGTGCAAAGACGGTATGCCGGATGCACTCGCTGTTGTCAATCCCAAGCGGCCGGACAGCCGCTATCCGTTCAGTGAGCTGGCGGGCGTGGGTGTCGTATTCAAGCTGATTTGCGCACTCGCGGGCCCCGACCATCTCATAGATGTGCTTCGTGCATATCTTGACCTTGTGGCAGTCGGAACCATCGCAGATGTCATGCTGCTGCAGGGTGAAAACCGTGTGATTGTCTCCAACGGCCTCCGTGTCCTGCAGCAGACGCGCAATCCCGGTCTGCGCATGCTGATGCGGGAATCCGGTGTGGAGACACGGCGCATGACCTCGATGATTGTCAGCTTTACGCTTGCACCGCGCATCAATGCGGCCGGACGCATGGGCTGTGCAGATCAGGCAGCAGAGCTGTTCCTGACCGACAGTCTGCCCCATGCGCAGGACATCGCCGTCATGCTCTGCTGTCAGAACAAAGAGCGTCAAAATGCGGAAAATGCCATTCTGGCACAGGCTTTTCAGGCGCTGCAGAAAGAATACGATCCGCAGGAAGACCGTATGATTGTGCTGTGGGGAGAAAACTGGCATCACGGTGTAATCGGTATTGTCTCCTCCCGCATTTCCGACCGATACGGCTGTCCGACCGTTCTTATTTCGCTCGATGGCGATCAGGGCAAGGGCTCCGGCCGCTCGGTCAATGGATTTAACCTGTTCGCTGCGCTGGAAAACAGCGCACAGTATCTCGACAGATTCGGAGGGCATGCGCTTGCGGCGGGTCTCACGATAAGCCGTGAAAACCTGCCCGCATTTAAACGCAGCATCTGCGCGTATGCGCGGGAAAATATCAAAGAGGACGATCTGATGCCGGTCGTAGATGTCGACTGCCTGATCTCACCGGATGATATTTCCTTTGAAGCGATACGCGATCTCGGTGTATTGGAGCCCTATGGCATGGGGAATCGTGAGCCGATCTTTGCCATTCGGGAATTTACGGTTGAGGAAATTACGCCCATTTCCAGCGACAAACACCTGAAGCTGTCATTGATTAAGGGGGACAGGCGCTTTACCGCAATGTTGTTCGGCACCGGCTCGGGCGGCTGTCCGGTGGTTCAGGGCGATGTTGTTGACGCGGCGTTCAGCCTTGAAATCAACCATTTTCGCGGCAGACAGTCCATTCAGCTGATGCTCAAGGACATTCGCCTGAGTGGCTGCGAATTGGAAAAAGACCATTATTTCCTGTCCGTCTATTCTGCCTTCATTGATGAGAGGGAGCTGACAGACAAGCAGGCCATACAGTTGTATCCCGACCGCGCAGATCTGGTCGCTGTGTGGCGGCACATCATCTCGCGCGCTGAGGCAGGAAAGCTGACAGCGCCGTATAATACGCTTTCGCGGCGCATATCTTACGAATCACGCCGCTATATCAACATCGGCAAGCTTTTTGTCTGTCTGGATGTCTTTTCAGAATGCTGTCTGCTCAGCTATCATTTTAAGAACAACCTGCTGCATATCAGGCTTCGTCCGTTTAAGGGAAAGGCAGATATCACCAAATCTGTCGTTCTCGCCACCCTCAGGCAGAGAAAAAAACAGAGTATGGCAGATCAAACGATCACAGCCGGGGAGTAAGCTTATGGATATGAAAACGAAAATAGATTTTTTAATCGACCGCGTGCGGAAGCAGAATCCCTCCGCAGATGTCGAGAAAATTCGTCTGGCCTACGAATGTGCCGCTGCGGCGCACGAGGGACAGAAGCGCAAAAACGGCGATCCCTATATCATTCATCCGGTTTCTGTCGCGGAAATTATCGTTGAGATGGGACTGGATACCGACTCGATCTGTGCCGGCCTGCTGCACGACTGCATGGAGGACACCGACTTCCAGTATGATCAGATTCAGGAGAAGTTCGGCACCTCGGTTGCCGATCTTGTCGACGGTGTCACACGTCTGGGACGCCTGCACTACTCCAAGGAACAGGAGCAGATGGAGGATCTGCGCAAAATGCTGATCGCCATGGCGAAGGACATTCGCGTCATCCTCATCAAGCTCGCCGACCGCCTGCACAATATGCGCACGATTCAGTTCATGAAGGAGGAGAAGCAGCGCTCCAAATCTCTCGAAACGATGGAGATTTATGCGCCGATTGCCCATCGCCTCGGCATGCAGAAGATTAAATGGGAGCTGGAGGATCTTTCGCTGCAGCGGCTGGATCCGGTCGGCTACAAGGAAATAGTCGAAGGACTGGCGCGTCAGCAGAATGAGAACGAGGAAATGCTTGAACGCATCAAGCAGACCATCAGCAAAAAGCTGGATGACAGCGGCATCAAAAACTCCATTTCCGCGCGCGTAAAGCATATTTACAGCATTTATCGCAAAATGTATGCGCAGAATAAGAGCATTGACGAAATATACGATATCTGTGCTGTCCGGGTCATTGTTGAGTCGGTCGCGGACTGCTATAATGTGCTCGGTTATGTGCATGATCTGTATAAGCCCATTCCGGGACGATTTAAGGACTATATTTCCACGCCAAAGCCGAATGGCTACCGCTCCCTGCACACGACGGTCATCGGGCGTTCGGGCGTGCCGTTTGAGGTGCAGATTCGCACGGAAGAAATGCACAAGATGGCCGAATACGGCGTCGCGGCACATTGGAAGTACAAGCAGGGCATCGACAAAAACAGCAGCGAGGAGACCTATGCGTGGATTCGGCAGCTGCTGGAATCTCAGCAGGATACCGAGGCCGAGGATTTCATCAAGGCAATCAAGGTTGACCTGTTTTCGGATGAGGTTTTTGTCTTTACACCCAAGGGCGATGTCGTCAACATGCCCGCCGGTGCAACGCCGATTGACTTTGCCTATGGCATTCACTCTGCCGTCGGCAACCGCATGACCGGCTGTAAAATCAATGGCCACATCGCTCCCATCGACTACACACTGCAAAATGGTGATATTGTAGAAATTATCACCTCCAAGGAGACGCACGGGCCGAAGCGCGACTGGCTCAAGATGATCAAGACCTCAGAAGCGCGCAACAAAATCAAGCAGTGGTTCAAAAAGGAATGTCGGGAAGAGAATATTGAGCAGGGCCGCGAGGAGCTCGACCGTGAGCTGCGCTCGAGCCTGCTGTACAGCCACTTCATGGAGAAGCCTGAAATTCAGGAAAACGTGCTCAAGAAGTTCGGATATCCCTCGCTGCAGGAGCTGTATGCGGCAATTGGCTACGGCGGCATTACAGTCACCAAGGTGCTCAACAAAGTCAAGGATGAGGTTATTCGCGCCAGAAAGGCGGAGTCCGAACGGCATCCGCTCACTACGCCCCCGCAGCATGCCAAGTCGGATTCCGGCGTAATTGTTGAGGACATCGGCAACTGTAAGGTCAAGTTTGCGCGGTGCTGCACGCCGATTCCGGGCGACGATATTATCGGCTATATCACGCGCGGCTACGGTGTTTCTGTGCACAGAAAGGACTGCGTCAATGTCAAAAACAGCAGTCCGGAGGATCGGGACCGCTGGATTAAAGTGTCATGGGATGAAAACCATATTGAGGTCAAGGAGCGGTTCAGCACCGCGCTTCAGATTTCCACGACCGACCGTATGGGCGTCATGAACGAGGTGCTGCAGATCCTGTCAAACAATCACATCAATGTGCGCGATTTCAGCGGCAAGACGCTGTCCGAAGGCTTCGGCATTATCAACATTGTTATTGATGTCACCGGTCTGTCGCAGCTGGATGCGCTGACGAAAAAGCTGCGCAGCATCAAGGGAATTATCAACGTGGTGCGCCAGTCCACATAAGGAGAAGAAAATGAGAGCAGTTTTACAGCGTGTTTCTCACGCGAAAGTGACAATAGACGGCGCGGTCACCGGTGAAATCGGAACGGGATTTCTGATTTTGCTCGGTGTTGCACCGGAGGATACCGAAGAACAGGCGCTGTATCTGGCGCGCAAGTGTGTCGGCATGCGCGTGTTCAGCGATGCGGATGACAAGATGAATCTTGCACTGGCCGATGTGGGCGGCGCGATTCTCGCTGTCAGTCAGTTTACTCTGTATGCGGACTGCCGAAAGGGCAAACGCCCCAATTTTATGGGTGCGGCGCGCGGCGAACAGGCGAACAGGCTGTATGAAGTGTTCGTCTCCGCCTGCCGTGAGATGGGCATTGAAACACAGACAGGGGAATTCGGCGCCGATATGCAGGTTTCACTTTGCAATGATGGTCCGGTAACCATTATTCTGGATACCGATGAAATGATGCGGAAATAACAGAGGAGAGCCTATGAAGATCAAACAATTCTGTGTCGGAGATATCGGCACAAACTGTTATCTGATATATGATGAAGCGAGTCTGGAGGGTGCAATTGTTGATCCGGGCGATAATGCGGATAAGCTGCTGAACGAAATCGACACGCTGCATGTCACGCTGAAATATATTCTGCTGACACATGCCCATTTTGACCATATTCTGGCAGTCGGCGCCATCAAACGCGCCACGAATGCACAGGTCGTCGTCAGCAAAAAGGATGCGTATCTGTTTGATGCAGCGGCATCCCTCTCGCCGTTTGGCGCGTATGGCCGTCAGCTCATGGATCAATTTGATTTTCCGGGAGCGGACATCTGGGCCGAGGAGGGCACAGAGGTCACATTCGGCGGAATGAAGGCGAAATTCCTTTGCACGCCGGGACACACGCCCGGTTCCTGCGTCATTCAGCTGGATGACAGCGTGCTGTTTACCGGAGATACGCTGTTCTGCCAGTCGTGCGGAAGAACCGACCTGCCGGGAGGAAACTGGCGGGAAATGCTGCAGTCGCTCAAGCGTCTGTATGAGCTTCCGGGGGATTATCGCGTACTTCCCGGACATGAGGGGCTCTCCACGCTGGAGCAGGAGCGCACTTCCAATCCCTATATGCTGCAGGCGATTCGCGGATGAACTATACAGTAAACGGTCTGGATAACGACCATCCGATTCGGGATATGCTGTTTCATCTGCTGCCGACAGAGCTTCCGGAACGGGTTGACAGCGTGCCCGACGGGGCGGATGGGCTTGGTGTCAGTGTGACCGATACGGGCATGGAGCAGATTGTACGCGTGTGCTGTGTACGTGGCGGAAAGCAGGTGTGTGCAGAGCAGCGGGCGGCAATTTCGGATGACGCCGGACAGACCAAACGCGCACTGACACACGCCGTAAAATCGGCCATTTTTGACGCACTCAGCCCGTTTCTGGAGGTTCAGCCGGAATGGGGTGCCCTGACCGGTGTGCGTCCTGCAAAATTTGCCCGCAGCTTTCTGGAGCAGGGTATGACGCCTGCAGAGGTTGCCGCGCTGATGACGGAAACCTATCATGTCACGCCTGCTCGGCGCGCGCTTGCCATTCGCTGCGCCGGTCTTGCGCTCGATTATAAAAACAAACAGAACCCCCGCGATATTTCTGTCTATATCGGCATACCGTTTTGCCCGTCGCGCTGCAGCTACTGCTCGTTCGTCAGCCATGACATTGAGCGTGCGGGTGCGCTCATGGCAGACTACCTCGACACACTGTGCGCAGAAATCATACATACCGGAGAGATCCTCCGGCAGGCGGATTTGCACATCGTTTCGATGTATATCGGCGGCGGAACACCGACGACCCTGTCTGCCGAGCAGCTGGAACGGCTTCTTTCCACGGTCGAATCGGCATTTGATCTGCATGATCTGACGGAATTTACCGTCGAGGCGGGACGTCCGGACACGATTACGGAGCAGAAACTGCGCACGCTGGCTCGGCACGGGGTGGGACGCATTTCGATCAATCCGCAGTCGATGAACGATGCGGTGCTGGAAAAAATCGGGCGGAAGCACAGCGCGCAGCAGGTGCTGGACGCATATCATTTGGCTCGAAGCATCGGTTTCGACGCGATCAACATGGACACCATTGCCGGACTGGACGGCGACACGCCCGACAGCTTTGCGCGTACCATGGATGCGCTGATTGCACTCGAGCCGGAGAACATCACTGTCCACACGCTTGCGGCAAAGCGCGGTGCGGAGCAGCATGACCGCGCGCGCAATGTGCGCAAGCAGGATACAGTGCGTCAGATGCTGGATATTGCCGCGAAAAAGCTGACAGCAGCGGGCTATTCGCCGTATTACCTGTATCGCCAGAAATTTATGGCCGGCGGCTTTGAGAATGTCGGATGGTGCCGGCTCGGATATGAATGCCGGTACAACATCTATATGATGGAGGAACTGCACACCATTGTTTCGCTCGGTGCGGGCGGCATGACGAAGTTGGTTGATGCCGACGGCAAAAAAATTCAGCGCATGAACAATCCGAAATATCCGTATGAATACAATACGTCATTGGAAAAAATCAACGCCGGGAAGCAGGCTCTGCTGAGCTGGGCTTCTGAATTGTGAGGGATCTGCTTGTTTCATCTCAATCTCGACGAAATCAATGAACGCTGCCGCCGTGATCCGGCGGAATTTGTCGCGGAATGCGAACAAAGCTATACCAATGTAATCGAAAGTGTGGCGGAGCGCATTTGTGAAGGACGATTTGACCGTCCTATTCTGCTGCTCAATGGTCCGTCCTCAAGCGGCAAAACCACAACCGCAAGCCGTATTCAGGAGGCTGCGCGGCGGCGGGGCATTCGCACCCATTCCATTTCGATGGATGATTACTATTTGAGCCGGAACTCCTATGTTGTGCCGAAGGACGAGGACGGCAACAACGACCTCGAATCGCCGCTGTGCATGGATCTGCCGATGCTCAGCGATCATCTGGCCGCCCTGTGCGAGGGCAAAACCATCGTGGTGCCGAAATACGATTTTATGACGCATCGGCGCACAGGGGAAAGTCAGGAGGTTCGCCTTGGGAAAGGTGAAATTGCAGTGATTGAGGGCATTCACGCACTCAATGATGTGATTACCGGAAAAATACAGGAGCGTGCGACAGGTATTTATATGGCAGTCGGCACACAGGTCATGCTGTCAAATGACTGGCGTCTTGCGCCGCACGAGCTTCGCTTTATTCGCCGCGCAATTCGAGATAAGAATTTCCGCGACGCGCCGACGACAGAGACGATCCATATGTGGCGGTCGGTTCGGCGCGGGGAACGGTTGTATATTCGCCCGTATATCCCGTCCGCGACATATATTCTCAACACCTATCTGCCTTATGAAGACTGTGTTTTGATGAATCGGCTGCGGGAGGACGCTGCACCATATGTTCAGGAGATGACAGATGCCGGACTTGCGTCGGTGGTGCATGCGCTTGACCGTTTTGAACCGTTGGAGGATCTTTCCCTGATTCCGTCACAGTCTATTATGCACGAGTTTATCGGCTGATGCCGATGGTTAAAATGGATACAGATCAGCGGTTTATCCGCCGGTTTGGACAGAAGAGAAAGGAGCACTATCATGGATAACAGGGTCAATCGTTTTCTGGAAAAGGCAAAGGTCTCGGCTGAAATGCTCGCCAGCAAAACCGGCAGGGCTGCGACTCAGGCTGCAACCTCAGCCGGCAAAACAGCCACCAGTGTTGTCGGAACAACCAAGCTCAATCTGCAGATTTTTGATCTCAACACGGAAATTGAGATTCTTTATAAGGAAATCGGAAAAATGGTCTATGCCGTACACAAGGGTGGGGAGAGCGACCAGTCCGAGCTGCAGGTTAAGCTCGATTTGATCGACGAAAAGCTGGAAAAAATCGAGGCTCTGCGCGAGCAGATTTCTCAGGCGAAAACCGGTCCGATCTGTCCGAACTGCGGCAGGGAGTGCGGGGCAGAGGATGCCTTTTGCCGCAACTGCGGCGCACAGCTGTAACAGAATCATCTGAGCCGCCTGCGCCGACCGGCTTCTAACTCCTTCTTTTGCATCATACCTTGTCTAACAGGAGGAGGCTGGATGCATGAATCAAAGGGAGAGTTTTGTCGGCGGCGCCATGGCTCTGCTTGTCTCCGGTGTCATCGTCAAGGTGCTGGGGGCATTGTTTAAAATACCGCTGACCAATCTGATCGGAGACAGCGGCATGGGGCAGTTTGCCTTTGCCATGCAGTTTTTTTCGCTGCTGTTTGTTGTCACGGCATCGGGACTGCCTGTGGCGGAGGCACAGCTGGTGTCTGAATCGCTTGCACTCGGCGCGCGTCGGCGTGCGCAGGCGGTTGTTGTACAGGCTGCTGCTGTGTTCGGTGTCATTGCGCTGCTGTGCTCGGCTGCACTCGCTGCTCTTGCGCCGTATCTCTGCCGCATGTTCGGGGAATCCGATCAAACAGCGTGGGGACTGATCGCCGTTGCGCCCGCTGTGTTTTTCGTAACCATTGAAGCTGCTCTGCGCGGCTGGTATCAGGGGACGGGCAATATGATTCCGACTGCGGTTTCACAGGTTGCCGAAGCAACGGGAAAGCTTGCTGTCGGTCTGTTTCTGGCCAAGAAACTGCTCGATTACGGCTATGGAACGACCGGTGCAGCCGTGGGAGGAATACTCGGCATCACCTTCGGCGAGCTGCTCGCCATGACCTATCTGCTCTGGAGCGCACGTCACGGCATCCGAACGGCGCTGCATCGGGGCAGAGACAGTCAAAACGCGCTGCCGCAGCTGTTTCAGCTGATGATACCGGTCACACTCGGCGCTGCCGTCATGACGGTATCCGGCTTTCTCGATATGGCGGTTATCTATCGAAGACTGCCCGCCGCCGGCTTTTCCGGCGCGGAAATCGTCGCAATGTACGGGGCATATACCGGCATGGTGATGACGTTGTTCAATCTTCCGCAGGCGCTGTCCAATTCGGTTTCTGTGAGCGTGCTGCCTGCACTTTCCGCAGCACATGCGCGCGGGAACAGCAGACAGATGCGGCGTCTGATTACATCCTCCATGCGGCTGACGCTGCTCGTGTGCCTTCCGTGCGGAGCAGGTCTGTTTACCTTGGCACAGCCGCTGCTGCATGTGCTCTTTTCCTCTCAGCCGCATGGCGTGCAGACAGCGGAACCGCTGCTGCGTTTGATGGCGTTGGCAGAACCGGTTGTGGGACTGGCGACGGTTTCTACTGCCGTTTTGCAGTCGTTTGGAAGACCGGATCTCACGGTCTGTTCCATGGCAGCGGGCTGTACGGCGAAATTTGCCGTCAGCTTCTCGCTTGCGGCCCAGCCGCAGTATAACATTTCCGCCGCTCCAATCAGCTCGCTGGTGTGTTACAGCACGATTTTACTGCTTAATCTGATCGGTATTTTCCGGCTGACAGGCTGGTTTCCGCCGCTTTTCAGGGCTTTTTTTCGCCCGTTTCTGGCGGCGTGCGGCTCTGCATTTGCAGCACAATCTATCTGCACAGGCCTGCAGCAGATCATTCATCCTGCGGCTGCGGCTGCAGCTGGTGTTTGTGCGGCGGTTCCTGCCTATGTGCTGCTGCTTCTGGTTTTGCATGCGCTGGAGGCGTCTGATGTCAGTCCGCTGCCCGGCGGCACGAAGCTCGTGCACATGCTTCGGTTGAATCCGGAGTCTATTTGATTCAACAGGAAAGGATCGGTTGTCAAAACAACATGGATTTTTGTATCAAAGAACGGTATCAATTTGAAGATTTACTGAAAATTATGAAGATTCTGCGCAGCGATAACGGCTGCATGTGGGATCGGGAGCAGGATCACCACAGCATCCGCCGCAACTTCATCGAGGAGACCTACGAGGTCTGCGAAGCGATTGACAATGAGGACATCGCGCTGCTGAAGGAAGAGCTCGGCGATGTGCTGCTGCAGGTTGTCTTTCACACGCGCATCGAAGAAGAACGGGGTCATTTCGATATCAATGATGTCGCGGACGGCATATGCAAAAAGCTGATTTACCGGCATCCCCATATCTTTGGTGAAACGCAGGTTTCCTCCACAGAAGAAATTCTCAATAACTGGGATGACCTCAAGAAAAAAGAAAAGGGACAGCAGAGTACGACCGACACGCTCAACAGCGTAGCACGCAGCCTGCCGGCACTCATTCGCGCAGAAAAGGTGCAGCATAAGGCGGCAAAAGTCGGCTTTGACTGGGAGGAGATCCAGGGTGCGCTGGACAAAGCAGCGGAAGAGCTGGATGAGGTCAGGCGTGCTGTCCGCGGTGACGGTGACTTGCAGGAGGAAATCGGCGATCTGCTGTTTGCCGCAGTCAATATTGCACGCTTTTCCAAAATTGATCCGGAAGGGGCGCTCAATGGCACGACAGAGAAGTTTATCCGGCGGTTTTCCTACGTCGAGCGCGCAGCAAATGCGCAGGGTCGCGCAATGGAGGATTTGACGCTGCGCGAGATGGATGATCTCTGGAATGAGGGAAAGAGCAAGGAATGAAAAAAACAGAATTTGTCGGGATGGTCGCGGAACAGGCAGGTGTGACCAAAAAAGAGGCGGAGCATCTGATTGATGTGACATTTCGCTGCCTTGGCGATGTACTCGCAGAGGACGGGCGCATTTCGCTGCACGGGTTCGGCGCATTTGAATGCCGTCAGCGTGCGGCACGGGAGACGCGCGTTCCGCTGACAGACAAGGTAGTCTCCGTTCCCGCATCACGCGTGCCGGTGTTCAAACCATCCAAGCAACTGAAGGAGAAGTTAAATCAACCATGAGACTGGACAAATATCTAAAGGTGTCCCGCCTGATTAAGCGGAGAACCATAGCCAATGAAGCATGTGATAATGATCGTATTCTGGTCAATGGCAAGCAGGCCAAGGCATCCTATCAGGTCAAGGTCGGCGATGTCATTGAAATTGCATTTGGTCAACGCACCTTAAAAGTGGAAGTGCTCAATATAGCCGAGCATGTCCTGAAAAATGACGCGGCAGCACTGTACCGCGAGCTGCCGTAAACATATTTTTTCGCCCGAACGCATACGATAAAAGCGTTCGGGTTTATCATTTAGGGGGGATATTGCGATGGATCGAGAGCCGAAGGCGGAAGAACGATCGCTGCCGCATGGACTGTCATTACAGGATCGCCATAAAATGACGCTTTCCGGTGTCAATGATGTCATCAATTTCGATGAAAACCAGGTCATGGTATCCACAACAATGGGGACACTTACGATTCGCGGCAGCGAGCTGCATGTCGATCAGCTCAGCCTGGACAGCGGAGATCTCCGCCTGACGGGCACGATTGATACCATGGAATATGACGACAGCGGCACGGGCGGTGGACTGTTCCGCCGGTTGTTTCAATGACGGGCGGTCAGCCGCTGCCTTTACAGCTGTGGGCGATTGCCTGCGCTGCGGTGTGCGGTGCAGCCTGCGGCGCGCTGTATGATTTCTTCCGTGTGCTGCGCTGGTCATTTGACAGACGGTGGCTGGAGCTGCTGCTGGATGCCGTTTTTTCTCTTGCGGTAATCGTTGCTTTGTTTGTTCTGGTCACCGGCGTGACACAGCTGCGTCTGCGCGGTTTTCTGCCGCTCGCTATGCTCGCCGGCGGACTGCTGTGGAGCTGCACGTTGGGAACCTTGTTTCGTCCTCTGCTGAAGGGATGCGGACAACTGCTCGTTCAACTCATTGTTCTGCCTCGCCGCCTTTCGGGTCTTGCAGCACACCATGTGCAGTTTTATCGAAAAAAGGAAGAGTCGGACAGTCCGAATTGCAGGAAATCACAAAAAAATAAAAAATAATACTTCCATTTTTGCCGGTGGTGGTATACAATAAGATTGTATCATTCTCAACGGTAAAGGAGGAATACGATGAAACACAGCAGAAAACCAAAAGTGCATCCACTGTTCAAAGCTCTGCTGGTGCTCGTTGTTGCCTTTTCCTGCTTTCGACTGGTCTCTCTTCAGCTTCAGGTTCATGAACTGCAGACGGAATATCGGGTGCTGCAGGACGAGGTAGAGAAAAGAAAACAGGCCAATCAGGATCTGAAGGATTCCATGGACGAAAAGCTTACCGATGAGGAAATTGCCAGAATTGCCCGAGAGGTGTTGGGTTATGCCTCTCCCGGAGAGCGCATCTTTGTAGACAGCTCGGAGCAATAAACAGACAGACGGAGGAAAAAGCAAAAGGGTATGGAGTTGGCCGTAGGAGAAATTATTTCCGGCAAAGTTACCGGAATCACGAAATTTGGCGCATTTGTTTCACTGCCCCAGGGCAAAACAGGGCTGGTACATATTTCTGAGGTCGATCAGGCATATGTCAGCGATATTCACGACCATCTGTCCGAGGGACAGGAGGTCAAGGTAAAAGTCATAGCGATTGACGATTCCGGTCGTGTCAATCTGTCCATCAAAAAAGCTCAGCCGCGCCCGGCCGGGGAACATCGCCCCGGTAATCGCAGCGGAAACAGATCCCCGGCGCGTCAGGGCGGCGGAAAAAGATTTCAGCGCTCCTCCGGCGGCAGCTTTTCGGCACGCCAGCCTGCAAGGAAAGCGCCGGTATCCTTTGAAGATAAGCTCAAGCACTTTATGCAGGACAGTGAGAGCCGCATGGCAGATATTCGCCACAACCGTGACAAGAAGACCGGCGCCCGCCGCCGCAAATAAACGCAGCCACGATGCCGCCGAAGGTTTGGCGGCATTTTTCCTGCAAACAAAAAAACACCCTCCGGCATACAGCCGAAGGGCAAAATGGATTGTGGGGATAAAGATATGAACGGTGCATGGATGGCAGCATCCTGCCACCGTGATTATGGTATCACGATTTCCATAAATTGTCAATTACTTTTTTCAAAAACAAAGGAGTCCGCATGATCATCTGCAACGGAAAAATTGTTCCTATGGAGGGGGAAATCATCGAAAATGGTTTTCTTGCATGGGAAAATGGAAAAATAACCGCGGTCGGGTCGATGGAAAATCTGCCCCGGGGTGAATATTTTGACGCACAGGGCGGCTGGGTTTTACCCGGCCTTGTGGACGCGCACACACACCTCGGACTGTTTGAGGATTCTCTCGGCTTCGAAGGAGAGGACGGCAACGAGGACACCGATCCGGTTACACCGCAGCTGCGCGTGATTGACGGCATCAATCCGCTGGAGCGCAGCTTTGCAGAGGCGCGTCAGGCGGGCGTGACCTGCTGTGCTGTATCACCCGGCAGCTGCAACCCGATTGCCGGACAGATCGCCGCTGTTAAGACAGTCGGCCGCCGGATCGACGATATGATTGTCAAGGCACCGTGTGCGATGAAATTTTCCCTGGGGGAAAATCCGAAATCGTGCTATAATGATAAGGACGAGGCGCCTGTGACGCGCATGGCAACGGCAGCGCTGATTCGTGAGACGCTGCACAAGGCACAGGAATATGCCGCGCAGAAGCAGCGTGCAGAGGAGCCGGGAGACGCACCGGAATACGACGGCAAGCTGGAGGCTTTGCTTCCTGTGCTGGACGGCCGCTGTCAGGCACACTTTCACGCGCACCGCACGGATGATATTTTTACCGCGCTGCGCATAGCAAAGGAATTTTCACTCAAGCCTGTCATTCTGCACGGAACAGAGGCACATCTTGTGGCTGATATTCTGGCAGAGGAGCGCGTTCCGATTTGTTCGGGACCGTTTTTGACCGATCGTTCCAAGCCGGAGCTCCGGCATTTGACCGAACAGGCGCCTGCGCTGCTGACGCAAGCCGGCATTTCTGCCGCGATTATAACAGACCATCCGGAAACACCGCTCAAGCATATGATGCGCTGTGCAGTCGCGGCGGTACAGGCGGGGATGCAGCCGCTCGACGCACTGCGCGCGATTACCATCGTTCCCGCCCGTATTCTCGGGCTGGATGACCGCGTCGGGTCTTTGGCCGTCGGAAAAGACGCGGATGTTTTGATCACCAGCGGAGACCCGCTGGATTACCGGACGACGGTGCGCGCGGTCTTTATCAACGGAACCTTAATCAAGCAGGAGGATTGCACGTTATGAGAACCATCGAAGCGAAAGAAATTACAGCACTTGTACGCGAACTGTGCATGAAGGCGAATTACATCCTGCCGGAGGACATTCGTCAGTCCTATCTGGACGGACAGGCGGCAGAGCAGTCTCCGCTCGGCAAGACCATCTTCGGCAAAATGATTGAAAATTGTGATATTGCCCGTAAGAATCAGGTTCCGATCTGTCAGGACTGCGGCATGGCGGTCGTTTTTGCCGAAATCGGACAGGACGTTCACATCACCGGCGGGCTGCTGGAGGATGCGATAGAAGAAGGCGTTCGGCAGGGCTATCTTGACGGCTACCTGCGGCTTTCCGTTGTGCGCGATCCGCTTGACCGCGTCAACACCAACGATAACACGCCGCCGATTCTCTATACACGCATTGTGGCGGGCGATCAAATTCGAATTACCATTGCGCCAAAGGGCTTCGGAAGTGAAAACATGAGCGCGATGAAGATGTTCACACCCGCTGCAAGCCGCGCGGATATCATTGATTTCATTGTCGATGCCTGCGACAAGGCCGGTTCCAATCCGTGTCCGCCCATTGTCATTGGCGTCGGTCTGGGGGGAACGTCCGACAAGGCAGCCTATCTGGCCAAGCGTGCGCTGATGCGCCCGGTGGGACAGTTTCACAGCAATCCGTTTTATGCAGAGATGGAACGGGAGATCATAGAACGCGTCAATGCGCTGGGCATCGGACCGCAGGGTCTGGGCGGAACAGTCACTGCGCTCATGGCTGCAATTGAGCCGTTCCCGACCCATATTGCAGGTCTGCCATGTGTTGTCAATATCGGTTGTCATGTGACGCGTCATGCGGAAGGAATTCTCTGATATCCGGAGCAATTTGACGAAAATTAAAGATATTAAAAGATATTTTTTGTACAACCTGTCTTATGGCCGGATTTACCGTTTTTTGCCATGAGACAGGTTTTCTATTATGTGGTATACTAAATATATCCAGAGAGGGACATCATTCTTCGCAAAAAGCTGAAGACAGCTGCCGGCCGTTGCCGGATTCCTTCTTCTGAACAACTGAATATTGGAAATTGGGTCATTTTGACCATAAGGAGCTGATGAAATGAAGATCACCATCGTTGGAAGAAAAATGCAGATTAGCGACGAGCTTCGCGATTATGCGACCAAAAAAATCACAAAACTGGATCGCTATTTTCAGAAAGACACATCTGCAACCGTTACTTTCAGTGAGCTGAAGGGCAGACAGACGGCGGAGGTTACAGTTCGCCACAGCGGTATTGTGTTCCGTGCGGAGGAAACCACAACCGATATGTTTGCTTCTGTGGATGGCATGATCCGAAGCATCGAGAGGCAGATCCGCAGAAATAAGACTCGTCTGGAAAAGAAACTGCGTGAGGGTGCGTTCGACAAGGCAGCTGCAAATGAAGCAAGCATGGCTGAATATGTCGAGGATACGTATGACGTTGTTCGCCGGAAGCGCTTTGACGTCGTTCCGATGACAGTTGAAGAAGCGATTCTTCAGATGAATTTGCTGGGACATCAATTCTTCTTCTTTAAGAATGCGGAATCGGATGATACTCCTGCCGTAATCTACAAGAGAGCGGCTGGCGGCTATGGCCTTATCGAAAGCAACTGAACATGCTTTTCTATAGATAGCATCAGATCCGGACAGAAAAAAACCGCGCAGTTTATGCGCGGCAGATGAAAACCGGTCTGATCGGTTCGTGTGAAATGATGTAATGTGCGGCGTGACCTCGGGTCACGCCGCTTTTTTGCTCCTTTTTCAGATTGTATGCATCCCGCTCAAGAGAAACAGCAAAATACATTTTGTTCCATCAGTGTTTTTGATTGTAGAAAAACATGGCAATAGACGTGCCGCAGATGATAATATAACCGATTACACTCCAGAAATCGGGGATTTGCTGCAAGAACACAAAGCCCATCAGTGCGGCAAAGACAATTTGAGAATAATCAAACACGGAAATTTCACGCGCGGGTGCGTTGGCATAGGCCGCTGTAACGCTGAACTGACCGCCTGCTGCGGCAAAGCCTGCGAGCAGCAGGAATACGAGCTGTTCCGGCGTCATCGGGTGAAAAGCGGCGAGCAGATACGGGACGCATACAAGGCAGGAAAAGGCGGAGAAGAAGAAGACAATAAACGGTCCCCGCTCGCCGTTCAGGCTCAGCTTGCGAACCATGGTGTAGGCCGCTCCTGCGCCGAGCCCGCCGAGTGCTCCCACCAGTGCAGGTCCGGTCGTGAGGGAGGAGAGGCCGGGCTTGATGATGCACAATGCGCCGATAAACGCAATGACAACGGCGGACACCTGAAAGGGTGTGACTTTTTCCTTCAGATAGAGATAGGAAATAATGATTGCGAAAAACGGAGACAGCTTGTTGAGCATCGACGCGTCGGAAAGCACCAGATGATCGACGGCATAGTAGTTGCATAAAATACCGATTGTGCCGAATGTCGAGCGCAGGATAAGCTGCGGCAGATTTTTGGGCTGAAACTGAAATTTTTTCTCCGACCGCAGCAATACAGCCAGCGCAAAAAGAAATGCAACGGCATTGCGGAAAAAGCTCTTCTGCATCAGCGGCAAATCGCCGGACAGACGCACAAATAAATTCATCAGCGCAAAAAAGAAGGCTGACAGAGTGATGAAAAGAATTCCTTTTGTTTTCTTTGACATGATAATCTCAATCCCCTGTATGATTCTGACAGCACAAAAGACGGAGCGAACTCCGCCTTTTCCGGCTATTCGGTTTCTTCGTAGCTGCGGGTCAATGCAGACAGCAGCTGCTGATACATTTCCTCCGCGTGTTTCTTAAAATTATGTTCGAGCAGTGCCGCCTGCGACCGGCTGACCACATTCATACGAATGGAAAAAACATCTTCCATCGAAAGCTCTATCACAAAATCTTTCTCTCCGAACTGCTCTGTCCTTGCGGAAATCTGCGCGTCACGCCGGATTTTTCGAATGACGCGGAGCGCGGAAAGCTCAGCCGCCTCACGCACCGTATAAGGCAGCCGATTCTGAAATGCCTCGGCAGTATCCCGCCCCTTTTGTGTGATGGAGAACAGCTCTTCTCCGGTGTCAGACGATTTTTCGATATGCGCAGAACTCTGAAGCTCCGCGAATGCTTCGGACAGTTCAAAATAACCGAATCCATCGTCACACCAGGTACAGATATCCACGACAGCGTCATAGGACACCGGAAACGGCAGATAGGTCATACAAGTTAAAATAAGAAATTTAATTTCATCCTTTGTGCGGATAAAGCCGTAACGGATCATAGGAACACCTCGAATCAATCTGTCATTTCGTTCTTATTCAGTATAACACAACGGCAAAAAAATGCAACGCGAAACACGGCGGAACAACAGATTGCTCTTGTTTCAGCGGATAAAGTATTGTAAAATGGATGCCATAGGTGTACTGGGGTGCACAATACAGGAGAAGGATTATCTGCATGAATTACGAATTTTGTTGTCCGACACTGTTCGGACTGGAGGGCATTGTCGGAGATGAACTGCGCCACAGCGGCGGTCTGGAGGATGTTCGGGTTGAAAATGGCCGTGTACGTTTTTCCGGAGACGAACGCACACTGATATGGGCAAACCTCTGGCTGCGCTGCGCCGAACGCGTCCTGATTCAGATTGGGTCATTTTCTGCGCGAACCTTTGAGGAGCTGTTTGAAGGGACATATGAACTGCCCTGGCTGGATTTTATCGAAAAGGACTGTGCTTTTCCGGTCAAGGGATATGCGCTCGATTCCAATTTGCACAGCATTCCGGACTGCCAGAGCATTATCAAGAAGGCGATTGTCAAGAGCCTGTCGGAATCGTATGGCATCAGCTGGTTTGAAGAGACCGGTCCGCGCTGTCAGGTGCAGTTTTCTATCCGCAACAACATAGCGACATTATATCTGGATACTTCCGGTGCAGGTCTGCACAAACGCGGCTACCGTGCGAACGCCAATGAAGCGCCATTGCGTGAGACACTTGCAGCTGCGATGGTGCATCTTGCGCGCTTTCGCGGACGAGGTGCGTTTCTCGACCCGTTTTGCGGTTCGGGAACGATAGCGATTGAAGCGGCATTGGCTGCCATGAATCGCGCACCCGGTCTGCTGCGCTCCTTCGACGCGGAAAAGTGGAACTGGATGGATGCTGAATACTGGAGACAGGCAAGAGAACAGGCGATGGACACCATGTACCGCGACCGAAGCTATGACATCTGCGGCAGTGATATTGACGCAGGCTGTGTCGCATTGGCGGAGGAAAATGCAAAAAAAGCCGGTGTTTCACACACCGTGCGTTTTCATCAGCAGGATGCCCGTGAGCTGCTGCTGCGCGGAACGGAAGGAACGCTGATCTGCAATCCGCCGTATGGAGAACGCATGATGGATATCACGTCTGCGCGCAAGCTGCTGCACAGCTTTGGCGCAAATGCCGTTCGTTCGCCCATGAAGCAGTATATTATCAGCTCCGATGAGAAATTTGAAGAGTATTTTGGCGCAAAGGCGGACAAAAAACGCAAGCTGTACAACGGCATGATCCGGTGCAATCTGTATATGTATTATCAGCCGCCGGAAAAGAGAAAGCGTTTTCGCCCTGCAGGCGGATCCAAATTCCACACGAAAAATGGTCATAAAAACCGCGATCATCGACAAAAATGATACATACCATTCAGGAATACATCAGACAGAATAAGCTGAATGTCTATCAGATTGCAGTTCAGACAGAGGAAGTCATACACTGCGCCTGCTGTCAGCCGTGCAATGACTGCGGCAATATTTTCTCTGTCACCAAGGTGTTTCTCAACACAGCAGTGGGAATGCTGATGGATGAAGGAAAACTGAAGCTTGATGATCGGATTTTGCCGATTATCCAGCCGTTTGTCGATTTCCCGTATGATCCCATATGGAATGACGTAACGGTCCGGCACGCATTATCTCACCGAATGGGAGTGGATTCCGGGGTGATCGACATTGACAGGGATGATATTCGGACATATGAAACAGACAATCATCTGAAATATATTTTAGACTATCCTCCGAAATTCCGCCCGGGTTCTTATCGGAAATATACCGATGGCGCGCATTATCTCCTGTCACTGGTGGTGGAACAGCTTGTTCAAATGCCGGCGGACACGTTTATCCGGCAGAAATTGCTGAAACCTCTCGATTTTCAGCATACGGCATGGACGCGTTGTCCGCGCAATCATACCATCGGCGCGACAGGCGCATATATGCGGACAGATGATATGGTCAAAATCGGTTGGCTGTATCTGAATCAGGGGGCATACAACGGTCGGCAGATTGTAACAGAAGACTGGATTGCCGCGGCAGAGCAGGGCAGGTTCGATTTTTACCCGATCAAAAACTCCTCTTTTTGGCAGAAAGGCGGTATGAACGGACAAATGCTCCTGTACAGCCGGAAAAAACGGATTGCCGTGGCCTGGGAAGCGTGCGAAGCATACGCCAAAATTCAGCAGCTTACAGATGATGTTGTCAGGCTTGCTGAGGAATCATAAGCAAATGATACACCATTCCCTTTGTCGGCTGCATTTTATTGCAGACGAACTTTGATCGAAACAGCTTTTTGCGCTTGCTTTGGGTGCGAAAAGCTGTTTTTCTGACGGAATTTCCTGAGGGGAGTCGAAACTTTGCAATGAGTTTCTTTGTCAAAAAAGTTTATTGTCCATGCTTTGCGGAAATATATTATGTGACAGCGTGTCATAGAGATTTCAAATACATCACGGGAAGCCGTTTCGAGGCAGCGAGTGAACGGAGGAATGCGCTCATGTAATACGGAAATGCATTGCTGAGCCTTCGAGTGCGCTGACAATAAATCGAAATTACCGCCGGAAAAAGTTCTGAAAAAGCGGGAGAACCGGTAAAAACGCCGCTGTCAGGGCCATTCATAAATAATTTACAAAAATATTGGCAAAATCGGAAAAAAACACTTGCGTATTTTCAATAAATGAGCTAATATAATACATGTTAGCACTCGGGTTGATTGAGTGCTAACATCAAATTGTTATTTTAATCATCTTAGGAGGATTTATCTTATGAAGCTCAAGCCTTTGTCTGATCGTGTTGTCATTAAGATGACCGAAGCGGAAGAAACCACCAAGAGCGGCATTATTCTCGCCGGTACGGCGAAGGAGAAGCCGCAGGTAGCGGAAGTTCTGGCTGTAGGTCCCGGCGGTGTTGTTGACGGCAAGGAAGTTGTCATGCAGGTCAAGGTCGGCGACAAGGTCATCACCAGCAAGTACTCCGGCACAGAAGTCAAGATCGACGGCGAGGAACTGATCGTTGTCCGTCAGAACGACATTCTGGCAGTTGTAGAGTAAGTGCCGGAACGATTATTATCCATCTGAATTTAGGAGGCTATTTTTACTATGGCAAAGCAGATTCTTTTCGGCGAGGAAGCTCGCCGTGCACTGGGCCGCGGCGTAGACCAGCTGGCCGATACGGTTAAGGTTACTCTCGGTCCGAAGGGCCGCAACGTTGTTCTTGACAAGAAGTACGGCGCTCCGCTGATTACCAACGACGGCGTCACCATTGCAAAGGACATTGAACTGGAAGATCCGTTTGAGAACATGGGCGCACAGCTGGTCAAGGAAGTTGCAACCAAGACCAACGATCTGGCTGGCGACGGTACCACAACGGCAACTGTTCTGGCACAGGCTATCATCCGTGAGGGCATGAAGAATGTCGCCGCAGGCGCAAATCCGATGATTATGCGCAAGGGTATTGCCAAGGGCGTAACCGCTGCCATCGATTCCATCAAGGCGAATTCCGAGAAGATCAAGGGCTCCAGCGATGTCGCTCGCGTTGCTGCCATTTCTTCCGGCGATGATACCATCGGCGAGCTGATTGCTGAGGCTATGGATAAGGTTTCTGCAGACGGCGTTATCACCGTTGAGGAATCCAAGACCGCAGAGACATACTCTGAGATCGTAGAGGGCATGCAGTTTGACCGCGGCTATATCACCCCGTATATGGTTACCGATACCGATAAGATGGAAGCTGTTCTTGACGATGCAGTCATCCTGATTACCGACAAGAAGATTTCCAACATTCAGGATCTGCTGCCGCTGCTGGAGCAGATTGTCAAGACCGGCAAGAAGCTGCTCATTATTGCCGAGGATCTGGAAGGCGAGGCACTGTCCACGCTGCTGCTCAACAAGCTGCGCGGTACGTTCACCTGTGTTGCCGTCAAGGCACCGGGCTTTGGCGATCGCCGCAAGGAAATGCTGAGAGATATCGCTGTTCTGACCGGCGGTCAGGTCATCTCTGAAGAGCTTGGTCTGGAGCTGAAGGATGCAACGCTGGATATGCTGGGCCGTGCACGTCAGGTCAAGGTCAATAAGGAAGGTACTGTCATTGTTGACGGCGCAGGCGCTGCAGAGGAAATCGCAGCTCGTGTTGAGAATATCCGTCATGCCATTGAGAACACCACCTCTGACTTCGATCGTGAGAAGCTGCAGGAGAGACTCGCAAAGCTGGCGGGCGGCGTAGCTGTCATCAAGGTCGGCGCTGCAACCGAGACTGAGATGAAGGAAAAGAAGCTGCGCGTTGAGGATGCGCTGAATGCAACCCGCGCTGCGGTTGAAGAAGGCATCGTAGCCGGCGGCGGCGTAGCGTATGTCAATGCGATTGCTGCAGTGCAGACGGTTGCTGACGAGGCACAGGGCGATGAAAAGACCGGTGTCAACATCGTTGTCAAGGCACTGCAGGAGCCGATCAAGCAGATCGCAGCGAACGCAGGTATTGACGGCGCAGTTGTTCTCGAGAAGATTCGTGAATCCGGCAAGGTCGGCTATGGCTTCGATGCTTATACCGAGAACTATTGCGATATGATTGCGTCCGGTATTGTGGATCCGACCAAGGTCAACCGTTCTGCTCTGCAGAATGCAGCTTCTGTTGCTGCAACCGTTCTGACCACAGAGTCGATTGTAACGGACATCAAGGAGCCGGCTCCGGCTGCTCCGGCTGCCCCCGATATGGGCCCCGGTATGTATTAATTAGTCCCAAAATGATTTGGCAGGCACGACCTTCGGGTTGTGCCTGTTTTCTTTTCAGAAAGTCTACCCAGACAGAAATTCTCATGGTATAATCATAAGGAAGAAGCCACATGCTTTTCTATATATTTAGAGACTCGGTGATTGTTTATCACAGAAAGGAGGAGGAGCGATGTGACTCTGACGCAGCCTGTTTATCTTTGGCTGATTATACTGATTGTTTGTCTGGTAGCGGAAGCTGCTACCACACAGCTCATCACAATCTGGTTCGCTGCGGGGTGCATTGGTGCACTGCTCGCCGTGACGTTGGGATTTGGCACGACAGTGCAGTTTGCTGTTTTCCTAATCGCATCCTTTGCTATGCTGTTGGTTCTTCGTCCGCTCCTACGCGGTGCACTGCGCACACGGCAGGATAAGACAAATGCAGACCGCATTCTCGATCAGACCGCGATTGTCATTGAGACGATTGACAATCAGCATGGCACCGGCCAGATTCGCCTGATGGGGCAGATCTGGACCGCGAGAAATATTGAGAAAGACGTTATGATTCCGGAAGGAGAAACTGTTGTCGTGCGCGATATATCCGGCGTCAAGGCGATGGTGGAACGCTGTCAAACGAATGGAGGAGGAAAACTATGATTTTTTTGATTATTCTGGCAATTATTCTCATTGTTGTGGTATCCAATATTAAAATCGTCCCGCAGGCTAAGGCGTATACGATTGAACGCCTCGGCTCCTATCAGGGAACATGGCAGACCGGTCTGCATTTTAAAATGCCGCTGATTGAGAGAATTGCACGCAAGGTTACGCTGAAGGAACAGGTTGTTGATTTCGAACCGCAGCCGGTTATTACCAAGGATAACGTCACAATGCAGATTGATACGGTTGTCTACTTTCAGATTACCGACCCGAAGCTGTTCACCTACGGCGTAGAAAACCCCATGGCAGCCATTGAAAATCTGACAGCCACTACACTCCGAAATATTATCGGTGATCTGGAACTGGATGAGACGCTGACCTCGCGCGATGTCATCAACAGCAAAATGCGCACGATTCTCGATGAGGCAACCGATGCATGGGGCATTAAGGTAAACCGTGTCGAGCTGAAAAATATCATTCCGCCGCAGGCAATTCAGGAATCCATGGAAAAGCAGATGAAGGCAGAGCGCGAACGCCGCGAAGCGATCCTCGTTGCGGAAGGTCAGAAGCAGTCTGCCATTCTCGTTGCACAGGGCGAAAAAGAATCGATGGTTCTGCGCGCCGATGCAAAGCGGGAGGCACAGATTAAGGAAGCCCAGGGCCAGGCCGAGGCACTGATGACCGTACAGAAGGCGCTTGCGGACTCTCTGGCGCTGCTCAATGCGTCTGCACCGAACGATCAGGTCATTCGCCTGAAGGCG
>DJXF01000084.1 GCA_002449635.1 Clostridiales bacterium UBA7011 | reverse complement strand
GGCAGAAAACGCACGTCAAACACCAAGTCCGCGTCCGCCGGAATGCCGTACTTGAAGCCGAACGACACCACATTGACGCGCATGATGCCGCGGCTCGAGCCGGTCGCCAGCGAGATGATCGTCTCGCGCAGCTGCGCGACCTCCAGACGGGTCGTGTCCACCACATAATCCGCGCGCGTGCGGATCGGCGTGAGCAGCTCGCGTTCGCGGTCAATCGCCTCGGTCATCGTCACGCCCTCCGTCATCAGCGGATGCTTGCGGCGCGTCGCCTTGTAGCGGTTGATGAGCGTCGGACTCGCGGTGTCCAGATAGATGATCTTGTATTCGCAGCCCATCTCCTCGATGCGGTCGAAGGCAGCCAGAAAGCTGGAAATATCCTTTCCGGCGCGCGCATCGACAGCCAGCGCGACGCGTTCATACTGTCCGCCGGTCGCCGCGAGACAGATTTCCGCAAACGCCGGAATGAGGGCGGCGGGCAGATTGTCCACACAGTAATAGCCCAGATCCTCCAGCGTCGCCATTGCTCTCGATTTTCCCGCTCCGGACATGCCGGAAATGATAAAAAATTTCATAATGTCCTTCCTCTTTCCGTCTCCCGCGTCCGCTGTTACAGCACGCGCACCTCCGCCTCAAGCCTGACGCCGAACTGCCGCAGCACTTCCTCCTGTACATGGTTCATCACGGCGAGCACATCCGCGCACGTCGCGCCGCCGCGGTTGATGACAAAGCCGGCGTGCTTTTCCGAAACCTGCGCGCCGCCGACCGTGTAGCCCATCAGTCCGGCGTCCTGAATCAGCTTGCCCGCAAAATATCCGGCGGGGCGCTTGAACGTGCTGCCCGCGCTCGGGTAGTTGAGCGGCTGCTTGTCGCGCCGCCGCTGTGCAAAATCGTCCATTTTGGCGCGGATTTCGTCCGGATTTCCCGGTTTGAGCTGCAATTCGGCGGAAAGTGCAATCCAGTCCGCATGCCCGCGGAAGACGCTGGTGCGGTAGCCGAAGCCGTGCGCCTCGCCGGTCAGCGTGCGGACCGCATCCGCCTGCGCGTCGTAATACCGCGAGCGGACGACGACATCCGCCATCTGCCCGTCGTACGCGCCCGCGTTCATAAACAGCGCGCCGCCGAGCGAGCCGGGGATTCCGCCGGCAAATTCCAGACCGCTCAATCCCGCCTGCTGCGCCTCGTTGGACAGCACGGAGAGCAGCGCGCCGGTCTGCGCCGTCAGACGGGTGCCCTCTGTGTGAATGTCCGCATAATCGCTGCCGATGCACAGCACGACGCCGCGGATGCCTTCGTCGCGCACGAGGACATTCGAGCCGTTTCCGAGCACGGTCAGCGGAAGTCCCGCCTCGCGTGCGGCGTGCACGGTGTCGCACACCGCGCGTTCACTTTTCGGCGAAACCAGAACGTCCGCCGGTCCGCCGATGCGGAAGGAGGTGTGGCGGCTCATCGGCTCGTCGGGATACAGCCCGACCTCATCCGCCGGACAGCGCAGGGCGCGCACAAATGCTTCTATCATAACAGTCATTCCTTTTTTTATCGTGATAACTGCCGTCTGCTCTCAGACGGCGATACAGTTTTATTATACCATGCCGGACGGCGAATGTGAAACCGCCGGTGCAAAAAATTCCCGCTTTTCGCGCGCTGTTCGATTTTCCGGCGGCAATTTGCGTCAGCACCGCTTTTTCTCTTGTTTTTCTCCGCCCGGTCGCATACAATAATAGTACAAACTATTTTTTTCGTTTTGGATGGATCGGAGGTTTCCGTTATGATTTATACGGTAAGTGACCTGCATGGCTGTCTGGAGGACTGGAAAGCTCTGCTGAAGAAAATCCGTTTTTCCGACAATGACACCATGTTTGTTCTGGGCGACAGTGTGGACCTCGGGCCGGACCCCATCGGCCTGCTGCACAATATGATGGAACGCCCGAATGTGTTCCCCATTCTCGGCAATCACGAATGGATGTTTGCCCGCAGTGTGCGCAATATTCCGCCCGAGGCGACGATGGAAAATGTGATGTCATTTTTCGACGACCTGACCATCCGCGACCTCGCGCAGTGGGCGAAGGACGGCGGACATCAGACGCTGTCGCAGTTCCTCGAGCTGGACGAGGAGGGGCGCGAGGCCATTCTCGACTACATCGGCGAGATGACCCTGTATGAGGAGACCGAAGCGGACGGCGTTTCGTTTGTCCTGACACACAGCGGCATCGACGAATTTGACCCCGACCAGCCGCTCGAGGACTATCCGCCCTCCGCCTTCCTGATGGCGTCTCCCGAGCCCGGCATGGAATATTTTGCCGACCGGACGGTCATTGTCGGCCACCGTCCGACCTTCCGGCTCAAGGGCGGCACGGCCGGGAAAATCCTCGATGACGGCGGCATTATTTATATCGACTGCGGCGCCGCCCACAAGGAGGACGGCGGCTGTGTCGGCTGCCTGCGCCTGGACGATTTCCAGGAATTTTACGTCGGCTGACTGCGGCCTTGTGCGGCTCAAACGGTGAAAAAAAACCGCCTGACATGCTCCTGTGTCAGGCGGTTCGCTGTCTGAAATTGTGTTTACTGACCCATCATCGACTTCATCATGCGGTCATTGAGCTCCTTTGCCGCATTGTAGCCCATCGACTTGTGGCGGTGATTCATCGCGGCGACCTCGATGATGACAGCGAGGTTTCGTCCGGGACGCACCGGAACGGTGAGCGACGGAATGCTCAGGCCGAGGATGTCGGTGTACTGATTGTCCAGACCGAGGCGGTCATACATCTTGCCCTCCACCCATGGCTCCAGATTGATAATCAGGTCAATGCGCTCGGTGTCCTTGATCGCGCCCATGCCGAAAATACGGCGGACGTCGACAATGCCGATGCCGCGCAGCTCGATAAAGTGGCGGATGATCTCCGGCGCGGTACCGACCAGGGTGATATCGGAAACACGCTTGATTTCTACCGCGTCGTCCGCAATCAGACGATGGCCGCGCTTGACAAGCTCAATGGCGGTCTCACTCTTGCCCACGCCGCTGTCGCCGAGCAGCAGAACGCCTTCGCCGTAAATTTCAACCAGTACGCCGTGCAGCGTGATGCGCGGCGCGAGCGAAACCTTCAGGGAGGCGACAATCGCGTTCATGACCGAGGAGGTAAACTCATTTGTGCGCAGAACCGCCACACCATATTTCTGTGCGGCCTCTACCAGCTCGGGGAATACCTCGATGTTCCGCGTGATGATGATCGCCGGAATGCCGGTGGAACACAGCTGGTCGAAAATCTCATAGCGCTTCGCGCTGTCATACCGCTCGACAAAGGTGTTTTCCACCTTGCCCATGATTTGCAGGCGGTTGGGTTCAAAATAGTCAAAATACCCCGCAAGCTGCAGGCCGGGACGGTTGACATCATCGGTTGTGATCTCGATTTTCTCGAAACCCTCCGGTCCGTAAATAATCTCAAATTTGAATTCTGTAATCAACTGGCCAAGCGTTACGCTGAATTCTTTCAGTTGCATTTCCGTCATCAGCCTCCTGTCCGATCTATTTCATTTCTTTTTCCCATGTTTCCCCTCGCACCGCCTGTTCCGCGATGCTTTGTTCCTATTATAACGGATAGCCGGTTGCATTGCAATGTGCACATTCCGATTTTTTCCCGCGGACAAATATTTTTATACAATTCTCTTGCATTTCCGCGCGCCGTATGGTATTATAATATCCGTTACTCAAATGATTAAAGATAAGGAGGTGCAGGAAAGATGGCAAAGTGTGAGGTTTGCGGCAAGGGTGTTACCTTTGGCATTAAGGTTTCCCATTCGCACAGACGTTCCAACCGTACCTGGAAGCCCAACGTTCGCCGTGTTAAGGCTATCGTTGACGGCACTCCGTGCCATATCAATGTTTGCTCTCGGTGCCTCCGTTCCGGCAAGGTTACCCGCGCAATCTGATTTACAGGTGTTCGGATTAAAAAAACAGGCTCTCTGCTGTCGCAGGGAGCTTTTTTACTGCCGGAACGCCGGCACCGGCGGGATGCTTCCGGTTCGCTTTTCGGCGCTCGGTTTCAGTTGGCCGGGGGCTCGCTTTCGCTGCGCTCACCTGCCGCCGGCAGGACGCGACCTCCGTTCCGGCAAGGTTACCCGCGCAATC
>DJXF01000091.1 GCA_002449635.1 Clostridiales bacterium UBA7011 | reverse complement strand
TGCCATCATCCACACCGCAAACAGCAGCATCAGCACAATCGGAATGCTCGTCAGCACCGCAGCCGCCGTCTGCTGCGGCGAAAGCGCTGTGCGCCGTCCGAACGAACCGTCCAACAGCTCGCGCAGACAGCCCTCACGCACAAACAGCACCGCGCCCAGTGTGCCCATCGCAATCTGCACGAGCACGACTGCCGCAGAAATGCCCGTGCCGACAGCCTCTCCGCCCAGCCCGTCGCCCGCGTTAATCAGGACATACGTGCTGTTGACCGCAAAATGTCCGCAAATCGACGGCCAGAGCGAGCCGTACCGCTGCCGGATATAGCCCCCGATCAGACCGAAGCCGAACGCCAGCGGCAGAATCTCAATGCTGTAATGCGCGAGCCAGAATGCCGCCGCCGTCAGCACAATCGCGCTGTATGTGCCCATCGACCGCGCTGCCGTATTCAGGAAAAAGCCGCGATAGCACAGCTCCTCCACAATCGGCGGAACGACGGCCACCGAGACAAACTGCACCGCAAGCGCAGCCACGCCCGCCGGCAGCACATACGTGTCCGCCGCTTCGGTCAGACCGAACCCGCCGAGCACCGTGTCAATCGCCCCGCCCAGCAGACCGGCCGCCAGCGCCCAGCCGAGCGTCAGCCCGATTGTCATGAGATAAACGCCGCGCCCGGGCCGCCCGCGTCCGATTAAATCGCCGGTCCGCATGCCGGACAGGCGCGCCGCCAGATAAAAGGGCAGCGCAAAAATGATGACATATAACACGAGATCGCGCAGCTCCGCGCACAAGCTGCCGTCCGCAAAATCCGGCAGCAGCAGGTCTGCGAACGGGTACAGCATAAAATTGACCGCGATGCTCGCCAGCTCCACCAGCCCGATGATATCCGCACTGCGGCGCACCTGCCGCATTTGTTGCTTGATGTTGTCGATGCCGTTCACCTTCATTTCCCGCTTTTTTCCATCATACCACACACCGCACGCGCTGTCATGGTTTTTCCATCAGAAAAAGCGACGCCCCGCTGCTGCCCATACGGGAGTGCGGGACGCCGTTCTGTCCATCGCGGACAGCTTGCGGTATATAGGGGGATCTGTCTGTGCGCGGGCGCGTTTCGCCTGCCCGTATTCACGGCGGGCACAGACGGGTGTATTTCTTTTCAGGAAGAGGCAGTCACAAGCCTTTTGCTCCGGGAAACCCATACGGCAGCACAGGCCGCGGCAGGTGCCGGTCTGCCGAGCGGATGCGGGTTCTGTTTGCTCTCATCTCAGCATCCCCTTTCTCCGGCGGCTGTGCGCCCCCTCACAGACGCTCAGTGTCTGTTGCGGACGGCATAGCCGACCTTTTCCTGTCTCAGCTGCTGCTCGCGTGCGCGAACCATCTGATCCATAAAACGGAACATCATCGTTCCCTCCTTTGTCTGAATTGTGCGCCGCTCTGACGCGGCGACTGCAGTTACCTGCGTCCGGTACGTACGGCGGACGAAACCCTTTCCTGCCCGAGCTGCATCATGCGGGCCTTTGTCATTTCATCGAACCACTGAAACATCAGTTCGTCACTCCTTTTATCTCGTCGGTGCCGTCACTCAGTGTCTTGCGCTGCGGACAGCAGATGTGATCTTCTCGTTCTTCAGCTGCATCATGCGAGCCTTTGCCATTTCGTCGAACCACTGAAACATCAGTTCGTCACTCCTTTTATCTCGTCGGTGCCGTCACTCAGTGTCTTGCACTGCGGACAGCAGATGTAATCTTCTCGTTTTTCAGCTCCATCATGCGGGCCTTTGCCATTTCGTCGAACCACTGAAACATCAGTTCGTCACTCCTTTTATCTCGTCGGTGCCGTCTCTCAGTGTCTTGCACTGCGGACAGCAGATGTAATCTTCTCGTTTTTCAGCTCCATCATGCGGGCCTTTGCCAGGTCATCAACCCATTTGAACATATTTGTTCACTCCTTTGCGTAAAGCGGAAGTTGTTTCCCGGCAGGCGAATCACGCGCCGCAGCAGACAGCGGCCGCCGGTCCGGTTTTCCGGCATGCACCATCTGCGTGCGCATGCCTGTCATCGGACCGAACGAACGGCGGATGATAGTTTCGCCTCCGGAAAATTCACAAGAGGGAAGCCGCGTTTCCGCGGTGCGCGCTTGCGCCTTTTGCAGGCATCGCGCGGATTTCTTTCTTCCCCTGCGCACCATCCGGAAGCCGGAGCACAATCGTTTTCTTCCGGAATTGCGGCCGGGCGGCTCTGCGCCCGGTGCCTCGGTTTTGTGTCCCTCAGCATGGCTCTTATCATACTCGCTTCTCCGCCGCACTTCAAGTGTAAATATGCACAATAAACACGGCGTAATTTCGCTGTTCGTTGTGTATGTTCTATATTATCTCGCATTTTTGCTATTTATTTCCCACAATTTGCGTGATTTGTTTTTGTGCCTTTTGACGAACGTGAAAAAGCTGACAGTCTCGGAAATCCTGACCGGAATCCTGCATAATCGGAACAAAAAAAGCCCGCACGGAACCGGTTTGTCCCGCGCGGGCAAGAGAAAGTTGTTTTATTTTGTGATGGTCAGGTGCGGATAGGCAAATTCAATTCCCTCCGCGTCAAAGCGCAGTTTTACAGCTTTATTGAGCAAAAATTTCAATTTGAACGCGCTGGAAATATCCTTTGACCACAGCCATGCGCGCAGAACCACGGCGGAATCTGCAAGTTCGACAACCTCCACCTGCACCTCCGGATCCTCCGCCTGCGTCACCGGGTCGCGCACGTCCAGATGCAGGGGCTGCTTCATCACCTCCGCGCGCAAAATGGCGATGGCGCGCTCCAGATCGCTCTCATAGGTGATGCCGACGTTAAAAAATTCACAAACGCGCGTATCCGTGTAGTTCGCATTTTCGATAACGCCCTGATTGATTTTTCCGTTCGGGATAATCAGCCGTTTGTTCTCCGGCGTGCGGATTGCGGTGTGCCGCAGCGAAATTTCCTCGATGGTGCCGGACACGCCGGCATCGACATAGCGCACGAAATCGCCGATGACAAACGGCTTGAAAATCAGGATCATGACGCCGCCCGCCACATTGCTCAGCGCATCCTGCGCGGCAAAGCCGACGATGACCGCCAGAATGCCGCCGGATGCGAGCAGCGCGTTGAGCGAATCGCCCGCGCCGGGTATGCTCGATATGACAATCACGCAGCCGGCGAAATAGATGGCGAACAGCGCGACATAGCGCGCAAACGAAATCAGCGTCACACTGCTGTTTCCCGCCGCCGCCATCGCCGCAATGGTGCGCCGGAACGCGCGGTTGACCAGGCGCACGAGCAGCAGCATGACCGCAATGACCAGCACGATAAACAGAACGCGCCCCACCCAGTCCGGCAGATGCAGCAGGCTGGTGACCGACTGCACGCCCTCTATGGCGTCGTTTGTGACCTCCTCCGCATTTTCCGCGGAAACCGGCATCTTTTCCAGTGCCTGTGTCCAACGATTCACAAGTGGTATTCCCCTTTCTGAAAAAAGCGGCAGACCGGAAGCCTGTGCTCCCGCGCCTGCCGTTTTCCTGTTTTCGTTATTTGCACGCGTCCAGCATATCGCGCACGAGACCGGACACGATGCCGGCTGCCTGCTCCGGTGCGGCGTCCTCGCGCAGTGTCTTGTCGCGCGTGGAGATCTCCACCGCGCCGCGTTTGATCGTCTTGGGGCTGACAATCACGCGAACCGGCACGCCGAGCAGGTCGGCATCCGAGAACATATTGCCCGCGCTCACCTTGCGGTCGTCGTAAATGACCTCGATGCCCGCGTCCTGCAGCTGCCGGTACAGACTGTCCGCCGTCTCGCGCACCTGCGGGTCGGTCGCCTTGATGGCGCAGATGTGCACCTGCCACGGCGCGATGGACATCGGCCAGATCGGGCCGTAATCGTCATGGCTGACCTCGCAGACCGAGGCGGCAAGGCGTCCGACGCCGATGCCGTAGCAGCCCATAATCGGATGGTGCGGCTTGCCGTCCTGTCCGATGTAGGTCATGTCCATGGACTCGGTGTACTTGGTTCCGAGCTGGAAAATGTTGCCGACCTCAATGCCGCGGCGAATGCGGATGTGCGGCTTGCCGCAGACCGGGCAGATCGCGCCCTCATACGTCTTGGCGATATCGGCGATGACCGCGTCCGGCGTGTCGCGCTTGACGTTGTAGCCGGTGTAGTGATAATCCTCCTCATTCGCGCCGCAAACCGAGCTGTTGAGCGCGGCGAGCGACTTGTCGACCACATAGGTCACGCCCTCCGGCAGGCCGACCGGGCCGATAAAGCCGGCGACAATGCCGCTCTCCTCGGTGATTTCCGCCGGATGGATCTCCGCGCCGACGGCGTTGCGCAGCTTGGTCTCGTTGACCTCGAGATCGCCGCGGAGGAACGCAATGACATATTCATCGGTGAGATTCTTCTGGTAGACGACCGCCTTGCACGACGCGTTCGCCGGTGCGCCGAGGTACGCGCAGACCGCCTCAATCGTCTTGGTTCCCGGCGTGTGCACCTTGGTCAGCGGCTGCTCCTCGGTCTCCGGCGTCTCCACGATGCAGTC
>DJXF01000049.1 GCA_002449635.1 Clostridiales bacterium UBA7011 | reverse complement strand
AGACTTGAGGAATCAGCCGGAAGAGCGTATAATAAAAAAACGAGAAACCGAAATGGGACGGGTTCTCGAAAGGAAAGAGAGAGGAGCAACCAATTATGTCATTTGTAACGGTGGAGCAAAAGGGACACATCGGTGTCATCACGATGAACCATCCGGAAGTGCTCAACGCGCTGAACAGCCAGACGCTGCACGATCTGTCGGACGCGCTGGATCAGGTCGAGCGCAATGATGAAATCTACGTTGTCATTCTGACCGGTGCCGGCCGCGCGTTTGTCGCAGGTGCGGATATCAGTGAAATGGCGAAGATTTCCGCGATTGAAGCGAAAAAGTTCGGCGCACTGGGCAACGAGGTTTTCCTCAAGCTCGAGCATCTCACCAAGCCGACCATTGCGGCGGTCAACGGCTTTGCACTGGGCGGCGGCTGTGAGCTGTCGATGGCGTGCGATATCCGGATTGCCAGCGAAAAGGCAAAATTCGGTCAGCCGGAAACCGGCCTCGGCATCACACCGGGCTTTGGCGGCACGCAGCGGCTGCCGCGCATTGTCGGCGTTTCCAATGCCATGGAGCTGATTCTCACAGCGCGCGTCATCAAGGCGGCTGAGGCGAAGGAAATCGGTCTGGTCAGCCATGTCTATGCCCCGGAGGAGCTGATGGACAAGGCAATGGAGCTGGCAAACGCGATTGCCGCACAGGCACAGATCGCAGTGCGCCAATCCAAGGCTGCCATTCGCCGCGGTATGCAGGTGGATATTGCCACCGGCGCGGCCTACGAGACGGAAGCCTTTGGCCTGTGCTTCTCGACAGAGGATCAGAAGGATGCCATGCAGGCGTTTGTCAGCAAGCAGAAGCTGGACGGGTTCAAAAACCGCTGATTTCGGCTGATTTTGCCGGCACCGCAGAAACACACAGCGGCAGCACCGCGGAATTCCGTTTGGGGGATATCCCCAAAGGTGCTGCAGATGAATGGAAAAAGAAATGCCGTTTCTTTCCGGTCAGGGCTGGAGAGAGGCGGCATTTTTGTGCGTTTTGTGCGTTTTTGTGGGCGCGCTCGCGGGGTAAAAAAATCCCTCGCAGGGAAAAAATCTCTGCGAGGGAGAAAACAGCTTGTTTTTTTAACGGATGGTCAGCTCGCCGCCGGGGATCTCAGCGCCGAACGGGCCGTCATAGGTGAAGAAGCCCTTGCCGGTCTTCACGCCCAGATAGCCTGCACGAACCATCTTCTTCAGCAGCGGATGCGGACGATACTTCGGATCGCCGGTCTCGGTGAAGAGGGTGTTCATGATAGCGAGGTTGATGTCGTGACCAACCAGATCAGCCGTGTGGAGCGGACCGGACTTCATGCCGGCGCCGTTCTGCATAGCCAGATCGATGTGGGACGGAGTCGCAATGCCTTCTGCATAGATGCCGATTGCTTCGTTCATCATCGGGATCAGGATGCGGTTTACAACGAAGCCCGGACCCTCGTTGACATGGACCGGAGTCTTGCCGAGGGATTCCATCAGCTCGTAAGCCTTGCGATAGGTATCCTCAGAGGTCTTCATGCCGCGGGTAACCTCAACCAGCTTCATGATGTGAGCCGGATTGAAGAAATGGCAGCCGACGACCTTGTCCGAACGATTCGGAACTGCGTTGGAGATCTCAGTGATGGAGAGTGCCGAGGTGTTGGTGCCGATGATGCAGTTCTCCGGCAGAATGGTGTCGAGCTCTTCGAGAAGCTCTTTCTTCAGATCCATTCTCTCCAGAATAACTTCCATGACAAACTCAGAGCCGGCAGCATCCTTGCGGTCGACAGACAGGGTCAGGTTTGCCAGGCAGGCATCCATCTGCTCCTGCGTCATCTTGCCTCTCTTAACGGCGCCTGCGAGGTCGCCTTCGATGCGGCTTCTGCCGCCTTCACAGAACTGCTCCTTGATGTCAATCAGCGTAACAGCGTGACCAGCCTTCAGAAAAACTTCCGCAATACGGGCACCCATGTTGCCTGCGCCAAATACAGTAACTTTCATTTGATTTTATCTCCTATTTACGATAGACATTCGAAACAATGGATGAAATTCTGAAAAAAACAATTATTTGCCGATGAACGGATCCTTCGGGGTCGGGTTCTTCTTGGTGCCGCGCTTCTCGAGGAAGTTTCTCATACCGATCTTCTGATCTTCGGTAGCGAATACCTGTGCGAAGCAGTTGCTCTCGAAACGGATTGCGTTGCCGATATCAACCTGCATGCCGACGTTGATGGAGTCCTTCGCATGCTTGATGCCGAGCGGTGCGTTCTTTGCGATCTTGCGAGCCAGGTCCAGTGCGCCTTCCATCATGGATTCCTGATCGTCGTAAACGTGGTTCAGCAGACCGTTCTGATACATGTAGTCGGTGTCAACCTGCATACCGGTGTAAATCATTTCCTTTGCGCGGTTTACGCCGATGGTACGCGGAAGTCTCTGCGTGCCGCCGCAGCCCGGCATGATGCCCAGGGTAACCTCCGGCTTTGCGAAGATCGCCTGCTTGGAAGCAACGCGCAGCTCACAAGCCAGTGCCAGCTCGAGGCCGCCGCCGAGGCAGTAGCCGTGGATTGCTGCGATAACCGGGCAATGGAACTGATCCAGACGACGAACAACGCGGTTGCCGTCATAACCGAAGAAGTTTGCTTCCTCCGGAGTCATGGTGGACATCTGAGCGATATCAGCGCCTGCTACGAACGAACGGTTGCCGCCGCCGGTAACGATCAGGCAGCGAATGTCGTTGCCCAGCTCATCGACATAGGTGATAGCCTTGTCCAGCTCGTGATAAACGGTGGTGTTCAGCGCGTTCAGAGCCTTCGGACGGTCGATGGTAATCAGCGCAATGTACTGCTCCGGAAGGTCTACATATACGGACTCGGTCTGGAAAACATGATCTGCCATAATAAATACAACTCCTTACTATGATGTTCAGAGGGACAAAGTCGCCTCTGTATTGACAAATGATGTTGAATGGGGATAGAGGGGAACGTCGGCTTGCACGCCCCCTCTATGTTTTTTATTTTACTTGCAAAGCTCGTCGCGCTCGAGGATGATCGCTTCGCCCATGCCGCCGCCGATGCACATGGTAGCCAGGCCGATGGTAGCATCGCGCTTGATCATTTCGTACAGCAGGGTGGTGGAAATACGGCAGCCTGCCGCACCGATCGGATGGCCCAGAGCGATTGCGCCGCCGTTGACATTGACCTTGTCCATGTCGAAGCCGAGCGTAGAGTTAACTGCGCATGCCTGTGCTGCGAATGCCTCGTTGGACTCGATCAGGTCGAGATCAGCAACGGTGAGACCTGCGCGGGACAGAGCCTGACGGGTGGACTCGATCGGGCCGATGCCCATGATGGACGGATCACAGCCGACAGAGCCGTAGGAACGGATCTTAGCCATCGGCTTGAGGCCGTGTGCCTTGACGAAGTCCTCGGA